>JAKAMQ010000029.1 GCA_021812805.1 Acidobacteriota bacterium
ATCTCCAAGGGCCTCGAGTGGGAGGCCCTGCAGAGCCTGGCCTATGCTCAGCAGGCCGCTGGCGATCTGGCAGGCCGCGATGCGTTCCTGGTCCAGGCCCGGCGGGCCCTGGCCGAGGGCATGGAACGGGCTCCCAGCGACGCCAGCCTCCTTGGACGGGCCCTCGAGGATCTGGGGCAGGAGGCGACGCGGGAGAGCAGCGAAGGCCGCGTCACCTCAGAAGTGTTCCGCCGGGGCGAGGCCCTGTTCGCGCGGGCCATGCAGATCCAGCCGGGCGATCCCAAGCTGGCGAACCAGATGGGCGGTCTCCAGCTGCGGGAAGCCATCTACGACGCTGCCCACGGGAAGGATGGGCGGCCCCTGCTGGAGGGCGCCCTGCGGCTGGTGGAATCCACCACCCCCCGGAACCAGTGGAAGGACACCTGCCTCGCCAATGTGGCCTGGACCCTGGGATCGGTCCAGCGCCTCTGGGGCGAGGATCCCCGGCCGGCCCTGGACCTGGCCCGCGGCCTCTACCCGCCGTGGATGCCCGAGCAGGCGGAACTGGACCTGATCGAGGCCCGCTACTGGCTGGCCCGGGGGCGGGATCCGGACGCGCCCCTCCGGGCGGCCCGGCAGCTCTGCCAGGCCCGCGTGCAGCGGGATGGTCCGGACTTCTACATCCTCCAGATCCTGGGGGAGGCCTGCTGCCTCCAGGCCCGCTGGGCCAGTGCCCAGGGGCTGGATCCCACCGAGCCCATCCAGACGGGGCTGAAGGCCCTGGACGGTAGCCAGGCCCTCTATGCGACCAACGCCTACGGCTGGTGGGACCGGGCGCTGATGGAGGCCCTCGGGGCCGAATGGACCGCGGCGAAGGGCGGGGATCCATTGCCCGGCCTGGCGCGCGCCCGCCGGGCCGCGGCCCGGGGCACGGCCCTGCGCCCGGACCACTACCGGAGCCTCTGGACCCAGGCCGAGGTCTGCCTGATCGAGGCGCGGCTGCGCCGGGACCGGGGCCTGGATGCCGCCCCCGCGCTGGAGGCGGCCCGGAAGGTCGTGACCCGGGGCCTGGCCGCCAACCGGACCAGCTCCCAGCTGTGGCAAGGCCTCGCCCAGGTGGAAGCCCTGGCCGGGCACTGGCAGGCGTCCGCGGATGCCGCGCGCCGGGGCCTCGCCCTCAAGCCCGATGCCATCGTCCTCTGGGTTGAATTGGCGCGGGCCGAGCGGAGGCAGGGGGAGGGCGTGAAGGCCCGGCGGGATCTCCAGAAGGCCCTGGCCGAGGGGCCCGACTGGCGGCCCGCCCGGGCCGAGGCCCGCGCCTGCGCCGCCCCGGCCTGAGGGCGAGCCGGTCCAGGTATCATCGAACATCCCCGGGAGCCCTCATGGATCGTTTCGGAAGCTCGAAGCTGCGCATCGGCTGGGTGCTGGTGTGCCTCTTCTTCACGGGGCTGGTGGTGATGGGGATCCAGGGCCAGCAGGGGCCGGATGGCTCGCAGATCGTGGCCTTCGGCACGGCGGTGCCGCTGGGGGCGGATACGCTCCGCAGCTACGTCGTGGGCAACCTGCAGGGGCTGATGTACTGGATCGTCTCGCTCGTGGTGCTGCTGGGCGCCTTCGTCCCGGTGACCCAGTGGACCGCCGCGGCGGCGCGGGGCGAGCGGCTGAAGGGCTTCTTCGCGGGCACGGGCCTGGGCTTCGTCCACGGCCTGTTCCTGTCCCAGGTGGCGCTCTTCCCGGTGTGGGCCCTGTGCTGGCGGCTGGTGGGCCAGGTCTGGCCGCCGGAGCTGCTGCGGGCGGACCTCCACGGCCTGCTGCTGGGGCTCCAGATGCTGCTCTGGGCCGTGCTGCTCTCGCGGCTGCTCAAGTCCAGCGCAGGCCTGGCCCTGCTGCTCACGCTGGTGCTCCGGGAACTCGGGCCGCGCCTCAGCTTCTTCCTGGATTTCGGGCAGGATCTGGGCTGGAGCGCCGCCCAGGTGAAGGGCCTGGGCATCCTGGTGGCGCTGCTGCCCATGGCCCAGCTGCCGTCGGATCCCTTCTCGCCGCTGGCCCTGCCGCTCTCCATCGGCGGGCCGCTGGCGCTGGGCGCGCTGGCCATGCTGCTGCCCGCCGGGGGCGCCAAGGGGAGCGCGAAGCGCGGAAAGTAGGGCCCCGGTGCGGCGCGTCCTTGCCTTCCTGCTGGCGGGGCTCCTCGGGGCCCAGCCCGCGCAGGATCCGGTCCAGATTCGACAGAAACTGGCGGTTCTCAAAGGCCGCATGGTGCAGGTGGACCAGCAGCTCGAAGCCCTGACCAAGCGCCGGAAGGGTGTGCTGGTGGATCTCCAGGGCATCGCCCTCCAGCGCGACCGGGTGCAGGCCCAGCTGGACAGCGCCCGGCTGCGCCAGGAGCAGACCCAGGCCCAGGCGGCGAGCCTGACGCAGGAGCAGGCGCGCATCCAGGGCCAGGTCCAGCAGCTGCGGGCCAGCCTGCGCCGGCAGGTCCGCTGGATGCAGGCCCTGGGGCCCCTGGGCGAGCTGGGGCTCTACACCTCGTTCCGGGATCCCAGCACCTGGCTGGCGAAGGGCCGGATCCTGGCCTGGGCCCGCCTGCAGGTGCGCAAGAAACTGGCGGAGATCCAGCGCCTGGAAACCGATCTGGCCGCCAAAGGCCAGGCCCTCCAGGTGGTGCTGGCCCGGCAGGCCGCCGAGGCCCGGGAGGCGCTGGCCCTGCAGGCCTCCCTGCGGCTGCAGGAGGACCGGCTGAACACCTTCCTCGCGGGCCTCCAGCAGGACGAGGCCGCCCAGAAACAGGTGCAGGGCGAATTGGCGGAGGAATCCCTCCAGCTCGAACGCCTGCTGGCCAACCTCACGAACCGCCCGAAAAGCGAATCCTTCGAACCCGCCGAACCCTTCGTCTCCCTGCGTGGCGAGCTGCCCCAGCCCGTGTCCGGCACCCTCGCCCAGGGCTTCGGCGAACACCTCCACCCCAAGTTCCACACGAAGACCCTGCAGAGCGGCGTGCTCGTGGCGGCGCCGCTGGGCGCGACCGTGCAGGCCGTGGCCGATGGCCGTGTGGTCTTCGCCGACTTCTACCAGAGCTATGGCCCCATGGTGATCCTGGATCACGGCGGCGGCTGGTTCACCCTCTACACCCACCTCCAGGGCCTGATCGTGGCCAAGGGCCAGGTGCTCAAGCAGGGCGAGACCGTCGGCACCGTGGGCGACACCGTGGACGGCCCCCGCCTCGGCTTCGAGATCCGCCACCAGGCCAAGGCCGAGGATCCGCAGCGGTGGCTGAAGCCGAGGTACCGATAGGGCTACGGGTTCATCTCGTAGGCGCCCTTGAGGGACATCACTTCCGCGAGCATGCGTTCGAACCGGGCCGCGTCATGGTCGGGCTTGCGGAGCAGGCGGAGGCAGAGGGCCTGCTGCGCCTCGGTGCTGGAGGGCTTGGCGTGCAGCTGGAGGGCGAAGGCGGACAGATCGCGCACCATGCCCTCGAAGATCTGGTCCACCAGATCCTCCGACTGGCCCAGCAGCGTCGCGTTCTCCAGGATGAGCTGCCCGTACACCACGAGGGTGAAGATCTCGCCCACGGTGAGCAGGAAATCAATGTCCTTCTGCTGGGCCGCGTCCGGCGTGGCCTTGAAGAGGAAGGCGCGGAACCCCTCGATCTGTTCGCGGAAGAGCCGCACGTTGGGCAGATCGAAGGCGGCGTAGGCCGGGTGGTAGTCGTGGAAGCGGATCTTCCCCAGGCCCCGCGTGGGCCCCTGGTCGAAGAGGAAGGCGTCATCCACCGCGTCCAGGCGCCGGGGCATCTCGGGGTACTCGGCGGGGTTGAAGAAGTAGTTCTGCATGAACTTCACGATGAGGGCGATGTTGACGTGGACCGTGCCCTCCAGCTTCGGCAGGGCGCGGATGTCCCGGGTGGCCGTCTCGAAATACATGTCCTTCTCGAAGCCCTTGGCGGCAATGACATCCCAGAGCAGGTCAATCACCTTCTCGCCCTGCGTCGTCACCTTCATCTTCACCACGGGGTTGTAGAGCAGGTAGCGGCGGTCCTCGGCCGAAGCTGAGCGCATGTAGTCCGCGGCCCGCAGGGCGAAGAGCCGCATGGCCGCCAGCCGTGCGTAGGCTTCCACGAACATCTGCTTCACGTGGGGGAAGGTGGTGACCGGGTTGCCGTAGAGGATGCGGCTCGAGGCGTGGTTCAGTGCCTCGTAGAAAGCGTGGGTGCAGATGCCGATGGTGGCCCAGCCCAGGTTGTACTTGCCGATGTTCACCGTGTTGAGGGAGGCGTCCCAGGCCGCATCGCCGCGGGAGAGGAGATCCGCCTCGGTTACGGGATAGTCGTTCAGGTTGAACTCGGCCACGTAGGACTGGGTGGCGGTGATGTTCTTCACCAATTCGTAGCGGGGATGCTGGCTATCCGCGGCGAAGAACACGTACTCGCCCCCCGGCAGGCGCCCGAAGGTGGAGACCATTGCCGCCTCGTTGCCGTTGCCGATGTAGTACTTGTCGCCCCGGGCCAGGTAGGTGCCGTCCGGCTGGGGCACCAGCTGCATGTCGGTGCCGTAGATGTCGGCCCCATGCTCCTTCTCGGAAAGGCCGAAGGCGAAGATGGCGCCTTCGTCGAGGAGCTTCGCCGCCCGGCGCTTCAGGGGTTCGTTGCGGCTCATCCACACGGGTCCGAGGCCGAGGATCGAGACCTGCCATGTGTACCAGTAGCAGAGGCCGTAGAAGCCCAGCACCTCGTTGAAGGCCACCAGCCGGGAGGTGTCCCAGCGGCAGTCGGGACCGCCGTACTCGGAGGGCGTGAGCAGCGTCGCGAAGACCTTCTCCTGCTTCACGAACGCGAGGAAATCCGTGTACCAGGTGCGGTTGAAGTCATCCTCCTTGAGGCGGGCCTTGCCCTTCGCCTCGAAGAAGGCCACGGTCTTGCGCAGCAGATCGTTGAGCTTCGGATCGGGATGGGCCTCGCCCAGCTTCCGGGGATTGAAGAGGATCATGGCGGCTCCAGGGAGAACAGCCGCCAGCATCCCACGGCCAGCACGGGGTTTCATCTTGGCTCTGGGTAGGGTGGGGTCAGACGGCGTGTACAAGGGGGAACCTCGCGAGCCGAAGGCGAGCAGGCGGTCCCCCCTCGTTCGTGTCAGGCCAATCCCAGCTTCCGGAAGGTCCGGAGCTTGCCGTCTTCCACGGCGGGCTGGTCGAAGGGATCCACCTCCAGGGCGAAGCCCAGCAGGCCCACCACGAACTGCCAGGCCATCATCAGCTCGCCGAGCGAATGTTCATCCAAGGTGGACAGGTGCTGTCGCAGCACGGGAAGGCCCGCGCCCGCCAGGGCTTCGGCGGTGCCCTCGGCCTGGGCGGCGAGGATCTGACTGCCCTGGAGGCCCGCCAGGCCCGGGTAGGGGCAGGCTTCGGGCACGGCCAGCCGCTCGGGTGCGCCGGGTTCCTCCACGGTGAGCAGGATCACGCCCAGGTTCCGGGGGCCGGCCATCCAGCGCTGGAGTTGGCTGTGCTGGTCCACGGGGCCCACGGCGTGCAAGGGGGTGAAGCCGCGCCGGGTGCCATCGGCCGCCTGCTTGCCCAGGCTTTCGGCCACCAGCTGCGTCCACCAAGCGGAGAGGCTCTCCAGGCGCCGGTCGTAGGGCATGAAGACCCATTCCGTGATGCCGCGCAGGTAGCCCTCCCGCAGGGCGTCCACCAGTCCGGCGATGCGCCCGCCCCAGAGACTCTGCGGATCCCGGGCCGATGCGGCGACCGCCCGCCCGCCCGCCAGGAACGCCTCTGGATCGCGGCCCATCCAGGCCAAGGGGAGGGTGCCCACGGGCGTGAAGGCCGAGAAACGGCCGCCCACCTCCACGGGGATGGGCAGGATGGGATAGCCCTCGGCCCGGCCCCAGCGGGCCAGCGGGTTGGCATCGTTCTGGGTGATCAGAATCGGCGGCCGCTCCAGGCGGTCCCAGCCGGGCAGGGCGCGCAGCCGGCCGATCCAGGTCCACAGCTCCAGGGTCTTCCCGCTCTTGGAGGCGAACACCAGCTGATCGTCCGGATGCAGCGCGAGGGCCTGGGGCTGGGGCGAAGCCAGGGGCGTCCAGCGGGACTGGACCGCCTCATCCCCGAAGGCCCGCACCAGCGTCTCTGAAGGCAGCAGGGATCCGCCGATGCCGCACCAGAGCAGGCGGGAGGCCTGCGGCACCACCGGCAGCGGCAGGGAGACCGGCCGCCGCCAGCCCGCCATGGGATGGGCCTCCAGGGTGGACCAGCAGGCAGGCGATTTCATGGGTGGCTCAGAGTTTGAGGACACTCAGCATGATGGCAATGGGCGTCAGGGCCTGGAGATTCTCCTGCCAGCTGGTGTCGCGGCGGAAGCGCTGGGGCACCAGCACCGTGTCGCCGGGATCCACGGGCTTGCCCATCACCCAGCTGTCCTCGATGCGGCCATCGGCCTTGAGGAGGCGGATGTTCCAGCGGTCCGCGTTGCGGGTGAGGCCGCCCGCCAGCTTCAGCAGATCCTTCACCTTCATGCCCGAGGCTACCTTGTAGTTGGCGAAGGGACTGGCTGTCTCGCCCACCACGTAGGCCGAATCCATCTGGCGAGGGATGATGATCTGGTCCCCATCCCGCAGCTCCACATCCGCCTGGGCATTCCCCTTCAGCGCCGCCGGGAAGTCCACCACCATGCGATTGAGGCTGCCGGCCAGGAGGCCGTGCAGGATCGGATTCTTCAATAGCTGGCCCGTCCGGGGATCCCGCTTGGTCTCGTTGAGCCGGGAGAGGATCTCATTGATGCCGTTGGCGGTGGGATCGTGGGCGGAAAGCCCCGATTCCTTGCTGGCCTGCTGGAGGTCGGCATTGGCTTCGCCCATCATCCGCAGGAAGACGCCCGCATCCGGCATGGCCCCGGGCAGCAGCCCCCCGGCCCGGGCGATGAGCTCGCTGAGGGTGGGCTTTTCATCGGTGAAGACGTAGGTGCCGGGGTGGGCCACCATCCCCTCGATGCGCGCGGACCGGTGGATCTTGAAATCCGGTTTCTCGTAGAGGGTGAGCGTGTCGTAGGGCTGCACCCGAGGATTCACCGCGGGATCCTTCAGGTCCACGGGACTGGAGGTCTCCGTGGTGATCAGCGTAGCCAATGCCAGAGGCACCACTTGGCTCACCTTGCCGTCTTTCATGTGGGCCAGTTCGGCGCGGTAGCGGTCCGCGTCCAGCCGGGGCACGCCGGCCCGGAACACCAGGTCCGAGGCCCGCATGCCCTCGTACCAGGGATAGGTCCCGGGGGTCGTGAAGGGTCCGGTCACCGTCACGGTTTGGGGCAGGCGCAGATTCTCCACCTTGTAGAGGGTGAGGACATCGCGGGGGGCCAGAGCCAGGTTCTGGCTGGGATCGCCCTGGAGCGCCTTCGTCACGTCGAAGACGTGCAATTGTCTGGTTTCATCCGGCAGGGTGCGCACGATCTCGCCCCGTCCCAAGTACGTGTCGGGCAGCAGTTGATTCGTGAGGGTGAGGAGATCCTTCACGCGCATGCCCGGCCGGAAGGCGTAATGGCCCGGTACGCGGGCGTGCCCCTTGACCTCCACGATGTTCTCCGTGCGGGTGGCCTGGGTCAGGGCGGTCAGCACATCCTCGGAGTAGAGTTTGACCGTGGCTAGGGCCTCCGGCGCGGTGGACAGGTTCTGGATATCCACGACGCCGTTGGCGCCCGTTCGCTGGAGGGTGAGCAGGGTCGGGAAGGCGGAGGGCATGAGCCCGCCGATGAATCTGATCGCATCCAGAGCCGTCTCTCGGGGTCTCAGCTCCACCAGTACGCCGGGGAAGGCCTTGCTCTGGGGCGAGGCCGCCACGCGGAGGAAGGCGCCCTGCATGAGCACCTTCACGCCCGTGATGGGCACGAACAGGGTGTCGCCATCCTTCAGCAGCACATTCTCGATGCCCTTGCCGTTCAGGCGCAGGTCGTACAGATCCAGGGTATGGATCACCTGGTTGTCGCGGATCACCTCCACGTTGCGGTAGGTGCCCATGGGCGAGGGCCCCCCGGCCATCATCAGCAGGTTCACCAGAGAACTCATGCTGGGTACCAGGTAGGAACCCGGGCGGTACACCTCGCCAAGGATGAAGATCCGCACATCGCGGATGGCGGCCACCTGGAGATCAATGGTCACGTTCGAGAAATCCTTCGAGATGAGCCGATGCACGGCGAGCCGCGCCTCCCCCAGCGTCTGCCCCGCCACATGCATCGCGCCCACCTTGGGCACCACCACGTCCCCGCGGCGATCCACGGTGAGGGGCAGTTCGAAGGTGGCGCTGCCGAAGACGGACAGCATCAACTGGTCGCCCACCCCCAGCACGTAGTCCTCTCCCATCGCCGCCGATCGGCTGGCCGAGGCATCGGGCATCTGATTGAAAAGATCCGAGGCCAGGATGTAAGGGCCCTTGTAGGCAGCGCGAAGCTTGCTGATTTCCTTCGCCGCTTCCTCGCGCTGGGTTTGGGCCTCATGAGGGTTCTGGCCCTCCTGCTCCCGGGCGGAAGGATGGGCGCCCGGCGGGGCATGGGGGGCGGTTTCCGGAGGCGCCGCGGGTTGGACATGGGCCGCCGGCAGGGCCTGAGCCAAGCCCCCCGGAGCCACCTGGGGCGCCACTGCAGGCACCCCTTGCCCCCAGGCCGGCCCAATCAACATCCCCATGAACAGGCAAACATATAGCCAACGAAATGTACGGTACACAGGCCTCCTCGAGGATGAAGCCCTTTCAGGCTAACTCGTAGAATAGAAAAATTCCCACCCCAAAGTAAGAGGTCTCTCCCGGATTCGCGGGGCGGCCAGACGAGCCTTTCTTCAATTCAGCTTGATCGCATTCAGGATGAGCGCGATGGGCGTGAGGGCCTGGAGGTTCTCCTGCCAGTTGGTGTCGCGGCGGAAGCGCTGAGGCACCAGCACCGTGTCGCCGGGGCCGACGGGCTTGCCCATCACCCAGCTGTCCTCGATGCGGCCATCGGCCTTGAGCAGGCGAATGTTCCAGCGGTCGGCGTTGCGGGTCACCCCGCCCGCCAGCTTCAGCAGGTCACGCACCTTCATGCCCGAGGCCACCTTGTAGTTGGCAAAGGGGCTGGCCGTCTCGCCCACCACGTAGGCGGAATCCATCTGGCGCGGGATGATGATATGGTCCCCATCCCGCAGCTCCACATCCGCCTGGGCATTCCCCTTCAGCGCCGCCGGGAAGTCCACCACCATGCGGTTGAGGCTGCCGGAGGCGAGATCGTGCAGCACGGGGTTCGTCTCCAGGGCGCTGGTGAGGGGATTGCGCTTGGTCTCGCTGAGACGCGCAAGGATCTCATTGATGCCATTGGCGGTGGGATCCTGGCTGGTGATGCCCGACTCCCGGCTGGCCTCCATGAGCGAGCTGTTGGCTTGGCCCATCTGCCGCAGGAACACGCCCGCGTCGGGCATCGCGTTGGGCGTGAGCCCTCCGGCCCGGGCGATCAGGTGGCTCAGGGTCTCCGTGTCGGATTCCAGGGTGTAGGCGCCGGGCCGCAGCACCTGCCCCAGGATCTGCACCGTGCGGTGGATCTTGGGGTCCGGGAGGCTGAAGAAACTCAGTTGATCATCGGGCTGAAGGCGGGGGTTCAGGGTGTCGTCATCCAGGCCGACCGGACTCTCCGTGCGGGTGGAGAGCAGGCGGGGCAGATCCAGGCGGAGCACCTGGCTGGGCTTGCCGGCCCGGTAGTGGGCCAGTTCCGCCACCAGTTCATTGGCTGATTTAAGGGGGAGACCCGCGCGGAAGATGAGGTCCGAGGCGCGCATGCCCTCGTGGTAGGCATACACGCCGGGCCGGGTGACCGGGCCCAGCACCGTCACGGTTTCGGGCAGGCGGAAGTCCTCCACCCGGTAGAGCTCCACCTTGTCCCGGTCCGCCAGCAGCAGATCCGAGGCGGGATTCCCGGCCAGGGCCTGGGTCACGTCGAAGGCGAAGTAGCGGGTGGAGCCGTCCGGCAGGGTGCGGACGATCTCGCCCCGGGGCTGGTAGGTGTCCGGCAGGATCTGGTGCTCCTGGCGCAGCAGATCCCCCACCTTCAGGCCGGGCGTGCGGGCGAAGAAGCCCGGCACCCGCGCCCAGCCCGACACCTGTACCACCGCCCCGGTGAGGGTGCGCTGGGGCAGAGCCGACAGCACATCACCCCGCTGGAGGGAGACAGAGGCCGCCTGGGAGGGCCGGATCTCCTGGCCCGACACCACGCCCGCAAGGGTGCGGCGTTCCAGCGTCAAAGCGCCCGGACCCGCCTCCAGGGCCAGGCCCCCCGCATAGCGCAACGCATCGGCCACCGTCTCGCCGGGCCGCATCTCGAAGGCCATCTCCGGGGCCACGCCCAAGTCGTACCAGCGGCGCATCCAGGTGGGCATAGAATCGTCCGGCTGCCGGTAGGGCTGGCCCGTGGCGGGATCCAGCTTCAGGCGATGATCCGCAGTCGGCTGAGACTGGAGGGCGGCGATCTGGTCGCTCAGGTTCTGAAGGCGGGCTTCCAGAGCGGCACGCTCCTTGGCCTCCATGGGGGCCTTGGCCTCGGCTTCCCCCGGCGTGAGCCGGCCGCTCTTGGCCAACGCCTGGTCGGCGGTCTTTCCCTGGTTCAGCTGGTCCTGGATGGTCTGGCGTTCGGCGTTCAGTCGGGCGATCTGGGCCTTCAGGGGGTTCGCCTCCACGAAGGCTCCGGTCTGGTCCTCCGCGGTCGCGGACGGCAGCTGCCCCACCACCCGCTGGAAGGCGCCCTTCAACAGCACCTGGTTCTCCACCAGGGGCACGAAAAGGGTGTCGCCGCTCTGGAGCGTGACATTGGGGTTTCCCAGTCCCTCGGCCCGGTAGGGGTAGAGGTCGAAGTGGAAGACATCCTTGCCACCCCGCATCACGCGGATATCCCGGTAGCTTCCGAGGGCGGTGGGTCCGCCCGCCAGGCTCAGCACATTGATGAGGGAGCTGAGGCTCGGCACCAGGTAGGCACCCGGTTCATAGACCTCGCCCTGCACGAAGACGCGGATCTCCCGCATCCGGGTCACCTGGAGGTTCACCGTGGACCGGGAGAAGTCCTGGCCGACCCGTGCCTGCACGGCCTGCCGCGCCTGTCCCAGGGTGAGGCCACCCACCCGCACGGTGCCGACCTTGGGGATGATGATCTGCCCGCGGCCATCCACCTGGGCCGGAAGGTCGAAGGTGGCGCTGCCGAAGACATTCACCGCCAGCTGGTCGCCGGTCCCCAGCACGTAGTCGTCCGAGATGCCCCCGTCCGTGGCGAAGGAACCCCTCTGGCGCACGGTGAACAGGTCGGAGGCGAACCGGGCTGGCCCCTTCTCCCGGGCCTTCTTCGCCCGGATGTCCTGAGCCAGCCGCTCATCCGCGGCCAGGGTCGCTGCATTCCGGGTGGGTGATGGTGAAGGCGGTTGGGCGATCCTCGGAGCACCGGAGGGCGTCGCATCAGGGGTGGCCGCACTGCCGGCCTGGTTCGCCAGCGCCTGTTTCATCGCTTGGGCATCCAGCCCCGAGGGGATCTGGGCCCCCAGGGCAGAGGCCAGGATCAGGGCCAAGGCGGCCAAGCGAACATCAACCTTCATAGGATCCCCTTCACGTTAAGGAACCTTGCACACAGACCTGAAGCCCGCCGTGCAGACCCGGAAGGAGTATCTCAGATCACAGCGTCCGGTGCGCTCCCGACCGTTCCCGCGAAGGTTCCAGGCGAGGCACCTCCCGCGCCACCCGAGCCCCAGCAAGCTGTTACTCGGCAGCCCGCTCCACCCCAACCAGGAAGGCAAATCCTTCGCTACCCCCGCTTCATCAGGCCACAGATGTATTGTCCTCGATATTTCAATTAATTGACAATATGTTACTTATATGCAAATTCAATTCCGGGAGTGGAGTGAGAACCACGGGAGCATCCACTCACTTGCGGGAGGTGTCCTATGCTGAAAGGCTCAATCTTGGGGTGCGCTCCGTCCTTACAGACCACCCTGGACGGATCCGGTTTTTAACTCGGGATGTACCAGTGGCTGGATTACTCCGGCAGATCGAATTGAAGAACAGGAACTTTCATGTCAACCCTTCGTCGCATGCTCTCTCGCCCCTTCTTTCGACAATCCGTGAAGCTCGGACTGGATCTTCTGCTTGCGGGCATGGCTTGGGCGATCAGTGAACAGTTCCTTGCAGACCATCAAGGCAAAACTTGGCATATATGGGGTTGGATGGCTCTGGCGCTTGTCATAGACCTGCTGTTCAGTCTCACCCGCCAGCACTACCGGTTCATTGGCTTCAAGGATGCCCTGCGTCTCGCCACGGCCTCGCTCTCCCTTTGCCTGGGGGCGATTGCGCTGTCCTACGGGTCTCCTCGCTTGGCGCTCGTGTTTCAACATGATGTGGTGGTGACCGCCAGCCTGTTGACCGCCCTGGGCTGGGCAACCCTTCGCGGGACGGCTCGGGCGCGGTACGACCAGTTCGTGGATGGTGCCGCCGCGTCGGAGGGGCCTGCTCGGCGGCGCACCCTGATCATTGGCGCAGGCCGGGCCGGACTCCTGGTGGCCCAGGAACTCCGCCGACATCCAGAGCTTGGGTGCAAGGTGGTCGGTTTTGTGGACGATGCCTTCGACAAGCAGGGGCTGCTCATCCAGGGCATTCCCGTGATGGGGCCTCCGAAGCTGCTGCCGAACCTGGTTCAGGAACATGGCATCAACCAGGTGGTGCTGGCCATGCCCAGTGCCCCAGGCCGCGTCATCCGCGCCTTGAGTGACCAGGCCCGGAGTCTGTCCTTGGCCATCAAGACGGTTCCCGGGGTCTATGACCTCCTCGGTCCCCGCACCTGGAAGCCTGACCTCCGGGACATCAGCATCGAGGATCTGCTGCGCCGCGAGCCCGTGCGCCTCGACCAGACGACCCTTGCCGAAGAGCTGGAGGATCGGGTCGTACTGGTCACCGGCGGCGGGGGCTCCATTGGCAGCGAGATCGCCCGCCAGGTGGCGGCGTTCCGGCCTGCCCGGCTCGTGCTGCTGGGGCGCGGTGAGAACAGCCTGTGGGAGGCAGAACGCTCCATTCGCGGCCTGTTCCCGAACCAGGGCCTCTCGTTGGAACTCTGCGACATCAGGAATTCCACCCGACTCCAGCAGGTTTTCGAACGCTGGAAACCCCAGGTGGTTTTTCATGCTGCCGCGCATAAGCATGTGCCCTACCTGGAAGTCCACCCCGAGGAAGCCATCGAGAACAATATTTTCGGGACCTGGAATGTGGCGCAGGCAGCCCATTCGGTCGGGACGCGCTTCTTCGTCAACATCTCCACCGACAAGGCGGTCAACCCGACCAATGTGCTGGGTGCCACCAAACGTCTGGCGGAACACCTGGTGTGCCGGGTGGCAACCCAAGCTGGAGAAGGGGCTCGCTTTGTGAGCGTCCGCTTTGGCAACGTGCTGGGAAGCCGGGGCAGCGTCATCCCCATCTTCAGGGACCAGATCCAGCAGGGCGGTCCCATCACCGTGACCCACCCGGATATGACCCGCTATTTCATGACCATTCCCGAAGCCAGCCAGCTCGTGCTCCAGGCCGGCCTCCTCGGGGAGACCGGACGGGTCTATGTCCTGGATATGGGAGAACCCGTGCGGATCGTGGACCTTGCCACAGACATGGCCAAGCTTTCGGGGCTGGTGCCGGGACAGGACGTGGAGATCACGTTCACCGGCATTCGTCCGGGCGAAAAACTTTTCGAAGAGCTGTTCATGCCCGAGGAGCTGGCGCAGTCCCACGTCCATCCCAAGGTGTTCGGCGCCACCTCCGAGCCTATTGATCACGCTCTACTCGAGGCGGGCCTGGCTGACTTGAAAGTGAAGCTTCTTGGCCCAGATGGCACGCGCCAGCGGGATATCCTCCACTGGCTCAAGCGCCTGGTGCCCACCTACACGCCTTCGCCCACCGGGCTTGGCCGGTTCGACGAGGCCGCCCGCGACCACCACCGGGCCTCCGGCAGCCACCCGGTGTTCACCCTGGAGTCATGAACACCCTTCTCATACCCGTGCCTCACCGGCCGATTGCCTTTCGGGCGGGGGGCGGGGGGTGGTATCCTGGGAATTGCCGATTTTCACCTGCTCCCCTTCGGCGGCGACCTCTGCAGGAAGCCCCGCTCCCACTTCTGGGAAGGGTTTCATGGAGCGATCGCAGGAGCCCCGGGCCGAGCGCCCCGGGTTCGGGGGGAGCCGCAAGGGCCTGCGTGGCCCAGGAGCCTTCATGAACACATTGCACTTCAGCCCCACCACGGTCTCCGTGGACCTGGGCGGCACGCCCATCAGCCTCGAGACGGGCCGTATCGCCAAGCAGGCCCACGGCGCCGTCATCGTCCGCCAGGGCGACACCATGGTCCTCGTGGCCGTGTGCTACGGCACCCCCCGGGAAGGCATTGATTTCTTCCCCCTCACCGTGGACTACCGCGAGGCCGTCTACGCCGCGGGCAAGATCCCCGGCGGCTGGTTCAAGCGCGAGGGCCGTCCCACCACCAAGGAGACCCTCACCTCCCGCCTCATTGACCGTCCCCTGCGGCCCCTCTTCGAGGAAGGCTACAACGGCGACACCATGATCACCGCCCAGGTGATCAGCTACGACGGCCAGCACGCCCCGGAGACGCTCGCCATGGTGGGCGCCTCCGCAGCCCTGATCATCAGCGAGATCCCCTTCGTGAATCCCGTGGGCGGCGTCCGCGTGGGCCGCGTGAACGGCCAGCTGGTGGTGAACCCCACCACCGACCAGCGCGCCGACAGCGACATTGATCTGCTGGTGGCCGGCACCGCCGACGCCCTGGTGATGGTGGAGTGCGGCGCCCAGGAAGTGCTGGAAGCCGACATGGTGAAGGCCCTGCAGTTCGGCCATGAGCAGATCAAGACCCTGGTCAAGCTCCAGAAGGAGCTGCAGGCCAAGGTTGGCAAGCCCAAGGTGGCCGCCGTCAAGGCCGAGCGCAACGAGGCGCTCTACAAGGAGGTGGCCGCCGCCTTCGCCGAGAAGCTCTTCGCGGCCCTTACCCACAAGGTGAAGATCGAAAGCTACAAGGCCATTGACCTCCTGAAGAAGGAGGCCGTGGCCCAGTTCTGCGCTCAGCCTGGGGCCGAAAAGCCCGAGCTGAAGAAGGACGTGGTCGCCTGCTTCGACGAGCTGAAGGAGACCCTCTTCCGCAACGCCATCCTCAAGCAGGGCGTGCGCCTGGATGGCCGCACCTTCGACCAGATCCGCCCCCTCAACATCGAAGTGGGCGTCCTGCCCGCCGCCCACGGCAGCTGCCTCTTCACCCGCGGCGAGACCCAGGCCCTGGTGACCGCCACCCTCGGCACCCTCAGCAACATCCAGATCATTGATGGCCTGGAAGAGGAGTACAAGAAGAAGTTCTACCTCCACTACAACTTCCCCGGCTACTCCGTGGGCGAGTGCAAGCCCAACCGCGGGCCCGGCCGTCGCGAGATCGGCCACGGCATGCTGGCTGAGCGCTCGCTCTTCGCCGTGCTGCCCCCAGCAGAAGAGAACCCCTATACCGTCCGCGTGGTGAGTGACATCACCGAGAGCAACGGCTCCAGCAGCATGGCCACCATCTGCGGCGGCACCCTCGCCATGATGGACGCCGGCATCAAGCTCACGTCCCCCGTGGCGGGCGTGGCCATGGGCCTGGTGAGCGACGGCGCGAAGTTCGTCGTGCTCTCCGACATCGCCGGCCAGGAGGACCACTACGGCGACATGGACTTCAAGGTCGCCGGCACGGAGAAGGGCATCACCGCCCTCCAGATGGACATCAAGATCGGCGGCATCACCACCGAGATCCTCACCAAGGCCCTCGATCAGGCCAAGGCCGGCCGCCTGCACCTGCTGGACGCCATGGGCAAGGTGCTGGCCGCCCCCCGCAGCGCCTACGCCAGCAACGCCCCCCAGATGCACAGCATCCAGCTCCCCAAGGAGAAGATCCGCGATGTCATCGGCAAGGGCGGCGCCACTATCCGCAACATCATCGAGGTGAGCGGCTGCGAGGTGAACATTGACGACGACGGCCTCTGCCAGGTCGCCGGCCCCACCCAGGAGAAGCTGCAGATCGCCCTCAAGATGATCGGCGACCTCATTCAGACCGCGGAAGTTGGCAAGACCTACCTGGGCCGCGTCGCCAAGGTCGTCGAGTTCGGTGCCTTCATCACCATCCTCCCAGGCCTGGACGGCCTCCTGCACGTTAGCGAGATGGCCCACCACCGCGTGAAGGATCCCGCCGACGAGCTGAGCGAGGGCCAGGAAGTCATGGTCAAGTGCATCGGCATTGACGAAAAGAGCGGCAAGATCAAGCTCAGCCGCAAAGTCCTCATCCCCAAGCCCGAAGGCATCGAAGACGAGCCCGCCGGCGAGGCCCCGAGCCACGATGATCGCCCCCGGCGGCCCCGGGCCCCTCGCCGCGATCGGTAGGCATCCACAACCTTTGCACGAGAAGAGGCCCGGTTCGGGCCTCTTCTCGTATGCGAATCAAATGGTTGGCTTCCTTCACACGTTATGAGCGACGATCCCCCCTGCGCCACCTGAACTCCCATTCAATCTGGCATTCATCACCAACCAAGCGCCTTCCATTCATTACACACCCTGCTCGCGGAAGCCCTGTGGATGGGGCACAATGGACATTCTTTTCGGAGACCTATCGCATGAGTTATGAGTCCTTCAATCCGTCCTCCCTGCTCATCAAGGCATTCGCAGCATGATCCGATTCAGCCTTCCTCTTCTTGCCATGGCCGCCACCACGTCCATCGGTGTACTGCTCATCCGCAAGGCCGTAGCTTGGGGCTTCATTGATGTCCCTGATGCCCGCAAGGTCCACACCCAGCCCACCCCCCGCACCGGTGGGCTGGCAATGGTGCTGGGCGGAGGCCTGACCTTTGGACTCGCCACCGGCCTGGGTTGGCTGCCCTGGCCCGCGCTCCCTTGGCAAACTTGGCTGGCAGGCCTAGGGTTCATCGCCGTAGGCGCCTTGGATGACCGGTACAACTTTCATCCCCGGCAGAAATTCCTGGTGCTGCTCACCCTCTCGGCCTTGGCTGCCTGGCCTTGGCTCCTGAGATTCAGGGACACGGGTGTCCCATGGCTACCTCAGGCCTGGGTGGGTTCTCCCCTGCTCCTTCCGGGAGCTGGGATCCTGCTCGCGTTTTGGTTCATGGCCGTCCCTAACGCCGTGAACATCGAGGATGCCATCAATGGCTACATGGGGGGCTTCACCCTCATCGTGCTTGCCGGCCTTGCCTTGCGCGGCGTGGATTCCTGCATCGCCATGGGCGCCCTCCTCGGTTTCCTACTGCTCAATTGGCCCAAAGCCAAACACTTCATGGGGGATGCCGGCAGCTTCGGATGTGGGTTCCTCATCGCCGAAAGCATCCTGCGTGGTGGCGGGCTGGCTCACCCTCTGCTGGCCCTGGCCCTGACCGCCCCGATCTCCCTGGATGTAACCATGGGGCTGATTCGTCGAAAACGGCTTCAGATGAGCCCCTTTACCGCTGATCGTGCGACTTGCCCTCATCATCTACTGACACGGTTTGATGGTTCCCATCTTCTGACAACCAGTGTCCTTTGGGTGAATGTCGCCATTTTCTCTGTCTTGTGGAGCCACAGCACTATGCTAGTGGCCTGGGCTCTGTGCTATGCCAGTGCGCTCGTTTGGCTGAATTGGGCGCTATTAAAGAATTAAAATTGCATTTTTATTGAAAATAAGAATAAAAATCGTTAAAGGTCGGTTTCTTGGTTAGACTTCAAGGGGCCGAAAAGATCATCTATCCAGCCATTCAAGCTATACTCATCTAGGATATGCGCAGGAATAGGTTCCGCCATAGCTTTCAAAAATAGGGGCTCGATTTTAGGTTTTTTCCGATCTATTACCAGTACACGTCTTGGAGAATAGAATGGATAATCCAAGATATTTCGGTTGGTAGTAATAAGCTTTCGCCCGGCTCCAATCACCTCCAGGGTTCGCATCGTCAGACCCCTTTGGCTTGGATGTTCGATGTCTACAACTGCCGCCGAATCATCCAGAATACGAAGAACCTCCGCATAGGGTAGAGGGGCGAATTGCAATTTTGAACGGGGGACACCCCAGAATTCACGCTTTGTCAACTTGTAGAGCCAGTAGTGTAGGCTGCTGGGTAGGTACGGATAGATATAATGATCCATTCCCGATTTAGACGCCTGCTCACCCAGTGCTTTAAGGATACGATAACGATCACTATGAAGTGTTCCGATGAAGGAAAATCCATAAATTTTACCCGTCTTTACGGTTCCGGCAACCGGTGCACCTGTGAAGAAGAGCGGCCGAAAAGTCATGCCATATTTGCGGCAATCCTGGCGGTCGAAAGAAAAGGTTCTATCGAAAAGAGTCAGGAAGTCTGGAATATTCCGACGGGTCTTGTTCTCGAAAGAATCCCACATGTAGAGAAGGGTTCGAGCACTTCGAAAGGCCATCTGGTATCGTCGGATGGTTGCCACGCTGCATGATTCAGGAACGATGAATAACAAATCATCGAAGGTTTTCCCTTTGAGGCGTTCAATCTCTGCGCGGTGGTAGGCATCCAGCTTTGGCTGGATGAGTGTCGCGCTCAGCCTAATCAGTAGCTTTGATAAGGTATCGTTGTCGGGTCGATCGTCCACAAGGGTGGCCATCGCTCCTCGGGCCTTTAACCCATCCGCAATGCGCTTCTCATAACCAAAGAAGCGGGGGGAAACAACGAGAATTCGACGCCCTTCAATGCTTATCCGGGAAGACATGCTGTCTTTCTCCCTACACTTCCATCTGCCTGATCACCTTAGCGGGGATTCCGCCCACCAGACAGCCAGAAGGAACCGACTTCAGGACCACCGAGTTCGCGCCCACAGTGACGTCATTCCCCAAGGTGATCCCCCCGAGTATTTTGCACCCTGCGCCGAGGAAGGCCCCATCGCCAATCTCCGGACGTAACTCGGGATCGTAAGAGAGGTCGGGAATCTTCGCCCCCAGGGTGACGTTATGGTAAATTACCGCATTGGCTCCGATCCGACGGGCACCGATCACTGTGCCTGAGGTATGAGGAAAATAGAGTCCAGGCCCAATCGGGCAGTCCAAGCCAATCTCCAAACCGAATACCAAGAAATTGACGAGAGACAGGAACTTCCCGAGTGGCCGAAGATGGTGGGACGCGCACCAGGATCCCGAGCGGAACAGGAAAACCGGAAGAAACCTCGGGGAAAGGCAGACCTTCAGGAGCGCTCCTAGGGTCACCTTGTCCACTTTCCGACCAGCATAGTGGAACTGGCGTTCCGCATCGGCCTTGAGGAGCGCAATGAGGGTCATTTCATCAACCCCTTCTCCATGAGCACTTGGTTGGCCTGGTCCAGGCCATCCTCCGGGAGGGGCTGGCTGGCCACCCATGTTGCGAACCTAGCTAACCCCGCTTCCAGTCCCACCTCCGGCTCGAATCCGGTGGCCGAACGAAGCGCTGCGATGTCAGCATAGCAGTGGCGGATATCTCCCAGCCGATACTGCCCTGTGACCTCTGTGACCGAGCGCCCCTTGAACACCTGGATGAGCATCGTGGCCACATCCAGAACCGAAGTGGGTATGCCAGATCCGACGTTGAAGGTCTGGCCCACGACGGTTTGCGCCTCCAGGCAAAGCCTGACGGCCTTGACGACATCCCCGACGAACACGAAATCCCGGCTCTCCAAGCCATCCTCAAAGATCGGGAGGACGAGACCTCTCCGAATGCGAGTGGAGAAGATGGAAAGAATCCCCGTGTAGGGATTTCTCAAGGATTGCCCTTCGCCGTACACGTTCTGGAAGCGGAGGATGCCAAACGGTATGCCGCTGGACCCGCAGGCGATGCGGAAAAGATCCTCTTGGGCCAGTTTGGTGGCGGCGTAGATGGAAGCCGGTGCGGGACTAGATTGCTCCGGGGTAGCGATCAGCTGGAGGGGGCCCAGGCAGCCTGGGCACTCAGGCTCCCATCTGCCAGCCGCCAGGGCTCCCGTCGTGCGGGGAAGGGGTGTGACAACGCCACAGGTCCAGCATCGGTAGGCCCCCTCGCCGTAGATTGACCGGGAGGAAGCGAGGATGACTTTCTTGATGGAATGCCTGGCATTCACCAGCCAATCCATCAGCCGGGCCGTCCCTTGCGAGTTCACTGCATTGTAGTGAGCGATCTCGTACATGGACTGGGCAGTACCCGTCTCCGAGGCCAAGTGGACGAGGCAGTCCGCCCCCTGCAGAAAGTCCCCTAGACCCGACGTCACCGTCAGGTCGGCCCGCGTGACCTGGACCCCTGAATCCAATGCCAGGGAACCGTCGACGGCAGGCAGATGGCCGTGGATCTGCGGACTCAGGTTGTCCATGACCCGAACTGAATACCCTCGACTGCGCAAATCCCTGATCAGGTGGCTGCCAATGAACCCCAGCCCCCCTGTCACACATACAATTCCATTGCTCATTCTTCCACCTTGTAAGAAATCTCCCACCCTTAACCGCCGCCCTGGATCTGATCAGCTTTCAGGCTTCATCTTTCCAATTCTGGGGACCCCAGGGCTTTGTGGAACCGTCCAATCTCCTTGCTCAGGGTCAGCCAAGTGCCAATTCGTATACCCTTCGAGTCTTATTAGCTGTCTCCGCCCATGTGTAACGCGGAACAACCGCCGCTCCCCTCATGATCACAGTCTCGCGCATGGATTGATCGTAGCAAAGCACCTCCAGCTGACCCGCCAGATCATCATCGGAGGTACTCACGAAAAAAAGGCACCCATCGCCCAGAACTTCAGGAAGACAGGACGCGTCGGAGGCCAGGGTTGGGCACCCCATCGACATGGCCTCTAGAGGGGGGAAGCCGAAGCCTTCGTACGTGGATGGATAGACCATCCCATGCGCATGGTAGTACAGCCAGCCCAACTCGGCCTGGGAGACTGAAGGGAGCCCGAGAACCTTCTCCCGGATACCCAGTGCCTGCATTAAGGCGAGCTCCGGGTCGGTGAACTTTCCCCCACCAGCGGCGACCAGAATGAAGTCAGACTTGACTTTACTTAGGGAAAATGCCTTCAGCAGCCCGTCGAAGTTCTTGTATGGCGTTCTAGCCCCCACATAGAGGAGGTACGGAGCAGGTTCAGCCGGAAATGGGCTCAAACACGAATCCCTTGGCAGAGGCGACTCGATGCCATGGTGGATGACGTGAATTTTATGTTCTGGCACATCATAGTAATTCAATAGGTCAGTTTTACTGTGCTCAGAAATGGTAATAATCCGATCCGCTTGCCGGTAGATTTTATCTTTTACCTTGATCGTGAGTTCAGATCTTGAGAATTGGTCCTTGAACTTTTCCACGGTGCAGTCGTGGTGGGTCACAACCAAAGGTGTGGTTCTCCTCCGATGCACAGGATAGATGTAGGTGCAGTGGTGGACCAAGGACTGCTGCTGGCTCGCCGATTCGAGATGATACCAGCGTGCGGCCAGTTCATTGATGAAGAACCGTAGTACCCCGTGTTCAGGGGCTAATTTATTGTCGGGAATACCACTAATAAATGGACGAATGGATGTGGGAAATAGATGACTGTCATAAAATCCAAGCTGCAACTGGACCTGTGTACATGGCTCCGCGAGGAGGCAACGCGCGAGATTCATAAAATAGCGGGTAGCGCCACCAAAACGCTGTAAGGAATAAATTTGATGATCAAAATTGATTCGAATCATAATCAAGTATATCCTGGATAGAGAATGCTGCATTAAGGAATTTTGATTGCCATGACTTGATCTGCAAATTTGAGAAGGTCATTGAGAAGCGATCCCTTAGTTGAAACTTACTACATCATGGTATCATTGATAGATGTATCTTTGCAGAGCTAGGACTTTAGGCTGATGTCCGGTAGGTAGAAGACCATCCAGGCAACAAAGCTGAGTTTATGATAAGCCCTACTTTGGTCGGTCTTGAAAAAGGTCCGCATGGTTCATGCGGCGGCTCCCTCTGACGCAAAGGGGCACGATAGCAGCCTGTGGGCGGCCATGAGCCAGGCCCAGACAAGGACAAAAAGACGCCTGAGGTGGGCGAGGATCTTCCTCAGGTTGTGCCCGGAGGCGCAGAGGATGGCGTTCTGGGCGTCTCCGAGCATGCCCTTCAGCCAGTTCCGCCCCAGCTTGCCGTCGAACTTCTGATGGCCGATCTCGGGCTCGATGCTCGATCT
>JAKAMQ010000204.1 GCA_021812805.1 Acidobacteriota bacterium
AATGGCGCTTCAACCGCCGGTTCGGCCTGGAGGACATCCTGCATCGCCTCCTACGCGCCGCCGCCCTCACCCCACCCATGCCTCAAAAGCTCCTGGTTTTGGCTGAGGTGAGCCGATAATCAGGAAGGGTTTTCGTAGGATTCTTCGAGATCAATAAATCGCCGGGGTTCATCGGGGCGGGATTGATCCAGAATCGGTGAGACATCCCGAGATCCGGATGTGGCACCGTTTTCAGGACATCCACCAGGCTCTTGATCCCCGGCAGAGTTCTCGTACCGATGGATAACCGTTTCATCGAGTAGTCCGCGCGGAGCATCGCCTGGGTCATGGGCGAATTTGCCAGAGAAGCTGGGATGCCGCCTATTTCTGCCCGATGGGGCTGGGAGAAATCGGGGGAAGTGGGATTAATGCTCACGAACGGGTGTTCATGATGAATGTAAATCGCGTTCGCCAGTGCGACCACATAGGAAGAATCGAGCGGAGGAAGTAATGGATCATGGACACCAACCAGGTAAATCCGGTGATGGGCCTTGTCCAGCAGACACCCTTGGATACGATTCAGCCTTGAATGAGAAAGTTGGCGTTTGAGATCATCCATGGGAACGAGATAACGCTTCTCCAGGAACCGGGCGGGTGGTCTCGGAGCATTTTCAAGCGCGGCGGCAAGGGCATCGGCATCCACCCGAAGGCTGACACCACCGATCTTGTCTTTGATCTTTGAGGCTAATTCCGGGCCCACCTCACGCAGACGCTCGGCATACTTGACCGGATCGAGGGAAACACTGAACGGACCGAAGTGGATGCCCAGGGAAAGGGGCCCTTCATCGGCTTTCCCGAGTTGAATGCCAACCGAGTAGAGGCTTTCTTTGAGGCCTGCTTCGAGCGTGAGGCCGTTGGTCTTATCGAACGTGAATTCTCCAGAGATGCCCCGGCCGGCGACATCAATCTCCCCCTTACCGGCCAGTGCCTGTTCCTCAGGGCCTAGATTGAAGGTGCCTTCAACTTCGAGACGCTCGGTGCCCTCTTCACCTTCGGCGGCACTCAAGGAAAGGTGGACATGGTCCGGTGACTCCACCCCTCCCGAGATTTCCAACTCTTCGGGTACATAATCACTTGGTTCTATTTTTTTGCTTCCGTCTACGCCGAAGGTAATGCCCCACTTCTTGTAGGTCTCAGCCACCGACTTGAGGCTGCTTGAGGTGCGGCTCCAGGAATCGACGCCTGTGTGAAGGCTGCTTGGGACCTGGGCCCAGGAGGTCGTGTCTGCGACGAGCAAAAGGAGGAGGAAGAGTCGGGCAGACATGGCCTAAGTGTAAACACTAGCCGCCACACGCGGAGCCCCTGCGAGGAGCTGATGGATGAGCCCCATCCTGGGGGGAGCGATGCCAGGGCTGGAGTCCTGATCTGCCTTCGTACCCTTCAGGGCTGAGCCGGGCTGGCCAGGGGCCGGGGTTCTGTGGGCCAGGGCTGGCCGAGGACATAGCCTTGGCCCCAGGGCACATCGGCGTCCATGACGGCTTCGAGTTCCTCCAGGGTCTCGATGCCCTCGGCGATGAAGCCGATGCGCATCCGGTTTGCGAAGTGGGCGAGGGCGTTCAGCAGGGCGGCCTGGTAGGGGCGGCGGTGCACCTGCTCCACCAGGCTGCGGTCCGCCTTGATGAAATCGGGCGCGAGCCGGGCCATGTGGCTGAGGCTGGCCACACCCGCGCCCAGGTCATCCACGGCGATGCGCAGCCCCGCATCCCGGAGGCGCGCGGAATAGCCCCGGAGGGCGTCCACATCGTGGATGCGCTGGCCCTCCGTGAATTCCAGCACCACCTGGTCCGGTGGGAAGGGCAGGGCCTCCAGCCAGCGGGGCAGGGCCTCCCAGAAGCCGGGGGCTTCGAGGCTGAGCGGTTCGAGGTTCACGAAATGGAGCAGGTCCGAAATCTCAGCCGTGGCCAGGGTGCGGAAGGTTTCCTCCAGGAACCGGAGGTCGAGGGCCAGCCGGTCCGCCGGGTCCAGCTCCGGCGCCTGGAGGATGGCGCCCACCGGGTGGGCTAGGCCCGCCGAGTCGAGGTGTCGGATCAGGTATTCCTGCGCCATCCGCCGGTTGTCCCGGAGCCGGTACATGGGCTGAACATGGGCGGCAATCCGGCGTTCGCCGTTCAGCAGTTTCTGGAGGATGCCCTTCGGCATTGGGGACTCCCGCGCGGGGCCAGTTCAGTGTACTGCTTCGGCTGGATGCGGCTTCGAGTGAAGCCCCGCCGGCGGTAGGCTGTGTTGGGGGAGGCGGCATGAGGACAGTCGTGATGGGCGCAGGGCGATCCGGGCTGACCGCGGCCCGCTATCTGGCGGCGCACGGGCACGATGTGGTGCTCACGGACATCCGCCCGGACCCTGGCCCCGAGCTGGCGGACCAGATGGCGCGGGCCGGCGTGCCCGGTGTCTGGGGCGGGCATCCCCTGGTCCTCCTGGATGACTGTGGCGAGGTGATCATCAGTCCAGGCATTTCCCGCGGGGTGCCTTTCGTGGCGGAGGCTTCGCGCCGCGGCATACCCGTGATTGCCGAGGTGGAACTGGCCCACCGCGTCCTGCGGGCGCGGGCGGAGAGGGGCTGCATCCTGGCTGTCACAGGCACCAATGGCAAGAGCACCACCACCGACCTGGTGGCGCACCTGCTGCGCGCGGCCGGTTTGCCCGCGGTGGCCTGCGGCAACCTGGGCCTGCCCTTCCTGGAGGCGGTGGAGGGCGCGGGGCCCGGCACCCGGTTTGTCGTGGAACTCAGCAGCTACCAGCTGGAATCCGTGGTGGCCTTCCATACGGACGCCGCGGCTTTCCTGAACCTGACGCCCGACCACCTGGCGCGCCATGGTGACCTGGAAGGCTACCGCCGCGCCAAGCGGCGGATCTTCGAACGGCAGGAGGCGGGCGACCTTCGGGTGGTGCCCCTCGCCCATCCTGAATGGTGGGAGGACGCTCCCGGTACTGCGGCCACAGCCCGCTTCGGCTGGGCCCCCTGCGAGGCCTGGTGCGATTCCGGCGGCATGCTCCGTCTCGGCGGGGAAGCGCTCCTGTCCCGCCGTGAGCTTCGGATTCCTGGCGATCACAACGTGGAGAACGCCCTGGCGGCGGCTCTGCTGGCCCGCCACGGCGGCGCGCCCCTCAAGGCGATCCGCGAGGGCCTGCGCACCTATGCCGGCCTGGCCCATCGCATCGCGTTCTGCGGCGAGAGAGGCGGCGTGCAGGCCTACAACGATTCCAAGGGCACCAACGTGGATGCCACGCTCACGGCCATCCGGGCCCTGCCGGGGCCCCTGGTGCTGCTGCTCGGCGGCACCGACAAGGGCGCCAGCTATGCTCCCCTGCGGGAGGCCCTGGACGGCAAACTGCGGCGACTGGTCTTTCTCGGGGAGGCCATTCCCAAGCTGCAGAGGGACTTGGCGGATCTGCCCCACGAAACCGTGCCCGCCTTCGACGATGCGGTGCGACAGGCGCTGTCCATCGCCCAGCCGGGCGACCAGGTGCTGCTCAGTCCCGCCTGCGCCAGCTTCGACCAGTTCAACAATTTCGAGGAACGGGGCGAGCGCTTCGAAGCCCTGGTGCGGGACTGGGCCACCGGCTGAACCGTACGCAGGAAGGCCCCCGATGATGGGGGCCTTCCTGTGCAAGGCACGCCGGGATCAGGCCCCGGGGCGCGGTTTGGTGGTCAGATTCGGCACGGGCATGAGGCAGAGGCCCATCACCACCACCTGGGTGGCGATGAAGACCGCCAGGGCCGTGAACCCGCTGTCCGTGAAGCCGTAGGAATGCAGGCCCACGCCGAGCATGTTCACGCCGAACCAGGAGAGGCTCGTGATGATATTGCCGAAGATGGCCATGGCCATGATGCCCCGTTCCCGGATGTAGCCGGCCCAGCGAGCGTGCAGGATGATGGCGTTCCACAGCACGATCAGCAGGGCGCCGTTCTCCTTGGGATCCCAGCCCCAGAAGCGGCCCCAGGACTGGTCGGCCCAGATGCCGCCCAGCACGGTGCCCACGAAGCTGAAGAAGAGCGCGAAGCAGATCACGCCATAGGTCATGTCCACCAGGGCCCGCGCCGTTTCGCGATCCTCGCCCGCGCCGGACAGGCCGCGGATCCAGCGCCAGAAGGTGTAGCCGATGGCAAGGGCGCCAGCGAGGAAGGTGCCGCTGTAGCCGATGGTGATGGTGACGACATGGGTGGCCAGCCAGAAGTTGGAATCCAGCACGGCGCGCATCATCTCCATGGTGTCGCCATCGGTGGCCAGGTGCTGGGCCACGATGAGGGAGGCGAAGCCGGCGGCGGCGGCCACGGCGGTGCCGAAGCCCTTCTTGTAGAGCCGTTCGAGGATGATGCCGAGGATCACCGCGCCCCAGCCCACAAAGACCGCGGAGGAGTAGAGGTTGGTCACCGGCGGGCGGCCCTGGAGGATGATGCGGAAGGCGAGGCCGAAGGTGTGGACGAGGGCGCCCACCACCAGCAGGGCGAAGGCTGTGGGCTGGAGGACTTCAGACTTCCACATCCAGGAGATGAAGAGGGCCAGCAGCGCCGCGACATAGATCACCATGCCCAGGTAGAAGGGCTGGGTGCGGTTGAAGAGGGCCTCGTGGTCCGCCTCGCGGACAAAGGATGGATGCTGGGCCAGGACATGCGCTTCGAGCTGCCGGGTGGCGGCGTTGAAGCCCTGGGCGTCGCCCGAGGCATAGGCGGTGCTGGCCTGGGCCAGGAGCGCGAGGTCCGGATGCGCATGGCCCGCCGCGGCGGACTGGAGGGCCTCCCCGACGCTCTGCCAGGCATCCTTGCTTTGACCTGGGAGGGGCGGCAGG
>JAKAMQ010000205.1 GCA_021812805.1 Acidobacteriota bacterium
ACTATTCGGCCGTCCAGGCCAAGGGCTTCCGAAGCCTCGAGGAGAAACAGCGCGTCTCCTTCGACATCGTGCAGGGACCGAAAGGCCCCCAGGCCGCCAACGTCCAGAAAATCTAGCCGTTCCGCGCCAAAGCCAGGGCCCTGGTTCCGCCGGTGCCCTGGCTTTGGCGCGCCTGGCGGCATACTGATTCCATGTGGAATCGCCTGGTGACGTTCCTGCGGATGGCCGCTGTGCTGGGGCTGGCCGTCCTCGTGGCTGGCGCGATGCTGGTGGATCCCGCCCCGGCCACCCGCGGCGAGATCCTGGCCACCCTTGTCCTGGGCCTGGCTGCGGGCACCTGGCTCCGGCAGGCCCTCACGCAGGCCTGGGCCCGCCCCCGTCTCCAGCGGGCCGAAGCGGCCTGGGCGGAGGGGCTGCCCCCGGAGGCTGTCCTGGCCGAGCTGCCCGCCCGGATCCGCGTCCCGGGGGAGTTGGGCTGCCGCATCGAGCTGCTGCGGGGACAGTGCCTCTGGGCCCAGGGCCAGAAGGAACGGGCCTGGATGGCCTTTCTCGAGGCTCAGCTCGCCCGCGTCCCGCTCCTGTGGCGACCCGCAGTGGCCTGGTGTTTCCGGTCGGTTCCCGGGCAGCCCTCGGAGCGCCGGCTCGCCTGGGGGGATTGGCTCCTCCGCCGGGTTCCCCATATGGCCCGCCTTCGGCACCTGCAGGGCATCCTGCGGCTCCGGCAGGCCCCCGAGGCGGCCCTTTCCGCGGCCTGGCAACGGTTTACCGAAGCCCTGCCCCTGGCCAGCGATGACCCCATGCTGCTGGAGGATCTGCTGCTCGCCAGCCTCCAGCACGGGCATGAACCGCTGGCGGAAGCCGCCCTGCGCACGCTCCAGCACCGCTTTGGCGATCCCCGCCTGCCCTGGGACCGCGCGACCCCGGCCTTCCATCACCTGCAGCAGGGTCGCTGGCAGGAAGCCCTCGCCCTGGTGGCCCCGTTGACGCCGGAACAGCGGGACCAACCGCTGCACTGGCTGGTGGAGATCACAGCCCGGCGGAATCTGGGTGACCGGGAGGGGGCGTGGCACGCGGTGGAAGCCGGGCTGGCCCGGCTGCCTGGCGCCTTCCGGCTGTGGATGGAACGCTACCAGGGCGCCCTGGAGCGGCGAGAGGACGCAACCGCGCTCCGGAGCCTGGAACGGGCCTGGGGCCTGATCCCTGAGGGCTCCGAAGGGGAACTCCTCCGGCAGGAGTGGCGCCTGCGCCGGGCCGAGTTCGCCTTCTGGTGGGAGGATGATCCCGACACAGCCTGGGCGATGCTTCAGCAGGTGCCGGACGCCTGGCGAAACAGCCATCATCCGCCCCTGGCCCTCCAGGTCCAGGTGGCCCGGGGTGACTGCGAGGTGGCCTACCAGGAGGTGGCGGCCCTTCTGGAGGCGCAGCCGGCGGACCTGGACCTGCTGCTTCTGCAGGCGGAGTGTCTGGCGGGGATGGAAACCTGGGAAGCCCTGCTGCCCTTCCTGGACGGCCTGGATGAAAAGGCCCGCTCACGACCGGAATTCTGGCATCTCCGGGGGCTGGCCCTGGCCAACCTGGGGGACGCCCTGCCCGCCCGGCTGGCCCTGGAGCGCGCGGCCCGCATGGATCCAGACGATCTCCGCTGCCTGCTGGACGCCGGGCACGGCTGCGCCGAGCTGGGCGAATGGGAGCGGGCCGAGCAGCACTGGCGCGAGGCGCTCCAGGTGGATGGGCAGTCGGAGGAGGCCCTGATCCACCTGGCGGAGGCCCGGCGGGAATTGCAGGATGCGGAGGGCTCCCGCCGCTACCTGCGGGAATGCCTGCTCCACCATCCCCAGAGCGCCGACGCTCAGCTCCGTCTCGCGGAACTGGAAGCCAACTGATATCAACGAGGGGGGACCGCCTGCTCGCCGTCGGCTCGCGATGTCCCCCCTCGTGCACCCCCACGCGGTCTCCCGGCCGAGCCGGGATCCCGCGTCTGGCATCAACAAGCCTCACGGCTTGCGGCCCTGCAGGAGGGCGATCTTGCTGGCGAAGCGGGCCTGTTCCTCGGGGGAGGCCCAGCGCTGGGCGCGCTCCAGGGACCGGATGGCCGCCTTGGTGTCGCCCTCCGCGAGGAACACCCGGGCCTGGAGGAGGTGGAATTCCGGCTCCTGCGGGAGCAGCCGGATGGCGCGCTTGATGCGGCTGCCCGCCTCCTTGTAGTCCAGGTTCTCCAGCGCCTCCCGGGCCAGGAAGGCATTGAAGTACGGGTCATCCTTGCGGACTTCGAGGCCCCGCTCACGGTAGACCTCCGCTTCGGCCATGCGGCCTTCGGAGCGCAGCAGGGCTTCGAGGTTCCCGCAGGCCGCGCCATCCTTGGGATCCACCTTCAGGGCCTGCCGGAACGAGGCCTCCGCCGCCACCGCCTGCCCCTGCTCCCGTTGGACCACACCCAGGATGTTCAGACCGACACTGGAGGAAGGATCCACATCAATGGATTTCTGGGCCTCGGCCAGGGCTTCCTGGGTATGCAGCCCTCCGAGCAGTTCCACGGCCCGGTTGCTGTAGAAGAGCGCCAGGGCCCGCTTCGGGTCCATGGGGGCGATCATCTGGGATCCCCGGCGGAGTTCGGGCAGGAAATCGGCGACCATCTGCTGCCCGAGGCTGCCGGAGGGGATGATGGCCACGACATGGCGTTCATTGCGGATGAGGCCCCCCACCCGTCGCCAGAGGCTGACGCGGAGGGACTCGCCGAAGCGCGCCTCCAGCCCGATGGACCGGCAGGCGGCGATGTAGAAAGCCGTAAGGCTCAGGCAGTTCGCCTTGCGGTCGCGCCAGGCTTCCGCCACGGTGCGGGTGTAGGCATCGTCATACACCATGCCGAGCCCGCCTTGCGCCTCGGGGGCGAAGATGGCCTTGAGCAGGCTGCTGGTCTTGGCCGGCGTGCCAACCTGGTTCATGGTGGCTTGACGGGCGAAGGCCTGGAGGCCGGGGGGGGCTGCAAAGGGATCTTCCGCCGCCGCAAGGCTTAGTGTGCCAAGGAAAAGGGCCAGCAGGATCCGGCGCATGGGAGGCTCCCTTCTCAACATAGGTCTACGTCATGGACGTTCCATCGGTTATGAGATGCTTGAAAGGGACTGGAGGCAGCATGGCCACCCCCACCGCCGTCGTGTGCGCCTATTCGAGCGTGGGCACTGCCGCCCTGGAGGGCCTGCTGGAAGCCGGCGCGCGGATCCAGGCCCTGTACACCTACGCCCAGGGGCCCGATGAACGCTGGTTCACCCCGCCGGCCGCGATCGCCGAGGCCCATGGCATCCCCGTGCACCGGGTACCCTCCTTCAATGACGACGCGGTGTACGAGGCGATCCGGAGCCTGGCCCCGGATTTCCTGTTCAGCTTCTATTTCCGGGAGATGATCCAGGCCCGGTTCCTCGCGTTGCCCCGTCTCGGCGCCTACAACCTGCACGGCAGCCTGCTGCCGAAGTACCGGGGCCGCGCGCCCATCAACTGGGTGCTGGTGAAGGGCGAGACCGAAACCGGCGTCACCCTTCACGCCATGACGCCCAAGCCCGATGACGGGCACATCCTGGCCCAGGCCCACCTGCCCATCGCCTGGGATGAGACCGCGCTCAGCCTCACCCGCAAGGCCGCGATCGCCGGGCACGACCTGGTCCGGGACGCCCTGCCGGGCCTGGTGGCGGGCAGCCTGACCCCCATCCACCAGAGCACCCTGGGGCCCTCCACCTACTTCGGTGGCCGCAAGCCTGCGGATTCCCGCCTGGACTTCGCCATGACCACCCAGGAGGCCTTCAACCAGATCCGCGCCGTGGCCGATCCCTGGCCCAACGCCTTCCTGGAGACGGACCGGGGCCGCGTGAACGTGGCCTGGGCCCTGCCCAGCGCCACCCCCTGCCCGCCGGGCCGCTTCCGGACCACCCCGGAAGGCGTGCTGCTCGGCTTTGCCGATGGGGCGCTCTCCCTGCGGACCCTGCGGGTGGAGGGCGAACGCCTCGAACGCCCCACCGAGCAGGCGGAGGCCCTGCGTACCCTGGGGCTGGTGGAGGCCTGACCGGATTGCCCCGGGCGCAGACGCCGGGCTAGAATGCTGGAAACCCCGGAGTTCTCCATGCGATTCAGCCACCTGGCCTGCGGCGTCGCCTTGATGCTGCTTCCTGTCTGCGTCCTCCAGGCGGGCACCCGCCCGTCGAGAAAACACGCCTCGGGAACCGTCCATACCGCGAAAGAGGCCAAGGAGATCGCCGAGCGCGAGACCGGCGGCCAGGCGGTCAGCGCGCGGCGGATTCCCCTCAACGGCGCCTCCGGCGGCTGGGAGGTGGATGTGCATATGCCCCGGGAGGATCGCGGCTGGCGCTGCATCGTGGACGACGACACGCACATGGTCTTCACCAAGACCCATATCGCCAACCCGGCCCTGGGCCGGCGCACGTCCCGCCGGCGCTGAGCATCGCCGCTCCGGACCTTCCCCGGCCCGCCCCGCCTGTTCACCGGTTCCGGCCGGGACGGCTTGACACCGGCTCCTAGAATCATGGATGCGGCCGATGCCGCGAGGAGACACCCACATGGGTCTGATGGACTGGGGCAAGGCCCAATTCATTGAAATCATCGAGTGGCTGGACGACTCGAACGACACGCTGGCCTGGCGCTTCCCCGTGCGGGACCAGGAGATCAAGAACGGGGCGAAGCTGGTCGTCCGGGAGAGCCAGGAGGCGGTCTTCGTCAACGAGGGCCAGCTGGCCGACGTCTTCAAGCCCGGCACCCACACCCTCACCACCCAGA
>JAKAMQ010000030.1 GCA_021812805.1 Acidobacteriota bacterium
CCGATTGCCATCGGCCTCTGCCTCACGCTCATCCACCTGATCAGCATCCCGGTCACGAACACCTCCGTGAACCCGGCCCGCAGCACGGGGCCGGCCCTGTTCGTGGGAGGGTGGGCCCTGTCGCAGCTCTGGCTCTTCTGGGTGGCCCCGTTGCTGGGCGCGGCCCTGGCGGGCTTGGTGTTCCCCAAACTGGAGGACTGAGGGTCAGACCGGCCGGAGCTTGAGCCGTTCCCGGTTCCGGCCGATACACTGGTGAGCCGAGGAGCCGCCCATGACCCAGGAAATCCGCCCAGAGGACCTGATCGTCACCGAGCAGGACGGCACCCGCCGCATCAATCATGACGTGATCGAGAGCTACGGCCTGTTCAACCTGCCCCGGACCACCATGCGGCAGGCCCTGATGGTCTACTACGACAATGCCAGCCGCCAGGGCCGCAACGCGGCCCAGACGGTGCGCACCTTCATCACCCTGGCCAGTTCCATCACCCGCTTTCCCCGCCAGGTGGCCATCAACTTCACCCGCGGCCAAGCCTACCGCCGGAACATGAGGATGTTGAGGCGCTACAGCCGCTGACAGCGGCTGGCGGGTCGCGGAATACGCGGCTGAATGCCGCGTGTGGAGCGGGGCCCCGCGCGCCGAGAATGTGCTACAGCCGCTGACAGCGGCTGGTGGGTCGCCTCAGCGCACGGTTTCCCGGGCGATCATCAGCTCCTCGTTGGTGGGCACCACGGTCACGGCCACGCGGGAGTCGGCGGTGCTGATGATCCGCTCGCCGGTGCCATGCTCGTTGGCTTCGGGGTCAATCTTGACGCCCAGGAAGCTCAGCTTGCTGCACACCTTGGCGCGCACGAAGGTGCTGTGGGTGCCGATGCCGGCCGTGAAGGTGATGGCATCCAGCCCGTCGAGCACGGTGGCATAGGCGCCAATGTACTGGCGCACGTTGTAGGTCAGGAGGTCACGGGCCAGCCGGGCCCGGTCGTTGCCCTGTTCGGCGGCGCGCTCGATCTCGCGGAAATCGGAGGATACGCCGGAGATGCCCAGCAGCCCGGATTTCTTGTTCAGCAGATCGGTGATGCCGTTGTAGTCCAGGTGCTCGTATTCCATGAGCATTTCCACCACGCTCGGATCAATGGTGCCGCAACGGGTGCCCATGATGACGCCCTGCAGCGGTGTCATGCCCATGCTCGTGTCCAGGCTCTTGCCGTAGTTCACGGCACAGATGCTGGTTCCGTTGCCGATGTGGCAGGTGACGATCTTCAAGGCGCGCAGAGGCCTGCAGAGCAGGATCGCCGTGCGGGCTGCCACGAAGGCATGGCTGGTGCCGTGGAAGCCGTAGCGCCGGATGCCGTATTTCTGGCTGAGTTCGTAGGGAATGCCGTACATCCGCGCATGATCGGGAATGTCGTGGTGGAAGGCCGTGTCGAATACGGCGATGTGGGGCACGTCCGGGAAGGCCGCCATGGCCGTGCGAATGCCCAGGGCATTGGCCGGATTGTGCAGGGGGGCGTACATCGCGAAGGTCTCGATATCCTTCACGACCTCCTCGGTCACCAGCACGGAGTCGCCGTACTTGGGGCCGCCGTGCACCACGCGGTGGCCGACGGCATGGATCGGAGTGCCCTGGAGAACGGTGGCCTTCAGGCGGTCGAGGATGGCCTCCAGGGCCTCGCGGTGGGTGGGAATGGGCAGGATTTCCTTGTGCCGGTCGCCTTCCACGGTGCAGGCAAGGTTGGCTTCGGCGAGGCCGATGCGCTCCACCATGCCTTCCGCCAAGGAGATTTCCTTGCTCATATCGAACAGGTTGAACTTCAGGCTCGAGGAGCCTGCATTGAGCACGAGAACCAGCACGGGACCCCCCACAATGCAGCCAGTCTAGACACCCGGGAACGTGACGGAAGTTTCATTGTGGATCGTTCGATCGTGATCCGCCGCCTCAAGACCCGGACTCGAACACGCCGGCAGTCAGGGAGGCGGGATCGGGCCAGGGTGCGGCGAGGGCCTGGTCCGCCGCCGCAGCCAGTGCCGCCGCCAGGCGTTCCGCGAGCCCGGTCTCCAGGGGCCAGTGGCGCTGGCCCATCCAGGCCTCGAAGCGGGGGATGGGATCCTTCTGGCGCCAGGCTTCCAGGAGGGCCGGATCCACATAGTGCTGGTCATCGTGCTCGGCATGGCCGGAGAGCCGGAAGGTCTCGCAGACGAGGAACACCGGACCGAGGCCCGCGAGGCAATGCTGGCGGGCCTCGGCGGCAGCGGCATAGACTGCTGCCGCATCGTTGCCGTCCACGGTCAGGGTGAAGGCACCCTGGGCGCGGCTGGAGAGTGGCCCCGCCATCTGCCGCTCGGGCGGAGTGGAGAAGGCGTACCCATTGGCCTCGCCGACCACGATGAGGGGCAGTTTCTGGACCACCGCGATGTTCAAGCCCTCGTAGAAGGCGCCGGTCGAACTGCCGCCATCGCCGATCCAGGTCATGGCCACGCGGCGCTCGTTCCGCTGTTTGAAGCTGAGGGCGACGCCGGCCATGACGGGAATCAGCGCCCCCAGCATGGAGGTGGTGGCGACGATACCCCGGCCGATGCCGCCGAAATGGTTGTTGTGGTCCCGGCCGCCGGTCGGGCCGGTGGCCCGGCCCAGGTACTGGAGGAAGATCTCCTCGGGCTGTACGCCCCGCACCAGCATGGATCCCAGGTTGCGAATGAGCGGCGCGATCACATCCTCAGGCCCCAGGGCCAGAGCCGTGGCGCACGCGGTGGCCTCCTGCCCCAGGCTCCGGTAGACGCTGCCGAGGGTCTTCCCCTGGCGGAACAGCTTCACCAGGCGCTCCTCGGTGAGGCGGGTGAGGAGCATGGCCTCATGCAGGCGCAAGGCGGTGGCGTGATCCATGAAAGGATCATTCCCCACGCAGGGGTGGGGATCAACCTGGAATGGAACCTTCACGCCGTGAGATTCACGCGGCTGCCGACCTGGGAACTCGGCGGGGCCGGCTCCTCCGTCCGGGAGCTGGCCTCGCTGCGGGCCTCCTGGGCGGGTTCTCGGGTCTCTTCGGTGCGCTGGGAGGAGGTTTGCGGAGCCGGCGCCTGGGGCTTCACGGGGGGAACGTAGGTCGAAGACGAGATCGCCTGGACGCTGGCCATGGTTCCTCCGCGGTCGGGGGGCACCCCCGCTTTCCCCTCTATCGGCCGCGGTGGGCGTCGCCATGAGGGGCTCCGGTGGTTCCACTCCCCCCCAGAGCCGATCGGGGGTTGAATGGAAGCATGCTGAACCTCCGCCCCGCCATTCCCTCCGACGCTCCGCTCATCCTCCAGTACATCCGGGAACTGGCGGCCTACGAACGGGCACCGGAAGCCGCCGTCGCCACCCTGGACGACCTGCGCCGCCACGCCTTCTCGGATCACCCTTTGGTCCATGTGGTCATGGCCGAATGGGAGGACCAGCCGGCGGGCTTCGCCCTGTGGTTCCTGAACTTCAGCACCTGGGAGGGGAAGCCTGGCATCTACCTGGAGGATCTTTTCGTCCGGCCCGCCTTCCGGGGGAAGGGGATCGGCAAGGCGCTGCTGAAACACCTCGCTGCCCTGGCGCTCCAGGAGGGCTGGACCCGCTTCGTGTGGCAGGTGCTGGACTGGAACACACCGGCCATCGAGTTCTACCAGGCCCACGGGGCTCAGGTGATGCGACCCTGGCTGACCTGCCGGGTGGAGGGGGAGGCCCTGGAACGGCTCGCCCGGGACGCATGATCCCCTTCGAGCTGCAGCGGCTGGTAGAGGTCTTCGGAACCGAGGCGGAGCTGGCCCTGGTGGGGGGCGCCGTGCGGGATGAGCTGCTGGGGCGACCCCACGCCGACTGGGACCTGGCCACCGCCCTCCTGCCGGAAAAGGTCATGGCCAAAGCGAGGGCCGCGGGCCTTCGCGCCGTTCCCACCGGCATCCAGCACGGCACCGTCACGGTGATGCTCGACGGCCGCCCCGTGGAGATCACCACCTTCCGGAGCGACGGGGCCTACCGGGATGGCCGGCACCCGGATTCCGTGCGCCTGGGCGTCAGCCTGGAGGCGGATCTGGCCCGCCGCGATTTCACCATCAATGCCATGGCCCTGCCCCTGGACGGGCGGGGCCTGGTGGATCCCCACGGCGGGCAAATGGATCTCCGGGATGAACTCATCCGGGCCGTCGGCGATCCCCTCCAGCGCTTCGCGGAGGATGGCCTCCGCCCCCTGCGTGCCTGCCGCTTCGCGTCCCAGCTGGGGTTCCGTATCGCACCCGCCACCCTGGCGGCCATTCCGGCGCGGCTGGCGGTGGCCGGCAAGGTCGCCCCCGAGCGCGTTCAGGTGGAATTGACCAAGCTCCTCACCGGCGCCCACCCCCACGCGGGTCTCGAACCCCTGCGGACGAGCGGGCTGCTGGGCCTCTGGCTGCCGGAGCTGGTTCCCATGGATGGCTGTGCCCAGAACCGCCACCATCGCTGGGATGTCTGGAGACACACCCTCGAGGTGGTGAGGCTGGTCCCGGCGGATCCCGCCCTGCGCTGGGCGGCCCTGGTGCACGACGCAGGCAAGCCCGCTTGCCGGACGGAGGCGGAGGGTGAGGTCCATTTCTACGGTCACGAGGCCGGCTCCCTGGCGATCGCCGCGGCCATCCTGGGGCGCCTGAAGGCCCCGCATGCCCTCCAGAAGGAGGTGCTGGCCCTGGTTCGCCACCACGGGATCCATCCCGAGCCCGCCTGGAGCGATGCGGCGTGCCGCCGATTCCTCCGGCGCCTAGCCGAGGACAATCTGGCGCTGGAGCGCTGGGCCGCCTTCCGCCTGGCGGACCAGCGCGCCAAGGGGGTCGAGGATGCCGATCGGGAACCCCGGCATGCGGCGGTGGTGGCCCGCCTCGAAGCCATGGCGTCGGCCCGGCCTCCGCTTTCCGTGCGCGAACTCGTCCTGGATGGGACCGCACTGATGGCCCTGGCAGGGCGGCGGGGTGGGCCCTGGCTGGGCGTTCTCCAGGGGGAGCTGCTGGAGGCGGTCCTGGACGATCCGGGCCGGAATACGCCGGAGGGGTTGACCGCTCTGGCGAGGGCTAGCCTCGCGCGATCAGGACCACCGCCTGAGCCGCCAGGCCCTCGCCCCGCCCCGTGAACCCGAGCTTCTCGGTGGTGGTGGCTTTGACGTTCAAGGCTTCCGCCGCGAGGCCGAGCAGGGGTGCCACCCGCTCCCGCATGCGGTCGCGGTGTGGGCCGATTTTCGGACGCTCCCCGATGAGGCAGACATCGGCGTTGACCACGCGCCAGCCGTACCCCGTCAGCGTGGCCATGACGTTCTGGAGCAGCTGCGCGGAATCGGCCCCCTTGAAGGCGGGATCGGTATCCGGAAAGTGCTGCCCGATGTCCCCGAGCCCCGCGGCGCCCAGCAGGGCGTCCATCAGGGCATGGAGCATCACGTCCGCATCGCTGTGGCCCGCCAGCCCCCGGTCATGGGGGATGGCGCAGCCCATGAGCATGAGCGACCGCCCTTCCGCCGGATCGGAAAAGCGGTGCACATCGAACCCCTGGCCCACACGGAGATCCATCAGTGGGACTCCGGATCGAGGGCGCGGTGCTTGCCCGTGGATTCCTCGGGCGACAGGCTTTCCAATGCCTGGAGGTCCGGCAGGAGCAGGCGGACTTCGGTCCCCTGGCCTTCTTCGCTGGCGACGTCGATCGTGCCCCCATGCTCGTCCACGATCTTCCGGACCGTGGCCATGCCCAGACCCGTTCCGCGTTTCTTGCCGTAGCTGAAGAAGGGTTCGAAGATGCGTTTCTGGAATTTCTTGGGAATGCCCCGGCCGGAGTCCCGGACGCTGATTTCAATGCCCGCAGTGACTCGCTGCCAGGACAAAACAACCTCCCCGGAGAGGCCCACCATGGCGTCCAGGGCATTGGTGACAAGGTTCTCGACCACCCGGGTGAACCGGGCGGGATCGAGCCGGATGATGCAGGATGTCCCCGCGGTGCGGAGGGTGATGCCCATTTCGTCGGCCCGGGGCGCCAGGGGTTCCAGGATGGCGCCCATGAAGGCCTCCAAATCCACCTCTTCCCGGTTGGGCTCGCGCACCTTGGCGTAGTCCAGCACATCCTGGCTGAGGGCGGTCAGGCGGTCCACCGAGTCCAGGATCTTCTGGCTGTGGTGGAGGATCTTGGGATCCGTGGTGGACATGGCCAGCAGGTCCGCATGTCCCCGCAGCACGAACAGGCCGTTCTTGAAATCGTGGACGATCGAACTGGATACCTGGCCCACCGTGGCGAGCACCTGGCTGCGCAGGTTCTCCTCGGAAAGGCGGGTCCGCTCGATGGCAATGGCGCAGAGGGCCACGATGGCCTCGAAGGTGGGCCGGTCCGGGGGTTCGGTGATGGGGCGGCGGCTGTCCAGGTACACCACGCCGATGCGGCGCCCCTGGATCACCAGGGGCAGGCAAAGGATGGTCTTCAGCTCCAGCCGCATGATGGATTGCTGGCTGGAGAGCTGCTGGTCATCCGCGACATTGAGGATCCAGATCGGCTCTCCCGTCTCGAAGACGGACTGGACGCTCGAGAGGGAGAGCTGGATGGCGCCTTCGAGGCCATCCCCGAGGTTGCGCTGGACCCGGGTGGCCAATTCCCCATCCTCCAGAAGCATGAGGAAACCCCGGTCAGTGCGGGAGATGGCCAGCAGCCGGTCCATGGACTGCTCCAGCAGATCCTCCAGGTCCACTTCCTCGGCCATGAGCTGCGCGGTTTCCAGGATGGCCTGGAAGTGCATGTCCGAATGGGTCTGCTGGCTGCTGAGAAGGGTCAGGGTATAGGCTCCGTCCGCCAGGCGGAGCGGGGTGCCGGGTTCCCAGAGCACCTTCCCGATGGGCTGCCCCTGGTAGAAGCTGCCGTGGGTGGTCTGAAGATCCTCCACCCACCAGGCATCCTCTTCGCGCTCGAGCCGGAGGTGATTCCGGCTGATCATGCTGTCGGACAGGACGATGTCACACAAGCCCTGGCGGCCGAGGGTGGCGGAACGGGCGAGGGGCACCGTCCGCTCGAACCCATGGCGGTCTCGGATCAGGAGCTGGAAGCGCTGGACCACGGATTATCCAGGGGGCTGACGGGGCGAATAGGAAATGCAGGTGTGCAGCCCAAGAATATCCCGCCGCCCGCTGGACACAAGTGGAAGAGCCATGAGGGAATGGATGCATGCACCGCCATCCCGACCTCGATCCGACAGCGCCCTTCGATGACCCCGTGGAATATTCACTCCGGCCCCAGCGGCTTCAGGAATATATCGGCCAGGACAAAGTGAAGGTCCGCATCGAGATCGCCCTGCGGGCCGCCCAGCAGCGGGGTGAGGTGCTCGACCATGTCCTGTTCTTCGGCCCCCCCGGCCTCGGCAAGACCACCCTCGCCCACGTGTTGGCCAACGAGATGGGCGCCTCCTGCAAGGTGATCCAGGCGCCGGCGCTGGAGAAGAAGGGTGACCTGGCGGCCATCCTGACCAACCTGGAGGCGGGCGAGTTCCTCTTCATTGACGAGATCCACCGCCTCTCGGCGCCCATCGAGGAGATGCTCTACTCGGCCATGGAGGACCGCAAGCTGGACATTCTCATCGGCCAGGGCCCCAGCGCCCAGACGCTGAAAGTGGACCTCCGCCCCTTCACGCTGGTGGGCGCCACCACCCGGGCGGGGCTGTTGTCCAAACCGCTCCATGACCGCTTCGGCATGGTCCACCGCCTGGAGTTCTACACCCGGCGGGATCTGGCCATCATCGCGGAGCGCTCGGCGCATGTGCTGGCCGTGCCCCTCGCCCCGGAGGGCGCCGAGGCCATCGCGCGCCGCAGCCGGGGCACACCGCGCATCTGCAACCGCCTCCTGCGCCGCTGCCGGGACTTCGCCCAGGTGAAGGGGGATGGCACCATCTCCGCCGAGTCCGCCGAGGCCTGCCTCCAGTTGCACGAGGTGGACGATCTGGGGCTGGATGCCCTGGACCGGGCCTACCTCCTGGCCCTCTGCCAGAAACATCGGGGGGGGCCGGTGGGGGTGCGGACCCTGGCCGCGGCCCTGGGGGAGGATGACGGCTCCCTGGAAGACCTGGTGGAGCCCTACCTCATGCAGGTGGGCTTCCTGGACCGCACACCCCAGGGCCGCCGCGCCACCGATCAGGCCTACGCCTACCTCGGGCTGACCCCTGGGCCAGGCCCCCTGTTCGCCTAGTGCACCTCGCCTGAACTACCTGGATCAATGGGTCGAAGGCGAGGTGCACTTCCATCGGGGCATGGCCCCTCTGGCGCCCCTGCGCGCAGACGCGCCAGGGCTGTCACCCCGCTGGGGGCTGGCGTGCCCCCAGACTCCCGCCACGTGGTGCCCACGGGCGTGGCGGATGATCCAGCTGTTTCGCGCGGGCACCACTAGGACCGGGATCCGTCGGGCTTCTTCCTCGCGTCCTTGTCCACGGGCTTGAGGGAGGGCGGCGGGACGCCTTTGGCCACAACGTTGGCCCCGGCCAGGGCGGGCTCTGGGTTCTTGGTGTCCTGGTCCCGGCGGACACACACGCCCTGGAGGGTGCCGCCTTCGTCCACCACCAGCGAGCCCACTTCCACATCGCCCTCGACGTAGCCAGTGCCATGGATTTCCAGACATTCCGCGATCTTAAGGATGCCTTCGGCCCTGCCCGTGACGATGAGGTGCTTGGCGTACACCGTCCCCTTGACCAGGCCCCCGGGCGCAATGGACACCTCGCCGGTCGAGTGGATCGTGCCATCCACCGTGCCCTCCACCCTAAGGCTCCGGGCGCCGGTGTGGATCTCGCCATTGAAGGTCACCTCTTTCCCGAGCAGCGTGTGGATGGCAGGGGCGGGCGTGGGCTTGCTCGGCTTGTTCTTGAACACGGCCATGGGAACTCCTAGGAGGCGCGGCTGAGGCCGCTGAGCCACTGGCGTTGGAGCTTGAGGTACGGCGTGGGATTCACGGGTTTGCCGGCGATGCGCACCTCGTAGTGCAGATGCACCCCCGTGGCGTCACCGGTGCGCCCCATGTAGCCGATGATGTCCCCCCGGCTGACCTGCTGGCCCACTTTCACGGCCACCCGGTCCATGTGGGCATAGAGCGTTTCGATGTCCGAGGTGTGGCGGATGATCACCGCGTTGCCGTAGTTGTCGAAGGGGCCGGCGTGCTCCACGACGCCATCCGCCGTGGCCTGGATCGGAGTATCGAGGGCATTGGCGATATCCAGGCCCGTGTGGTAGCCGAGGATCCGGTCGCCGGAGTCGCTGTTGCGGGCGAAGGGCGAAATCCGCACCCCGAAACCGGAGCTCAGGTAGCCGGCGGTGGGTGGAATCGAGGGGGTATGCGACCAGGCCCAGAGGATGGGTTCCATCCGGGCGCGCACCAGATTGGCCTGCTGCGTCGTGCGGTCGAGTTCGCTCTGGAGACGGGAGATGCGGGCCCGGGTGCCCGGGGGCAGGATGGGCGGCTGGCTGGCCGTGTTGCCCCCTCCGCCGCGGGCACCTGGCGCCAGGGGGCTGCCGGGCGGCGGGATGGCGGGCGCCGGACCCTTGGGGTCCAGGAGTTTCAGCAGCTCGGTGTGTTGCTGGCGGAGGGCTTCCATCTCCGTTTCGAGCTGTTGGGCCTGGTCCAGGGTCGAGCGCAACTGCTCCTGCTGCTGCCGGGTCTGCTTCTGGAGGGTGCTGAAGCTCATGATCTTCTTGGTGGCCCACAGGCCGTACCCTGAGCCGATCATCGCCAGGGCCGAGAAGCCCGCCACGATGCCCACGATCCAGAGCATGAGGCGCCGGGTCAGCGACCAGCGGAAGGTCCGGTGGCTGAACACCACCATGACCGTCAGCCATCGCCCGGAATCCGGTCGGCTGGAGCGCAGCGCGCGGCGACGTTCGGGTTGGGTGGACATGGTTTCCCAGGATACCTGGGCAAGGGCCAGTGGTCGAGCCGTCTTCTTACAACCAAAGGTCTAGGAGGTGGCCAGAAAGAGGTGAGGAAGCCACCATTCAAGGACATGGCCTGTAAAAAACACGAGGCCCACCAGGCTGTTGAGGGTGAAAAAGGCCTGGTCAATGCGGCTGAGGTCTCCGCCCCGGACCAGCCATTGTTCCCGGACCAGCATGCCTGCCACGGCCAGCCAGCCCAGCCAGCCCAACAGGTGCGCGTGGATCCCGAGGTTGAACTCCGCCCAGCAGGCGAGGGCCGCCAGGTGCAGCAGCTGCGACAGGAGCAGGGCCCGGCGGGTGCCCAGCCGGGCCGGGATGGAGTAGAGCCCCTGGCTCCGGTCGAAGTCCTCATCCTGCAAGGCATACAGGATGTCGAAACCCGCCGTCCAGGCCAGGACCCCCCCGGACAGCCAGAGGGCAGGCGCCTCGATTTGTCCGGTGACCGCGATCCAGGCGCCAAGGGGCGCGCCGGCCAGGGAGAGGCCCAGCACCAGGTGGGAAAAGGAGGTGAACCGCTTGCAGAGCGAGTAGCCCAGGATCACGACCAGGGCGACGGGAGAGAGGATCCAGGTCAGCCGACCCAGGGCCCCCGCAGCCACTTCGAAGAGCACAATGGCCGCGCCCAGCAGCAGCAGGGCTCCGGCCCGGGACACCCGGCCCGCCGGCAGGGCGCGGCTGGCCGTGCGGGGGTTCTCGGCATCGAGATCGGCGTCCACCAGCCGGTTGAAGGTCATGGCCGCGGTGCGCGCCCCGACCATGGCCGCCAGGATCCACAGGCCCGTGCGCAAGGGCGGAGGGCCCTGCGCCCCGGCCAGCGCGCCCAGCAGGGCGAAGGGCAGGGCGAAGACAGTGTGCTCGAACTTGATCATGTCGAGCAGTTCTCGGGATTGCTTGAAATAACTCATTTTATATTGCCATCCCAAACAAGATGTGTGGCCGAACGCGAAGCGGAGCGCCTCCCTCAGTCCTGCTTCCCGGGGAGAATCCGATGCGGGAACCCTCAGTGTACTGGCATGGCCGGAAGGCGTTTGCCCCCGTGTTTCCAGAAGCCCGGGCCAAGGCGCCCCTACCGGCGGCGACCCGGGTGCTGCGGCGCGCGGGTTCGCGACCTGGCGGGCACTCCGCGGATTACGTCCGTTCGACGATCATCTGCTCCAGGCGCTGCCGCAGGTCACCCAGTTCCCGGGATTTGAAGGCGCCCTTGGTCCGCTCCAGGGTTTCGATGCCTTCTCGTATGAGGGCTTCGTACATCTCCAGACGCGGGCAGTGCTGGACAAGGCAGGCGCTGGTGCCGGACCCCCCATCGGCCAGGGTGAGATCCACCAGCTGCTTGAGGTCCAGCAGGGTCTCACCCATGCGCCCCAGGATCATGCCCAGCATCTGCTGGACGGAGAGGACGCCCGGACGGGAGGTCCGGCCCAGGGAGTCCGCCAGGTCGCCCAGTTCCCGGGCCCAGTCCTGAACCCGGTGGGAGGAAGCCTGGACCGCCCGCTGGACGCGCCGCTGGGCCACCCCATCACGCACCCGCGCCAGCAGGTCAGGGAAAGCAGCGGGTTTCACGAGGTAGGCCAGCACGTTCAGATCAATGGCCTGGATGGCCGTCTGGGCGGAGGGATAGCCAGTCGCCAGGATGATGGGCAGGCCGGCGTTCCGTTCGGGAATGCGCTTCAGCAGATCCATGTCCGGGTTGCCGGGCATGAGGATGTCCGACACCAGCACATCGTAGTCGTGGCGTTCCAGCAGGCGCCGGGCCTCGGTCGCATCCGGGGCGCAATCCACCTGGAATCCCTCCTCCCGCAGGAGGTCCGCGGTGGCGTGGAGGTAGATCTCCTCATCGTCGGCCATCAGCACGCGGCCCGAAGCGTCTTCCAGCTGTTCGTTCACGCGCCGCGCTCCCCGGGTAAGGTGCCCTCTTTTTCGACCCGCGGCAGACGAATCATGAATTCCGTGCCCCGGCCGCCGCGTCCCGCAGTGAACGTGAGGGTGCCGCCCATGGCCCGCACCAGATTCCGGCACGTGGCCAGGCCCAGGCCCAGGCCCGCCTGGTCGCTGTCCCGCTTGGTCGTGAAGCCGGGCTCGAAGATCTGCTCGGCCAGCTCCGGGGGGATGCCCGATCCCCCGTCCAGCACGGAGATGACCGTCGCCCCGGGCTGGGCCTCGGCCCGCAGCAGGACGGTTTCGCCCTGCGGGGAGGCGTCCAGGGCGTTGATCGCCAGGTTGAACAGGACCTGGCGCAGGAGCCCTTCATTCAGCCGCACCGAGAGCCCCGGCGTCGGAAGATCCGGCTCCAGACGCACCCCCAGGGCGAGGCACTTGGGCTCGAGCAGCCGGATCAGATCCTCGAACGCCTGGGCCAGAGGCACCTCCTGTTCCTCCCGAACCGGCGGCCGGTACACCTGGTAGAGGGTCCGGATGAGATCAGCGATGCGCTCGATCTCGCGGCGGATGAGGGCCGCGTAGTGCGCGTGAGGATGATCTTCCGGTACGGCGCGGGCCACCAGCTCGAAGGCGTTGCGGATGCCGGCCAGGGGATTGTTGATTTCGTGGGCCAGGTAGGCCGCGAGCTTGCCCTTGGCCGACAGGCGGCCCAGATCCTGGAGCAGCACCTCCATCCGCACCCGCTCCGTGATGTCCTGGATGGTGCCCCGGAGGCGGGCCGGATGCCCTGTGCCATCCGGGTCCAGCTCGGCGCGCTCGTGGAGGTGGTGCGCCTCGCCTTGAGCGTCCGTGATGCGGTATTCCAGCTCCTGGGGAAGGCCAGCTGCAATGAGCGTTTCGATGGCAGCCAGCACTGCGGGCCGATCCGCCGGATGGACCATGGCGATGAAGCGGTCGTAGTCCGGGGGGGCGCTGGCGGGATCCAGGGCGAAGATGCGGAACAGCTCCGGGGTCCAGACCTGGAAGGGCTTGGAGAGATCCCATTCCCAGCTCCCGATCCGGGCCAGGGCCTGGGCCCGTTCCAGGCCCCGGCGACTGGCTTCCAGGGCGGCCAGAGCCTCCCGGCGCTCCCGCCGCAGGCGGGCTTCCCGCAGTTCCCGCGCCACCACTGCGCCCAGGCGGGTCAGGTTCTCCTTGGAGACGTAATCGTGGGCCCCGGCCTTCATCAGCGCCACCGCGGCTTCCTCGCCGATGGCGCCGGACACCAGGATGAAGGGGAGATCCCGGCCCGATTCCCGGACCAGGCGCAAGGCTTCCTGGCCCCCGAATCCGGGGATGCGGTAGTCCGAGAGAACCAGATCCCAGGGGCCCTCCCGCAGGGCCCGGGCCATGTCCTGCGCCGAGTCCACCCGGCGGGGGTGCACGTTATAGCCGACGTGGCGCAACTCCCGCTCGATGAACTCCGCGTCTTCGGGCGAATCCTCGGCCATCAGCACGCGCAGGGGGCGGGAGCCGGCGCTCATGCGGGCGGGGGCGTGTTCAAGCCCATCCAGTAGTGCCCCAGGAGCCGCACGGTCTCCTCGAAGGCTTCGAAGGCCACGGGCTTGCGCACGAAGCTGTTGGCGCCGGCAGCGTAACTCTCGGCGATATCCGCCTCCCGGTCCGAGGTGGTCAGCACCACCACGGGCAGCAGGCGGGTGCGGGGCTCGGTCCGGAGGCGGCGCAAGGCTTCCAGACCGCCCATGCGGGGCATATTGAGGTCCAGGAGCACCAGGGAAGGTGGGGATTCGTCTTCCCCGTTGGGGCCCAGCAGCTGCTCCAGCGCCTCCGCCCCATCCTGGGCCACCAGCACGCGCACCCCTGGATGGTGCCGTTTCATCATGCGCAGGGTCAGTTCCACATCGTCGGGGTTGTCCTCGACCAGCAGGAGCGTGGATAGCATCACGCGGCGCCTCCTTCCAGGGTGAAGTAGATGGTAGCGCCCTCTCCTGGGGCGGATTCGGCCCAGATGTGCCCGCCGTGCCGGTGAATGATGCGCTGGACGATGGCCAGGCCGATGCCGCTGCCTTCGAACTCCTTGGCCGCGTGCAGGCGCTGGAAGGGCTGGAAGAGCTTGTCCGCGTAGGCCATATCGAAGCCGGCGCCATCATCGCGCACGAAGAACACCCGGGAACCCGGTTGGTCCAGGGCGCCCAGGGTGATGTGGGCTTCCGCCCGGTTCCGGGAGTACTTCCACGCGTTGCCCAGCAGGTTCTCCAGGACGATGGCAAGCAGGCGCGGATCCCCCTCCACCCGCAGGTCCGGGGCCACACTCACCTGCACCGTTCGGTCGGGCTGCCCCTCGGCCAGGGCGTCGAGGATGCCCCGGGCCAGGGCGTCCAGCTCCACCGGCACCCGCTCCAGCTCGCCCCGGCTCACCCGGCTGAGCTTGAGCAGGTCGTCAATGAGCTGGCCCATGCGCTGGGCCGCGGTGCGGATCCGCAGCAGGTAGCGGCGTCCTTCGTCGTCCAGCCGGCTGGCGAAGTCCTCCTCCAGGGCCCGGGCGAACCCGTCCATGCCCCGCAGCGGGGCCCGGAGGTCGTGGGACACCGAGTAGCTGAAGGCTTCCATCTCGCGATTGGCGGCCTCCAGCTGGGCCGTGCGCTCCCGCACGCGGACCTCGAGCTCTTCATTCATGCGCTGGATCTGCGCCTCGGCCTGCCTCCGTTCGCTGATATCCGAGAACAGCACGCCGAGCTGGCCCGGCGTGATCTGGAAGGCGCTCACAGTGTAGTACCTGTCCAGCGGGCCGAACGGGGCCTCGAACTGGGTGGCCTCTCCGGTGAGTCCCACCCGGCCGTAGCGCTCGATCCAGGAGGGCTCCGCATCCGGAAACAGCTCCAGCAGGGTGTGGCCCAGGGCCGCTTCGTTGCTCAGGCCCGTCTGGCGCTCGAAGGCCGGGTTGGCGGCCACGAACCGGAGGTCGCGGGGGTGCCCCTGGTCATCGCAGAGGACGTCCTGGACCGAGAACCCCTCGTTCATCGAGGCGAAGATCGCCCTCAACCACGCCTCGTTCCGCTGAAGGGCCAGCTCGGCCTGCTTCCGGTCCGTGATGTCCCGCCCGAATACGGAAATACCGAACACCTCGGTGCCCCGGCGAAGCAGGCTGAACCGCAGCAGGAGGGTGTGGGTGTTGGAGAAGGAGGTGTATTCGGTTTCAAAGGTTCCGTTTGCCAGGGTGGCCAGGTAGTAGTCCTTCCACCTCTGGACAAAGGCTCCAGGTGGGAAGAGCTCCTCGGGCCGCATTCCCTTGGCCAGGTTGATCTGGCGATGCTTCAGGAAGTAGTCCCGCAGGCCGGTGTTGAAAGTGACCAACCCGTAGTCCACAGGATCCACGGTCCAGATGAGGTCAGGCGTACTCTCCACAAGCGCAGAGAGAAGGCTCTGGGATTCAACCAGGTCCTGGGTCATCCGTCGCCGCTCGCTGATATCCATGGCCACGGTCAAAAAGTCCACCCGGTCGCGGGTGGGGAAGGCCTGGATGTGGACCTCCACGGGGTAGCTGCTCCCGTCCCGGCGGCGGTGGTGGGTTTCGACCACCAGCTCGCCCGGGCCTTCGCGCAGGAGCTGTCCCAGGCGCTCCCGGATGGCGGCTTCGGGCAGTTCGGCGTTTATCTCCCATGGCTTCCGGCCCAGGAGCTGCTGGGGCGTCTGGTCCAGGGCCCGCAGGGCGCCCTGGTTGGCGTAGGCGACCTCCATGGTGTCGCCCCGCACGATGTAGATCTCGTTCTGGCTGGCGTCCAGCATGTTCATCAGGCGGGCCCGCTCCCCTTCGCTGTCCATGGCTTCCAGGGCGAAGGAGAGATCGGCCGCGGCGCCCTGCAGGAGGGCGGTCTCCTCCGGGCCGAAGAAATCCCGTTCTCCCCCATAGACCGTCACCGCTCCGGCCACGCGGCCGCCTCGGTGGATGGGGAACGAGGCGCTCGAGCCGAAGCCCGCCTCTGCGCCCCGGTCCCGCCAGGGGCGGGTCATGGCCGAGGCCTGGAAATCGTTCTCCAGCATGGGGCGACCCTCACGGATGCAGATGCCCGTGGGGCCCCGGCCCTCGGGCGTGTCATCGCTGCGGATGCGAATGCCCGCCAGGTAGCCATGGGGATCCTCGCTTCGCGCGGCCACCGTCACCATGTGGGATGCGGGATCATCCCAGCCGACCCAGGCCAGCGCGAAGCCACCCACCTCCACCATGAGGTGGCACACCCGGTCCAGAAGCTCCTGCTCGTCCGCCAGGCGGACCACCGCCTGGTTCAACTGGCTCTGGGCCGCATAGAGCCGGTTCATGCGCGCCAGCTGGCGTTCCTGCTGCTTCCGCTCGGTGATGTCCTCCTTGACGGCCACGTAGCCCACCAGGTTCCCGTCCTCATCGTGCACCGGCGAGATCACGGCCCGCTCGATGTAGAGCGTCCCGTCCTTCTTGCGGTTCACCAGTTCACCCATCCAGGGCTGGCCCGCGAGGAGGGTGTCCCACAGAGCCTTGTAGAAGGCCTCATCCTGCCGATCGGATTTCAGGATGCGAGGATTCTGGAACAGGGCCTCCTCGCGGGTGAACCCGGTCACCCGGCAGAAGGCGGGATTCACGTGCAGGATGGTTCCGGCCGGATCGGTCAGCACCACCGAGACGGGGCTCTGCTCCATGGCCAGGGAGACCGCCCGGAGGCTGCTTTCCGTGGTCTTGCGGGCCGTGATGTCCTGGAGGGTGCCCCGCACCAGGAGGCCCCGGCCCTCCGCATCCCGCTCGACCACCTGGCCAGTGACGCTCAGCCAATGGGTGGAGCCATCCGGATGCACCACGCGGAAGTCGAAGGCATAGGTCTCCGGTCCCCCGGGCGCCACGGCGGCCTGGATCTGGGCGCTGGAGAGCTCCCGATCCTCGGGGTGGGTGGCCCCCAGGAAGGTGCCGAGGTCCCACACCGGTTGGGGTTCCAGACCGTACAGGGCGTCGTGGTTCTCGGAGCGGCTCATGGTGTTCGTGCGGAAGTCGTACTCCCACACGGCGATCGCCGCCCCTTCCAGGGCGAGGCGCAGGCGCGTCTCGCTCGCCCGCAGGGCCTGTTCCGCCACCTTCCGCTCCGTGACGTCCTGGAGGGTGCCGCGCGCCGTGAGGCCACGGCCTTCCTCATCGCGCGTCACCACTCGGCCCATCACCCGCAGCCAGTGGAGGGAACCATCCGGATGCACCACGCGGAAGTCGAAGCCATAGCGGTCGGGCCCTCCGGGTGCCACGGCTGACCGGATGTGGGCGTCGGAAGCTGCCCGGTCTTCCGGGAGGGCGGCCTGGAGGAAGGCGCGGATGTTCCATTCCGGTTGGGGTTCCAGTCCGTACAGCGCGTTGTGATTGGCTGAGCGAGTCATGGTGTCCGTGCGGAAGTCGTACTCCCACACGGCGATCGCCGCCCCCTCCGTGGCAAGACGCAGGCGCGCCTCACTCTCCCTCAGGGTCCGTTCCGCGGCCTTCCGCGCCGTGATGTCCAGGCCCAGGCTGGCGGTGCCGAGGATGCGTCCGTCTGTGCCCCGCAGTGCGGTGTTGCTCCAGGCCACCTCCACCTCGCGGCCATCCCGCGTCATCACCGTATTCTCTAAGCCGCTCGGCACCTGACCGGTGCGTAGGGTCTCGCGGAACATTGCCTCCATACTGGGCCGCAGCGGTTCTGGAATGCAGGTGCGGAACCAGTTCTGACCCAGCAGGTAGGCTTCGGTCCAGCCGGTCAGGTGGCAGAAGAAGGCGTTGCAGAAGGTGATGCAGCCTTCCGGATCCAGCATGACGGCCACCTGGGGAATTTCCTCCAGGAGCTGGCGGAAGCGCGCCTCGGATTCCGCCAGGGCCTGCTGGGCCGCCTTCCGTTCGGTGATGTCCCGGAGGATGCTCTGGACGTAGATCGCACCCTGGTACAGAAAGGCCCGGGAGCTGACTTCCACGGGGAAGAAGGAACCATTCTTGCGGACATGGGTTGTCTCGAAGCGGACCGAGTAGTGCTCCACGACCTGGTGGTACTGGTCCTCGAAGGTGCCGGAGGCATCCAGAGGCCGCAGATCCCGGATGGCCAGCTGCAGGAGCTGCTGCCGGGTGTAGCCGTAGGTTTCGCAGGCCCGGTCGTTGACATCGAGAATCCGCCCCTGGGCATCGAGGAGCAGTACCACGTCATTGGCATGGCGGCTGAGGGATTCCAGGCGGCCTTCCAGGAGGGTCCGTTCCGCCTTTTCGCGCGCATGGACCTCCCGTTGCCAGGCCTGGTCCTTGCGCCACCAGGCCGCCAGCACTGCCAGGATGGAGCCCAGGAGAAGGGTGCCTAGGCCCCCGTAGAACCAGGCGAGTCGGGCCAACTCTGCCATCACATCCCCCTGGTCCACCTTGGCCAGCAGGGTCCAGGGCAGGTGTGTGAGCTTGCAGCCGTAGGCAATCACGGGCGCGCTGCGGTAGTCCACGCCGGAGTAGACCCCCTCGCCGCCCAGGAGGGCCTGGACGCCTACGAGTTCCTTCTGGTCCATTCCGGCATCGGGCAGGGGCCGGGAATGGATCCGGCTGGGGTTCAGCACGGCCCGCGTGGCGCCCTGCCTGCACATCACGAAGGTTTCCAGGGAAGGCAGGTAATTGGGGGGATTCCGGTTGATCTCACCCATCAATGCCGAGGTGTCGAGGCGCGCCCAGAGCGTCCCCCCCGGCAGCGGGGCCAGGCAGGCGATCCGGGGCGACGGCGGCACGCTGGCGTTGTTCAGATCCCAGGCCAGCGTCAGGCTTGGATGGCTCCAGGCCTTCTGGATGGCGGCCCGATCCGCATCCGTGAAGTCCAGCGTCCCAGTACTTGCCAGGACCTGTCCATTCCGGCCCAGGATTGCCAGGGCGCTGAACATGTCATGCCGGGCGAGGGCCTGGAGCCACGGGCGCAGATCCGTCCGGGCGCCCTGGGGCAGGAGCCACTCCCGGAGGCCGGGATCTTCGGCGGCCAGCGCCGCATTCGCCATCCGCGTGCCCAGCCAGCGGTCCAGGCGATCCCGGTGGAGGGTGGCCAGGTAGGCCAGTTCACCTTCTGCCCGGCGCTCCAGTCGAGCCTTCTCGAACCGGTAGCCGATCCCCCCCAGGATGAGCAGGGCCAGGAACGCCAGCCCGAAGGCTGCCAGAACCCGGCCGGGCATCCCGCGTCCCGCTGGGATGGTGGCGTCGGAGGGGATTGGAGAAGGCACGGGACGGGATCCTGGAAGGAATGAGGGTCCCTTCACCATCGGCGCCCAGGGCGGTGGACCCAAATTTCTGTAATCCCCTTGACAGCCTCTCCAGATCGCCTACTCTTCTCGCGTCATCATCCTGTCCATGTGGGCCAGGGTGCCTTGGCGGGCAGGGTTCAGCCCTGCAAGTCGAAGGCGCAACCGATGCATCCCTTTTCGGGGATTGCCGGTTGCGCCTTTTTCGCGTTCCATCCTTTTCCATCGCGCCCCAGCCTCGCCGCCCCGGAAGGCGGTCGGAGAACCTGTGCCTGACACCCCCGATATCCGGAACGCCCGCCGGTTCCTGTATCTGCTGGAAGACTTCCTGCGGGTCCAGGCCCTTCCGGCGGCGGACTTGGCGGCCTATGTGCTGTCCCCCGAGGGCCTGATTCAGGAGTGGAGTCCTGACGCAGAGCGGCTCTACGGCTATACCGCGGGGGAGGCGCTCGGGCATTCCGTGGCGATGCTGGGGGCGCAGGCGGATGAGGCGGACGGTCTTGTTCTCCGCTCCGCCCGGGATGGACGGCGCTTCCAGGTGCGGCTGCGCCGCGTGCCCCTTCTGGATGCGGTCGGGAACACCTGCGGCCGCCTGGCGCTGGAAATGCCCCTGGCGCAAGATGCGGACGCCTCCCGGGGAGAAGCCTCATGACCACACCGCTGCGGGTGCTGCTGGTGGAGGATGACGAGGGGGATGCCGAACTCGTGATGAGGGAGTTGACGCGCGGCGGCTACGACCTGGACTGGCGCCGGGTCGAGACTCGCGAGGAACTCGTGCAGGCGCTGGTGGGCCGGGACTGGGATCTGGTGATCTGCGACCATCGCCTTCCCGCCTTCGGCTCCCAGGCCGCGCTGGATGTGAAGCGCGAGCGGGGCCTGGATATTCCCTTCATCATCGTCTCCGGCGCGGCGCCGGAGGATGTGGTGACGGATGCCATGCGAGCCGGCGCCCAGGATTTCATTTCCAAGAATGGCCTGGTCCGCCTGGTGCCTGCGGTCCGGCGGGAGCTTCAGGAGGCGGCCCTCCGCCAGGAGCGGCGCTTCATCGAGGAGGAGTTGGCGGAGAGCCAGGGGCGCTACGCCATGATGTTCCACGAGAACCCGGCCCCCATGCTGCTGGTGGATCCCGCCACCCTGCGGGTGGTGGAGGCGAACCAGGCCGCCGCGGCCTTTTTCGGCCAGCCCCCCGACACCCTGGAACACACGCAGATCACGGCGCTCAGTGTCCTGGCCCGGGAGGGCGAGTGGCGGGGTGTCCAGCGGTACCGTCGGCAGCGGGCCTACATCTTCCAGGACCGGGTGCTGTGCGCGGATGGCGCCATGCGCGAGGTGGATGTCTATGCGGTGAAGATCAGCCAGGGCCGGCGTTCCCTGCTGCTCGCCACGCTGTTCGACCAGACGGACCGGCGCGCTGCGGAGGCCCGCGCCTCCCTGCTGGCGGAAGCGGTGGCGCAGGTGTCGGATGCCATCGCGCTCATGGATGCCGCGGGCACCATCGAATATGTGAACCAGGCCTTCGAGCGGATGGTCGGTCTGGACCTCCCCATGATCGCGGGATGGACGCTGGGGGATCTGCTGGACGAGGCGCCGCTGGCGGAAGCCGCTCGCAGGGCGGCGGCGGGTGAGGCGTGGGATGGGCGGACCACCCTCCGGCTGGAAGGCGGGCGTCTACGGGAAGTGGCCGTCCGCTACTCTCCGGTGCGCGATGCCGCTGGCCAGGTGGCCCACCTGGTGGCCATGCTCCGCGATATCACCGGCGAGACTGAACGGGAACGCCAGTACCGCCAGGTGGACAAGATGGAGGCCCTGGGCACCCTGGCCGCGGGCGTGGCCCACGACTTCAACAACCTCCTGACCACCATCAGCTCCGCCGCGGAACTGCTCAAGGCGGCCCTGCCCGCGGACAGCCCGGCCCAGTCCCGGGTGGCCGCCATCCAGCAGGCAGGACTCTGCGCCACGGGCCTCACCCGCCAGATCCTCTCGTTCAGTCGGAAGGGCACGGACCAGCGGGTGCCCATGGATCTCAGCATCCTCGTGCGCAACAGCCTCCAGATGATGCGCTCCAGCCGGCCTGCGGGCGTCACCATCACCAGCGAACTCACCAGCGGCATCTGGGTGGAGGGGGATCCAGCCCAGCTCCAGCAGGTGGTGCTGAACCTGGCCCTCAACGCCATCCAGTCCATGCGGATCAAGGGCGGCACCCTGCATGTCGGGCTTTCGGAAACCCAGGCGGAGGGCCCTGATTCCGGCAGCCGGTATGCCCTGCTTACGGTCGAGGATACCGGCTGCGGCATGGATGCCCGGACCCTGGAGCGCCTCTTT
>JAKAMQ010000031.1 GCA_021812805.1 Acidobacteriota bacterium
CCTTGCTGATGGCGAGTGGCAGGCGGTGGCGCTCCCGTCCAGAAAACACCGGAACCAGCAGTGCGTCCCCGGCGAAGTCCTTCCCGGGCTGTGAATTGATATCCACTGTAGGCATGGGGGTTCCTCCCTGCCTAGGAGCCTAGAACGCCAGGGTAAAAAGGGAAAGACCGAATTTTGAAGCTTATCCATTCTCAAAAACAAATGAATTAGCGGAACTTTTTTGACTGGCATGAACGAGGGGGGACCGCCTGCTCGCCTGCGGCTCGCGATGTCCCCCCTCGTGCACCCCCACGTGGTGTCCCGGCCGAGCCGGGACACCACATCTGATCCCGCCGATGCCCATGACGGGCATTGGCCGCCTGGAGGAGTTGCATGGGCATAAAATACCCATACAAGAGCCCTTGCGCCACCGGGATCGGGGTCAGGCTGCGCTGGCCCGCTTCAGGAGTTCCTCGAACCGTTCGAAGAGGTGGGCCCGGGGCCCCTTGGGGGGATTCTTCAGGCGCATACCCGCCTGGTCGGGCGTCCGCCCCCCCTTCGTCTGGTTGCACGCCAGGCAGCAGGCCACGAGATTCTGCCAGGTGGTCGAGCCGCCCTGGCAGAGGGGCACCACATGGTCCACCGTGGTCGCTTTGCGCTGACACCCCTCGTACTGGCAGGTGAAATGGTCGCGCTTGAGCACCCGGCGCTCCAGGCGGCCCAGCAGCAGCTTGGAGTCGCTACAGGCCTGGGCGTGGGGGAAGATGATGAGTTCGAGCCTGCCCTCCAGGTTCCCATGGCGCTCGAAGGTAACCGGATTCAGCACATGGGCCCGTCCGGCGACCACGGCGCAGAGGGCCCGGCGACGGCTCACTTCCTGCATCGGGACGTAGTTGCGGTCCACGGCGATGACTTCGCTGCTGCCCAACCGCTCCCGCCCCTTGTGCATTCGGCCCCCCGGGTTCTGCCCGCATCCTAGGACGCCCTTGGAAATTGTGAAGAATTTTATTCATCCATCTTCAGCACCGCGAGGCTGGGCGCGCCATCGGCATCCTCCGGCAGGGCTTCCACCCCCGCCAGGCGTTTTTCCATCCGGTCTTTGCCCTTGTAGACCTCACCCAGCTTGGTTCCCGCTTCCTCGAGCTTCTTCTGCACGGCTTCCAGGGCGCCCCCGAACTTGCCGAATTCCGTCTTCACCTGGCCCAGGAGTTTCCAGACTTCGCTGCTCCGTTTGCTGATGGCCAGGGTGCGGAAGCCCACCTGGAGGCTGTTGAGAAAGGCGGTCAGGGTGGTGGGGCCCACGAACGTGACCTTGCATTCCCGCTGGAGCCGCTCCAGCAACCCGGGACGGCGCAGGGCCTCTGCATAGAGCCCCTCGAAGGGCAGGAACAGCAGCGCGAAATCCGTGCTGTGGGGCGGCGCGAGGTACTTGTCCCGGATGTCCCGTGCCTGGGAGAGCAGACGGGCCTCCAGGGCCTTGCCGGCGCCGTCCACGGCGGCCAGATCCCCGATCTCGTAGGCCTCCATGAGGCGCTGGTAGTCCTCGATGGGGAACTTGGCGTCAATGGGCAGCCACACGGTGCCTCCCTCCTCGGGCCCGGGCAGCTTCACGGCATATTCCACCATCTCGTTGGCCCGGGGGCGGATCTTCACGTTGGCGGCGTACTGGCCCGGTGCCAGGTACTGCTCCAGCAGGGCGCCCAGTTGGGCCTCGCCCAGAACCCCGCGTGTCTTCACGTTGGTCAGGGCCCGCTTGAGGCCGCCCACATCCTGGGCCAGGGTCTGCATCTCTCCCAGGCCCCGCTGCACCTGCTCCAGACGCTGGGCCACCAGGTTGAAGCTCTCGCCCAGCCGCTTCTCCAGGGCCGCGTGGAGCTGCTCGTCCACGGTGCGGCGCATCTGCTCCAGACGGGCCTCGTTGGACAGCTGGAGGGCTTCCAGGCGCTGCTGGACCTGCTGCTGGACCTGGAGGAGCTGGCTTCCCTGCTCCGACCGGGCCTGGCGGAGCGCTTCCTGGAGGCTGGCGCCAAGGGCCTGGAAACCCTCGGCGAGTTTCTCGGCCTGGAGGCGCAACTGCTGTTCCTGGGCCTGGGCCCGGGCCGCGCGGGCCTGCGCCAGATCGGCCCGCACCGGCTCGATGTGGAGGCTGAGGGCCTGCTGGAGCTCGCTCCGGCCACGGGCCGCCAGCTCCTCCTGCTGGCGCCGGAGGACATCGAGGGCGGCCGGGTCGAGCGGAGTCCGGCGCAGGGCCGCCCAGGCGGCGAAGGCCGCGGCCAGGGCCGCGAGCAGGATGGCAAGAAGGAGAAGGCTCATGCCCTCATCATGGGGCAGGAGACTGGTCAGGCCATGTCCATTCCGCCCGCCGCCCGGCCGCTTCCGGGCTCAGGGTCAGCTCGCCGACCCAGTCTGTGGGCCACGGTCCCTCCGGACCTGCCCACTCCACCACCAGGCGGTCCTCCGGCCCCAGCTGCTCTTCCAGGCCCAGGGTCCAGGCCCCCGCCGGGCCGGGCCGGTAGAGGTCCAGGTGGAACAGATGGCCGGAGGGCGTGGCATAACGGTGGAGGACGGCATAGGTGGGGGAGGCGGCCTCGTCGGGATCGCCGCCCAGCCCCTTCAGGAAGCCCCGCGTCCAGGTGGTCTTGCCCGCGCCCAGCGCCCCATGCAGGAGCCAGGTTCCGCCGGGCGGCGTGTGGCGGGCCAGTTCCTCACCCAGGGATTCAGTGGCGGCCTCGTCGGCCAGGAATCGGTCAGGCACGCAGGAGCTCCGGCATGACCGCGGCGAGATCGGAAGGCAGCAGGCCGGGGCCCGGCAGGCGATCGGCAGCGGCACCGTGGAACCAGGCGGCGGTGGCGACGGCCTGGCGCATGGGCAGGCCCTGGGCGCGGAATCCGGCCACCATGCCCGCCAGCAGATCGCCGCTGCCCCCCGTGGCCAGCCCCGGATGCCCGGTGGGATTGATCCACAGGTCATCCAGGCCTCCGCCGGCCACGACGCTCTGGGCCCCCTTCAGGAGCAGGACACCGGGCCGCCCCAGCGCCACCTGGCGGGCCTGGGCCAGCCGTTCATCCATGAGCAGGGGCCGGGACAAGCCGAAGAGGCGGGCGAATTCGCCCGGATGGGGCGTGATGGCGGTGCCGGGGCGGTCCATCCAGCGCGGGCCTTCGCCTTCCCGCAGGGCCGAGGCGTCCAGCACCAGGGGGCCCTCCCAGGGAGGGATCTGGCCGATGCCGCCGGGGCCCGCCAGGAGCACATCTATGCCTTCCGGCACGGCCCCCTGCCAGGGGCGCACCATGGCCTCGGGGATCTGGGCCGCGATCTCGGCCCGGACCTCGGGCTCGCACAGGATCGTCACCAGGCCTGCCCCCACCCGCAAGGCTCCCTTCGCGGCCAGGACCGCGGCCCCGCTCATGCCCAGGCTGCCGGCCCGGATGCCCAGGTGGCCGAAACTGCCCTTGTGGGCATCCCAGGTGCGGGGTTCCAGCCGGGGACGATCCAGAAGGTGCAGATGGGCCACCGGCGATTGGTCGAGCGGGAGGGTGACCAGGGCAATCTCCCCGCACCAGCTCCGCGCGGGCAGCAGGCCGTGGCAGATCTTGCGGGCCCCGAAGCAGGCGGTGCGCGTGGCCCGAATCACCTCGCCAGGCACTTCGGCGCGGCTCGGATCCAGGCCCGAGGGCAGGTCCAGGGCCAGCACCGGAAGACGGGAAGCATTCAACGCCCGCGCCCAGGCCGCAGCCTCACCCGCGAGAGGACTCCGGCTGCCCAGGCCGAACAGCCCATCCACCACCCAGCCCCGCCAGGCACGAACCTCCACGGCTGGCTCCGCTGCGCGCGCGATGGCCCCGCCCAGCCCCTGCCAGAGGCGGGCCTGATGGGCGGCATCCCCGCGCCAACCGGCGGGATCGGTCAGGGCCCAGACGCGGACCTGCCGGCCCTCGAGCTTCGCCAGCCGGGCCAGGGCCAGGGCGTCGCCCCCGTTGTTGCCGGGCCCGGCGAGAATCTCCAGCGGCTCGCCCGGGGGCAGGAGACTGAGGGAGCCCATGGCCGCGTGCTCCTGGAGCACCAGGGAGGGAATCCCCCAGACCTCGATGGCCTGCCGCTCGGCAGTCCGCATCTCGTCGGCGGTCAGGAGAGGGATCATGGCTCCAGTGTAGGGCGGGAAGCCCCTTCCCGCAGGAAGGCGGCCAGCGCCTTGGGGTAGAGGTCCATCTCAGCGGCATAGACGCGCTGTTGCAGCGCCTCCGGGGTGTCGCCCGGGAGAACCGGAACCCGGGCCTGGGCCAGGATGCGGCCATGGTCGTACTCAGCGTCCACCAGATGTACCGTGGCGCCGGATTCGGCCGCCCCCGCAGCCAGCACCGCCCGGTGGACATGCATGCCATACATCCCGGGCCCGCCGAACCGGGGCAGCAGCCCGGGGTGGATGTTCAGGATGCGACCCTGCCAGCGGCGGGGCACCTCCAGTTTCTTGAGCCAGCCGCACAGGCATACGACGTCGGCTCCCGCGGCCTCGGCGGCCTGGTAGCAGGCTTCGGAAAAGGCCTCATCGGAGTCGAAGTCCTTGCGCACCACCACGGCGACCGGCAGACCCTCGGCCTGGAGACGGGCGATGCCGCCCGCCTGGGCCGTGGACGCCACGCCCACCACCGGCCGCGCGGGCACGCGGCCCTCCCGGCACGCGGCCACCAGGTTCACGGCATTGCCGCCGGTCCCGGAGATGAAGAGGGCCAGGCGCTTCACTGGAGCGCCGTCAGCACCACCGTATCGGCGATGTCCTGGGCACTGCAGCCGCGGCTGAGGTCGTTGGCGGGCTTGGCCAGGCCCTGGAGGAAGGGGCCGATGGCGGCGCACCCGCCCAGGCGTTCGGCGATCTTGTAGGAGATGTTCCCGGCATCGAGATCCGGGAAGACCAGCACATTGGCCCGCCCCGCCACAACCGAGTCCGGAGCCTTCCGCTGGCCCACGGAAGGCATCAGGGCGGCATCCGCCTGCAATTCGCCATCCACCGCCAGGTCCGGCGCCTTGCTTCGCAAGATGGACAGCGCCTGTCGCACCTTGTCCACGCAGGGATGCTCCGCCGAGCCCCGGGTGGAGAAACTGAGGAGGGCCACGCGGGGCTCCGCATCCAGCAGGCGGCGGGCGTTGCCGGCCGCCGCGAGGGCGATATCCGCCAGCTGCTCCGGCGTGGGATCGGGCACCACCGCGCAATCCGCGAAGATCATGGCGCCCTGCTCCCCGAAGGCCGCGTCGGGATGGATCATCAGGAAGAAGCTGGATACGGTCTGGATGCCGGGCGCAGCGCCGATGCACTGGAGGCAGGCCCGCACCGTCTCCCCCGTGGTGTTGAGGGCGCCGGCCACCATGCCGTGGGCCTGGCCGGTCTGCACCGTCAAGGCGCCGAACCAGAGGGGGTTCCCCGCGGCGTCCAGGGCCTGGGCCTCGGTGACGCCCTTGGCCTTCCGGCGCTCGAAGAAGATCCCGGCGAGATCCGGGCGCTTCAGACTGCTGGCGGGATCCACCAGGGCCATGCCCTCGAGGGTGAACCCCAGGGCCTTGGCCCGGCGGGTCATGTCGTCCGGATCCCCCAGCACCGTCAGGCAGCAAAGCCCCTGATCCACCAGGAGACGGGCGGCCTGGAGCGTGCGGTCATCCCGGCCTTCGGGCAGCACGATCGGATGTTTCAGGGCCCGGGCCCGCTCGCGGAAACGGTCCATCCAGAGGGTGTGGTTGGCGTGGGTCATGGGAACTCCATCAGCGGGATGCGGGGTTGCCCCCGAGGAAGACATCGGGATCCAGCCCGGTGCGGTCGCGGAAGGTCTCGCCCAGGCTGGGCACGCCGGAACTGAGCTCATCCACGTAGAGCACCTCGAGGCGGTGCATGGGCAGGAAGCGGGTGCCCAGGGCGATCTGATCCAGTTCGCCACTGCGGGCGAGGCGGAGCACCTCCTCCCAGGACGCGAGATCCAGGCCTCGCAGGGCGATACCGGATGCTTCGAGACCGAGCAGACGCCCCCACAGGCGCTCGCGGGGAGAATGCAGCACCGCCACGACCAGGTCGCCGGGCGCGAAGGGGATGGCAAGGGGCATGGGCGACCTCGGCGGCTAGAGGGCTGGACCTTCGACGATCAGGCGTCCTTCGGTGAAACTGTCCAGGGCCCACCGGGGCCCTTCGAAGCCGTTGCCACTGGCGGCCACACCACCGAAGGGCGCGGCATCCAGGCGGAAGGTGGGCGGCAGGTTCAGGAGCACACCTCCCGCCCGGAGTTTGGACTCCGCGAGCCGGAGGTGGCGCAGATCGCGGCTGTAGGCGCTGGCGCGCAAGCCGAAGCGGGTGGCCGCCGCCCGCTCGAGGCCCTCCTCGAACGTGGCCACGGGGACGAGCACCGAGAGCGGCGAGAAGACTTCCTCGCACACGAACGGATCCTCCTCCGGCACATCCGCGAGGATGGCGGGGGGCAGCAGGGCACCCTGGCGCTTCCCTCGCAGGAGCACCGTGGCCCCCGCGGCGACGGCGCGATCGAGGCCCTCATCCACCCGAAGGGCGGTGGCCTCGTCAATGAGGGGCCCCACCACCGTGGCGGGATCCATGGGATCACCCACGGGCAGGGCCTTCGCGGCCTCGACGAACGCGGGAACGAAAGCCTCCCACAGGTTCCGGTGAATGTAGAAGCGCTGGGCCTTGGAGCAGCTCTGCCCTGCGCCGGCCACGGCCGCGGGCGCGAGCTGACGCGCCACCAGGGCCGCATCCACGCCCTCATCCACCACCACGGCGGCATTGCCGCCGAGCTCCAGCAGGAGCCGCTTCCCCACAAGCAGGTGCTCGAGATGGCGGCCCACCCGCTCGGACCCCGTGAAGCTGATCGCGGCGATGCGGGGATCCTGCGCCAGCAGCTCCGCCTCGGCCGGCTCCGGCGGCGCGAGCTGGAGCAGGCGGACCGGCGCGGCGGCGGCGATGCGGGCGGCCTCGAAACTCTCCCAGAGCAGCCGCGAGGTGCGCGGGGCCTGGGGGCACGGCTTCCAGAGCACACTGCAGCCGGCGCCCAGGGCCGGAGCCAGTTTGTGCATGGCCAGGTTCACCGGGAAGTTGAAGGGGGTGATCGCCAGCACCGGCCCCACCGGAAAGCGCCGCAGCACGGCCCGGCAGCCCTCCGCGCCGGCCATCAGGTCGTAGGGCACCGCCTCCTCTCCGAAGGTTCCCAGGGCCTCGAGGGTCGCCTGCAGGGTGCTCTCGGCGCGGGCCACCTCGCCCCGGGCGAGGGTGATGGGCTTGCCCGTCTCCCGGGTCATCCCCTGGGCGAGATCATCCTTCACCAGCGCCAGTTGCTCGGCCCATCCATGCAGAAGCTGACGACGGGCCAACCTGGACGAGGGGCTCCAGGCCAGGAATGCCCGGAGCGCATCTTCCGCCAGTCCATCCAGTGCCTTCACCGCCATGGCTGTCCCCCGTCAAGGATCCAGGGGCGATCCTACCCCAGCATCCGTGTGACGGCGGCCAGGAGTTCCGATCCCTGGACCGGCTTGTGGAGGATGGAGAGCGGCTGCTGTTTGAGGAGCGCCTCCTCGACGGCGGGGTCGTGGGTGGCGGTCAGCAGCAGCACCGGGAGGTCCGCCCGCTGCTGGTGCGCAATCCGGGCCACGGTGAGCCCGTTGCACCCGGGCATCTGGTAGTCCGTGAGCACCAGGTCAGGGGCCAGGGCCTGGAGGCGGTCCTGGATGCCCGAGAGGCTGGATTCTTCGCAAGGCACAGCCTCGTGGCCCCCCTCTTCGAGCAGCTTCGTCACGAGGTTCCGCATGAACCTGCTGTCATCCAGCACTGCGATCCGGGCCATGGCCGCCTCCGCTCGGGATCAGACGTGGTGTCCCGGCTCGGCCGGACACCACGTGGGGTGCACGAGGAAGGACATCGCGAGCCGAAGGCGAGCAGGCGGTCCACCCTCGTTCATGTCATTCCGTCAGGCCTTCTCCCGAGCCTTGGCCTTGGCGAATTCAACGTAGCCCATATCCACCTCGTTGATGTGGTGCTTCAGCCAGTCCGCGAGGAAAGCCGTCACCTCCACCGTCACAGGCTTCCCTTCGGCGAGTCGGCCTTGCAGATCCTTGGCCTTCGCCACCAGCTGCGCATGCTCGGCCATGTGGGAGCTGAGCTTGGGGTAGCCCATCTCCTTCATGAACTTCTCTTCGGTCTGGAAATGCTCCACCGTGTACTTCACGAGAAAATCCATGCTGGCCTTCACCTGGGCGGAAGCGGTGCCCGACTTGAAGGAATCCGCCAGCTTGTTGACGGCGTCGAAGAGCGCCTGGTGCTGCTGGTCTATGACCGGGATGCCGGTCTCGAAACGGCTGCTCCAGATGGCGATGGGCATGAAACTCTCCTTAAATGACCTCAAGATCCTTCTCGTCAGGGCCTGGCTGCTTCATGAGAAACGCCGGGATCAGGCGTGGTCCAGGGGATCCCCGCCCGGCAGGGCCAGGGATTCGATCCGGGCCTTGAGTTCCAGGACGCTGAAGGGTTTCGAGAGGGATTGGATATGGCTGCGGCCCGCCATGATGGGGGCCAGATCCTCGCTGCTGAAGCCGGTGGCCAGGATCACCGGAAGGCCGGGGCGCAGGGCCCGGATCCTCGGCAGGGCCTGGGCTCCGCTCATGCCGGGCATGTTCATATCGAGAATGACCAGATCCACCTTCCGGCCCGACTCCAGGAGGTCCAGGGCCTCCTGTCCGCCCGGGGCCACCAGACAGCGGTGACCCAGCATGGTCAGCAGTTCCTGCACCGAATCGCGCACCAAGTCATCGTCATCCACCAGCAGGAGGTCGAGGCTGCGGGCCGGCGCCGCGGCCTGGTGTTCGGCCACCGGGGCCTCTGGCACGGCAGGCGCCAGCAGGCGGGCCGGGGGGAAATGCAGGATGGCCTGGGTGCCCTCGCCGGGGGCGCTGTGAAGTTCGAAGCGGCCATCGTGGGCCTGCAGGGTGCTCTGGACCATGGGCAGCCCCAGCCCCGTGCCCTTGCCGCGGGGCTTGGTGGTGTAGAAGGGTTCCAGGCAGCGGGCCAACACGGCGGGCGTCATGCCGACGCCGCTGTCCTCGACCCGCAGGTCCACGCCGCCATCCGGCGCAGTGGCCGTGGCGATCCGCAGCGTGCCCCCCTCCGGCATGGCATCCAGGGCGTTGACACAGAGATTCATCAGGGCGTGATTCAGCGCGCCGCCATCCCCGCGCACCTGGGGGAGATCCTCCTGGAGATCCATGTCGAGCTGGATGCGCTTCAGGGTGGTCTGCCCCAGGAGCTGGACCATCTCCTGCGCCAGGGCGTTCAGATCAATGGGCCGTTCCTCCTGGAGATCCTTGCGGGCGAAATAGAGGAGGCTCTTGACCACGCCGCGGCCCCGCATGCAGGCCTGGATGATGGTGTCGAGCGGCTTCCCGTCCGGCCCGGTTTCCCCCTGTTTCTCGCGCAGGGTGGAGGCCACACCGAGGACGGCGCCCAGCACATTGTTCATGTCATGGGCCAGCCCTCCCGCCAGGGCGCCCAGGCTTTCGAGTTTCTGGGTCTGGAGGAGCTGGACTTCGAGTTCCCGGCGCTCATCCTCGGCGCGCCGCCGCTCGGTGATGTCCTCCATGATGGCCACATAGCGGATGACCGTGTCGAGGCTGTCCCGGATGGGGGAGACGGAAACCATCGCGGTGAAGATCTCCCCGTCCTTGCGCCGGTTCTGGAGTTCCCCCGACCAGACCTGGCCGGAGATCAGGGCCTGCCACATCTCATGGTAGAGTTCCGACCCGTGCAGGTTCGACTTGAGCACCCGGGTGTCCTGCCCGAGCACCTCGTCCACGGTGTAGCCGGTCACCCGCACGAAGGCGGGATTGACGTACAGGATTGTGCCATTCGAATCCGTGATCACCACGGAGACAGGAGCCTGTTCCATGGCTGTGTACACCGTACGGAGGGATTCCTCGGCGTGCCGCCACTCAGTCAGATCCTCCACAATGGCCACAAGGCCGGTGGGATGTCCGGCCGGATCCAGAATGGGGACCTTATCCGCGCGGAGCCAGTGGACCTGGCCGTTCGCGGTATTGATCTGATACACGTTGCCCAGTTTCGGCTGGCCACTGGCGAGAACGATCTGGTCATCCCGGAAGTAGCCCTCCGCGAACGCCGGAAAGAGTTCCTCCGCCGAGTGGCCCTCGATCTGCTCCCGAGCCAGACCCAAATCCTGGCAGGCCTTCTCGTTCACCCGCAGGTAGCGGTTCTGCGTGTCCTTGTACCAAACCTGGATTGGAACCCGGTTGAAGATGGTCTCGAATTCATCCTTCTGGTTGCGGAGCGAGACTTCCATTTCCCGCCGCCGCGCCTCTCCCGCCAGGTGGTCGAGAGCAAACGAGATGTCCATGGCGGCCTCTTCCAGCAGGGCCACTTCGGGTTCCCCGAAGAACCCCGCGACAGGGGCATAGACCGTCAAAGCGCCCCAGATCTGACCCTCCCGGCGGATCGGGAAGGCCGCCGCAGATGCAAAACCGCAGCGGATGGCATTCTGGTGCCAGGGCTGGGTTTGGGATTCCGCCATGAACGCATTCATGATGCAGGCGCGCTCCTCGCGGAGGGCGATGCCGGTGGGCCCCCGGCCCATGGCTGTGTCATCGCTGCGCACCTGGAGGGTCTCCAGATACCCCTGGGTATCGCCGTAGGCGGCCACCTGCCTCACCGCAGCGGTGGCGGGATCATTCTCACCGATCCACGCCATGCCGAACTTCCCGAAGACCACCATCACTTCGCAGATCTTCTCCAGCAGCTCCGACTCGCCCTTGGACCACACGATGGCCTGGTTCACCTGGCTGAGAGCCGCATAGAGCTGGGTCATGCGCTCCAGCTTCTGTTCCTGGAGCTTGCGGTCCGTGATGTCCCGGGTGATGGTGAGCGTGCATTGCTCACCCCCCACCTCGATGAGGCTGCCGGACATGAGACCGGTGAGGATGGAACCGTCCTTGCGGCGGAACAAGGCCTCCAGGCCTTCGACCTTGCCCTCCCGGGCCAAGCCCTCCTGGAGACGGGCCCGGTCCTCGGCGTGAACCCAGATCCCGAGATCGCCCGGCAGCGCGGAACGGCCGAGGACTTCCTCTGCCGTGTAGCCCGAGACCCGGGTGAAGCCATCATTGACATCCAGGTACACCCCATCCGCCAGGCGGTTGATGTTCACGCTGTCGGGGCTGGCATGGAAAGCCTTGGAGAACTTGTCCTCGGAGGCCAGCAGCGCGGTCTCCGCCGCGCGCCGCTCAACTTCGCTGGCCAGGTGGTCCAGGGCGAAGGAGAGATCCCGTGCCACCTCTTCCAGGAGGGTGATTTCAGGCGCGGCGAAAAAGGCCTTGTCAACGGCGTACACCGCGATGGCGCCCCGGGTGACGCCGCCTTCCTGGACCGGGAAGGCGGCCATGGACGCGAACCCGCACTCGGCCAGTTCCGTCAGCCAGGGCGCGGAGCGCGGGTCCCCCAGGAGATCGTTGAACACGGCGGGGCGGCCCTGGGTGATGGCCGGCCCAACGGCCCCGCGCCCTTCGGGTGAATCGTCCGTGCGCACCTCCACGCGGTCTAGCATCCCGCGGTCATCCCCGCAGCGGGCGGCAACGCGCACGCGCTGGGCCCCCGGATCCTGCCAACCGATCCAGGCCATGCTGAAGGCACCCTGTTCGACCAGGACGCGGCAGACCCGGTCCAGCAGATCCTGGCGATCCTTCGCCCAAACGATGGCCTGGTTCACCTGGCTGAGGGCGGCGTAGAGGCGGTTCGTCCGCGCCAGTTCCAGTTCACGGGCCTTGCGGTCGGTGATGTCGCGGATGACGCCGGTGAGCGCCAGGGGTTGGCCGGCCTCGTCCCAGCGGAATTCGCCCGTGCCGCGCAGCCAAAGGAGCTGGCCATCCAGGGGACGGCGGATGGGGTACTCGTGATCGAAGCGGCCATGCTGGGCCAGACGTTCTTCCACATGGGCGCGCAGGGTCTCCCGGTGGGAAGGCTCCACCAGCGCCAGCCACCCCGCGAGATCCCGCGGATGCTCGGGCCCGATGCCGAAGATGCGTTCCAGGGCCGCCGTGGCGACCCACCGGTCCGTGGGAATGTCCCAGGTGTAGCAGCCGACGCCGCCCGCCTCCTCCGCCTCGCGCAGGAAGCGCTCGCGTTCGCTCAGGGCCGACTCGGCCTCCCGGCGTTTCGCCTCGCTGGCCAGGTGGTCCAGGGCAAAGGAGACATCCCCGGCGGCCTCTTCCAGCAGTGCGGCCTCGTGGGGACCGAAGAAGTCCTTCTCGGTGGCATAAACGGCGATCCCGGCCACAACCATGCCGCCCTGCCGGATCGGGAAGGCCGCCATCGAAGCCAGTCCCGAAGCCAGCAGTTCCTGGCGCCAGGGGCCCGCTTCGGGGGCGCCCTGGTAGTCATTCAGCAGGCAGGGGTGGCCTTCGCGAAGGGCGGTCCCCAGGGGGCCGTAGCCTTCCGGGGTGTCATCGCTGCGGACCGTCACCCGGTCGAGAATGCCCCAGCGGTCGCCGAACTTGGCCTCCACGCGCACCTGATGGCTTGCCGGATCGTCCCACCCGATCCAGGCCAGGCTGAACTTCCCGAAAACGACCATCACTTCGCAGATCTTGTCCAGCAGGGCCTGGCGATCCTTGGACCATACGATGGCCTGGTTCACCTGGCTCAGCGCCGCATAGAGCCGGCTCATGCGCTCCAGTTCCGCTTCCTGCGCCTTCCGTCCGGTGATGTCCCGGATGAAACTCACCAGGGCCGCATCCTCACCCATGAGCACCTGCGCGGAACTGACCTCCACGGGGAACACGGTGCCATCGCTCCGACGATGAAGGGTCTCGAAGCGATTCAGTTCCCCATTCCTGACCCGGGCCAGCTGGACCGCCGCCAGGTCCAGGGTCTCCGGCGCGCGGAGGTCGAGCACGGAGAGGCCCAGCAACGCCTCGTGGGAATAGCCGTAGGCGGCCACGGCCTGCTCGTTGGCCTCCAGAATGCGGCCTTCTGGACCCAGAACCAGGATGATGTCGCTGGCCCGCTCCATCAGAATGCGGTATCGCTCGTTGGACAACGTGGCTTCCCGCTCGATCTGGAGTAGGTCGCGGGCTTCGGCCAGGGCGCGCTGGCGGAAGAGGAGCGCGGATCCACTCGCGACCAGCCCCGCGACCATCAGCAGGATGAGCACCCCGGTCCAACTCTCTTGTCGCGCGGAGCGGTAGATCTCGGCTGCATCCACCTTGGCGATCAGGAACCAGGGTGTGCCGGGAACCCGGCGGAGCGCCGCCAGCACGGGCACGTTCCGGTAGTCGCGCCCGGTGACCAGGCCTTCCTGGCCCAGAACCGCCATCACGGCGGGATGGCCCGGGTTGCCTTCGATGGGAATCCGCAGGTTCAACGCCGTTCCGGGTGCGAAACGCGGATCATTCAGATAGACCGCATCATCACCGATCCGCTCCACCAGCTGGGTTTCAGCTGTACCGCTGGCATAGGGCCAGGTGGCCAGGTAGGGCGCCAGGAACGGGGATGCATCCACCTGGAGCAGCAGCAGGCCTTGCAGCAGGCCACCCTTCCGCTGGGTCACCGGCACCCAGAGGCTCAGGTGACTTTTCGGATCGGCCGCATCCCGGTGCAGGCGCTGGATCAGGACCTGTCGCGCTGCCAGGGCCTTCTGGAAATCCGGATCGGTGGCATCCCGGACGATGGACTCGGCATCCTTCGGCGCCCGCAGGAACACCCGGCCATCGCGGCCGAACAAGGCCACCTGCTGGTAGCCGTCTGCCTGCAGATCCTCAAGCCAGGCTTCAAGGTCCGCTCGGGTTTGCAGCGTCGCCGTGCCATCCAGGATGCGCAGGAACTGGTCCTGCAGGATCCGGTTGTGCTGGATCCGTCCCGCAAGGGTCATCCGGCCCGCGTACCAGGCCGAGATCTGCGAGGCCTTCAGATCCGCGATGGTGGACAGTTCCTGTTGCTCCTCATGGCGCACACCCTGGATCTGCCGCTGCAACAGGAAACCGCCCCCCCCAAGGATCACCAGGCAGAGCGCCAGAGCCACCCAGGCGGAGCGGACCGCGAACGCCCTCCGCTGGCCACGGACGACCGCGGCGGGAGGATCAGGCTGGAACAGATTCGGCATGGGGGCCCCGGGGGTCCACTTCCTTTTTCGGCCTAAGGATGGAACTCAGGAGTTCTGGCCGATGCAGTCAGCCCTCATCCGGAGGGCCCCACCCAAAAGCCCATGTGACGCAAGGCCACCGTCATTGTTGGATCCAGCAATACATGGCTCGCAGGCTACCAACGCCCCACGCGAATCATCAAGGGTTGGATTCCGGCATCCCTTGCCGATGACAACCCCAACGGTTCCGCCCCCCCCCGGCCTCTTCTGGTCGAAGGCCTTCTGCGCCCGAATCGGGAAACCGCTCTCGAGGCCTGCCGCTGAAACCCCCGTCCCGGGAACGGACCTTCCCTGCGGCGGGGAACCGGATCCGGTTCACGCTGGCGCGAAGGACAGGCACCGCAGACTGAGGTTGCCAAATTGCCAGCCCGCGAAGAGGGACTGGGCGGAGGCACCGGCCGCCGCGCCGAGCACGAGCCAGAGCGGATCCAGATGCTCTGAAGTTGGCACTGCGGTGGCAGCTCCTGGCGCGTGGACCCAGTCCATGGCCTGGGTGGGATCCTCCGCCAGACGCTCCAGAACCCAGGTTTCGAAGGCCAGCGCCCAGGGCTGGGGATCCGAGGCGCCCGTCCAGTCCAGCTGGCCCAGGTTGTGGACCAGCCCGCCGCTGCCCAGAATCAGCACGCCCTCCTCGCGGAGCGGCGCCAAGGCACGACCCGCCTTCCGCAGGCTCTCGGGCTCCCGCAGGCGCGGCAGGGACAGGGGCACCACGGGAACCCGGGCCTCGGGAAGCAGATGCAGCAGGGGCACCCAGACCCCGTGATCCAGCCCCCGGTCGGCGTCCACAGCGGCTTCGAAGCCGGCTTCCCCCAGCAGCGACACCACGCGGGAAGCCAGATCCGGGGAACCCGGAGCCGGATAGCGCAGGCTGTAGAGGGGTTCTGGGAAACCCCCGAAATCGTGAAGGGTGCGGGGCTGGAGGGCGCCTCCAACCCGGAAGCCCCCCTGGGTTTCCCAATGGGCGGAGCAGACCAGCACCCCCTTGAGGGGCGGCAGGTCCAGGCTCACGCGGGCCAGACGCTCCGCCCAGCTTCCGCCCTCCAGCGCGAGCGTGGGGGCGCCATGGGCCAGGAAGAGCGCAGGAGGCCATCGGGACATGTTCATGCCTCCATTCTGGTGTTTCGGATTAAATGTTTCAACTCTCATTCGAGAATCATGGGAGCGCCTCCCGAAGCCGATAGAGCATCCAGAGCCCGGTCGGCTAAGCTGCTAGAAGAACCCCGGAGCCTCCTTGAACCCTAGGCTAGGCGTCAACATTGATCATGTAGCCACCCTCCGTCAGGCGCGGGCGGGGCATGAGCCCGAACCTGCGGCTGCCGCTCTGATGGCCCAGGGCGCCGGAGCCGATGGCATCACGGTCCATCTTCGCGGGGACCGGAGGCATATCCAGGAGCGGGATCTCCACATCCTCAAGGAGGTGCTGGCCGTGCCTCTGAACGTGGAATGCGCCGCCACCGCAGAGGCCCTGGCCGCCGTGAATCCCGTGAAGCCCGCCTGGGTCACCCTGGTACCTGAAAGCCGCGAGGAGCTCACTACCCAAGGGGGCCTCGATGCCGTCTTCCTCCAGGGCATGCTGCGGAGCATCCTCCGCGAACTGCGGGCCGCGGACATCCGCACAAGCCTTTTCCTCGATCCCGTGCTCGACCAGATCAAGATGGCCGCCAAGCTGGAAGCGGATGCCGTGGAATTGAACACCGGACTCTATGCGGATCTCCCCATGACCGCCGATCCCTCGGCTGAGCTGAGCCGTCTGCGCGATGCCGCCCGGATGGCCAGCCGCCTTGGCCTGCGGGTGCTGGCCGGCCACGGCCTGAGCCTCTCGAACGTGGGCCCGGTGGCTGCCATTCCCGAAGTGGAGGAACTCAACATCGGCCACAGCATCATCGGCCGCGCCGTCCTCATCGGCCTCGAACGGGCGGTGGCGGAGATGCGGACCGCCATCGCCGGGAGCCGGGCATGAGCGCCCCGTGGGCGCGGATAGGCGCGCGATGAGCAACCTGAAGGGCAGCCTGGAGAGCATCTCCCTGATGGATGTCGCACAGCTGCTCCATGCCAACCGGAAGACGGGCATGCTCCAGGTCTCCTCGGGCCGCATTCGCGGCGTCCTCTACTTCTCCCGAGGGGAAGTCATCCATGCGGAAACCAACTCCCAGCGCGGGGAACCGGCCGCTTTCGAGATCCTGGAATGGAACTCCGGCCAGTTCGAATTCCTTTCGACCACGATCCAGATCCCCGCCTCCATCCGGCGAACCGTCCCCGATCTGCTGATGGACTCGGCGCGGCTCAGCGACAGCCGCAAGCGCCTGCATACCCTGTTCCCCCGCCTCACCGCCGTCCCCTGGCCCACCCAGCCCATGCCCGCCCTGGCAGATGGCCTGAAACTCTTCGCCGAGGAGCGCCGCATCCTTCCGTACTTCGATGGCTATCGCGATTTCCGGGACGTGATGAACGTCTCCAACCAGAATGATGTCGCGGTCCTGCAGGCGGCCTGCATCCTGAAGGATGCGGGCCGCCTGGAGGTTCTGGAGCCCGATGCCCACGTGGCCGTGGTGACCCTGAAGACCAGCCTCTTCAGGAAAGGCGGCTATCTGGAACTTCCGAAAGCCATGGAAAGTCATTGGACGCGTATGGGGCCCTATGCCCATGGCATCCGGAACCTCCGGGTGATCTGGCCCGAGGGCCCCGCCGTGGAACGGGTGGAATTCAGCGCCAGCCTGCCCGAGCACCTGGTGGCCGTCCCCCGCGAACTCATGCAGGCGTGGAATCTGGCCGAAGGAAGCCATGTCCACGTGCGTCCCGCACCTTGATCACCCCTCGTCAACGGATCCGGAGGTTCCATGTCCGATGCCCCAGAAACTCCGACCCCACAGCCCGCGCCGGATGGGCCCGTTCCGGACAGCATGGTGCTCGAATTCCAGCAGCGGCGGAAGCAGCTGGACCAGCGCCTCGACAGCCTCCAGACGCTGATCCAGGAGCTCCGCCAGGAACTCCAGGGCGATGCCGAAGCCAATATCCACCGGCTGGCCCAGGCCGCCCAGGACATGGCCAATGGGCGCGTGTACCAGAAGATTGATATCGAAGCCAAGGGCGAACTGGGGGCCCTGGTTTCCAGCCTGAACCAGACGCTGCTCAACCTCCAGCAGCTGGATGCCTCGGTGAAGCACCAGAGCACCCAGGTGCCTGAACTGGCTGCCCAGCTGGATGCCATCACCAGCGACACCGAAGAGGCCACCCAGAGCGTCATGAACCGCCTGGACGCCCTCATGGCCTCCTGCGACGAGGCGATGCGGTCCGTCACCGCCTGTGGCGATGCGGTGAGTGCCCAGCGAACCCGGACGACCGCCCTCGAGGAGGCCATCGCCGGCTTTCTCGACCGGGCCGCGGGCGGCGAGGATCGGGCCCAGCTCGCCCAGGAGATCGTCGAGTTCCTGTTCGCCCATCAAATGGAAGGGCCAGGCCCCCAGCCGGACCTCGACCCAGCCAAGGCCCAGATGCGGGTGGTCAGCGACGAGGCCTTCGAGATCCTGAACATCCTCCAGTTCCAGGACATCACCCGGCAGAAGATCGAGAAGGTCGTCCTGCTGCTGAAACAGTTCCAGGCGGGGCTCACCCGGCTGCTGGTGATCTTCAACATCCACACCGATGCCCTCGCGGCACAGGGGTTCGGTGAACGCCGCGCCGCCACCCAGGACCGGATCTTCGACACCAGCCTGGAAGCGGACAGCCGCAAGGACAGCGTGGATGACATCATCGCCCAGTTCAAATCGGGCAGCGCCGGCTGAAGCCTTCAGGAGACGCGGATCTCCAGCTCTCCGACTCCCTCGATGCCGCAGCGGACGCGGTCGCCCTTGTGAAGGGCTCCGACCCCCGCAGGCGTCCCGGTGAAGATCAGATCCCCGGGCGCCAGGGCCACCAAGCAAGACAGGTGGGCGATGATCTCGGCCACGCTCCAGGTCATCTGGTCCAGGTCGCCCCGCTGCCGCTCGGCACCGTTCACGCTCAGCCAGATCGCTCCGGAAGCCGGATGGCCGATCGCCGCCACCGGCGCCAGCGCGGACAGGGGCGCCGACTGGTCGAATCCCTTCGCCATCTCCCAGGGCTGGCCCTTCTCCTTGGCGCGGGCCTGGAGATCCCGGCGGGTGAGGTCCAGGCCCACCGCATAGCCGAACACGCGCTCGAGCGCCGCCGCCACGGGAATGTCCCGGCCTCCCTGCGCCAGCGCCACCACCAGCTCGACCTCATGATGGAGGTCGGCGGTCGCCGGGGGGTAGGCGATCATGCCGCCACCCGGCACCGCCGCGTCCCAGGGTTTCCCGAAGAAGAAGGGAGGTTCGCGGTGGGGATCCCCCCCCATCTCGCGGGCGTGGTCGGCGTAGTTCCGCCCCACGCAGTAGATCCGGCGCACGGGGAATCCGGCTGTGAGGCCCTGGACGGGAATCAGCACCGGCGGGGGCAGAGGCAGGACGGTTTCCATGGGGAGTCTCCCGGAGCAGGGGCGCCACACTAGGCTTTGGCGCGCGGGTGGGCCTTCTCGTAGGTGCGGGCCAGCTCGTCGAGGCCCAGGTGGGTGTAGCGCTGGGTGGTGCTGAGGCTGGCATGGCCGAGCAGTTCCTGGATGGCCCGGAGATCCATCCCCCGGTTCAACAGGTGGGTGGCGAAACTGTGGCGTAGGGCATGGGGGCTGATCCGGGCGCGCACCGACGCAGCCACCAGAGCCTGGCGCAGCAGTGTGCGGACGCTGGTGGTCGTGAGCCGCCCCCCCCGCTGGTTGAGAAAGAGGGCCGGCGTCACAGGCAGGGTCCGGGCCGCCAGGAAGGCACTCCGGTGGGCCAGGTAGGCACTGAGAACCTCCGCGGCGCGCTCGTGGTAGGGCACCAGCCGTTCCTTGCGCCCCTTGCCCAGGACACGCAGGGTCCGCTGATCCTGGAGGAGATCCTGGAGATCGAGTCCCACCAGCTCCGACACCCGCAGTCCGGACGCGTAGAGCAGTTCCAGCAGGCAGGCGAGGCGGGCGGACGGGAAGTCCGTGGCCGGTGGAAGATCCAGCAGGGATTGGCTTTCACCCTCGGTGAGAAAGGCGGGCAGGCGGCGGATCTGTTTGGGATTGCGCAGGCCCGAGGCCGGATTCAGGGCGATGCGCCGGGTATCCCACAGCCACCGGAAATAGGTCCGCACCGTGGAGAGAATGCGCGCCTGGCTGGCCGGATCGAGTCCGCGTTCCCCCAGTTCCAGGGCGAACCCACGCAGGGTGCGGGGCGTGATGTCCCAGCCCGGCCACTTCCAGCGCACTGCGTGCTCCAGGAGTTTTTCCAGGTCGCCGCGCTGAGCCCGTTCGGTGTGCGCTGAAACGCCCCGGGCACGCTGCTCCAGGTGGAACGCCGTGATCGGCTCTCCCAGGGGCTCAGCGACCTTCCCTGCTACCATTTCCACACATTCCCTTTGCATCCGGAGTCATTGTGCCTCAGCCGATCGAAACCATCGCCCAGCTTTTCTACCAGGCGGTCGAGAAGAAGCTACCGGATGCGATGGCCTTCAAGCGGAATGGCACGTACGTGCCCATCTCCCACCTCGAGATGCTGGACCAGGTGGAGCATCTGGCCCTCGCGTTGGAGGGGCGCGGCCTGCGCCCGGGCGACCGCGTGGCCCTCCTCTCCGAGAACCGTCCCGAATGGGCCATCGCCGACTACGCCTGCGCCATCCTGGGGCTTCCCGATGCCACCATCTATGCCACGCTGAACGCCCCCCAGGCGGCCTACATCCTGCACAACAGCGAATCGCGCTGGGTGATCTGCTCGAGCCGGGCGCAGCTGGACAAGGTGCTGGCCCACTGGGACACCCTGCCGTTCCTCGAAGCGGCGGTGCTCATGGATGGCGAACTGCCCGTGGCCACCGGGCGGACGCTGATCCGCTGGGCGGATCTCCTGGCCGAAGGCGCGGCCCAGGAGGCGCGTCGGCCGCTGGTGCGGCAGTGGGGCGCGGAGCGCAAGCCGGACGAGCTGCTCACCCTCATCTACACCAGCGGCACCACGGGCGAGCCCAAGGGCGCCATGCTCACCCACGGGAACCTCGTCACGAACGTGCTGGCCGCAGAGGGCGTGGTGGCCATCGGCGACGATGAGCGGGCCCTCAGCTTCCTGCCGCTCACCCACATCTTCGAGCGCATGGCTGGCCACTACCTGATGTTCCATGTCGGCGCCGGGATCTACTACGCGGAAAGCGTGAACACCGTGGCCGATAACCTCCTGGAAGTCCGCCCCACCGTCATGGCCTCGGTGCCCCGCATCTACGAAAAGATCTTCGCGAAGATCTACGACACCGTGTCCGCGGGCGGCCTCCTCAAGCGGCTCATCTTCCATTGGGCCATGCTGGCGGGCCGCCAGGCGGCCCCGTACCTGATGCGGGACCAGCAGCCGCCCTCCTGGAAGGGCCTGTGGTACCGCACGGCCCGGGCGGTGGTGTTCGAGAAGATCCGCCAGCGCACCGGCGGGCGGATGAAATTCGCCATCAGCGGCGGAGCGCCCCTGGGCCCCAAGATCATGGAGTTCTTCTGGATCATCGGCCTGCCCATCCTCGAAGGGTACGGCCTCACGGAAACCAGTCCCGTCATCACGGTGAACCACCCAGGCGAAGTGCTGCCGGGGTGCGTGGGCCGGGCGATCTACGAGACCTGGAACGGGAAGCCCTTCCTGAAGATCGCGGAGGACGGCGAAATCCTCTGCCAGGGCCCCAATGTGATGATGGGCTATTGGAAGAACGAGGCCGCCACCCGCGAAGCCATTGATGAGGAGGGCTACTTCCACACCGGGGACATCGGCCGCCTCGATGACCGGGGGCGCCTGTTCATCACCGACCGGAAGAAGGAACTCATCGTCACCAGCGGC
>JAKAMQ010000206.1 GCA_021812805.1 Acidobacteriota bacterium
GGGATCAGGCGTTCAGCAGGCTGTGGAGGGTGGCGCGCTGGACGTGGAAGCGGTTCTCGGCCTCGTCCACGACGCGGCTCCAGGGGCCGTCGAGGACGCTGTCGTGGACCTCGAGGTTCCGGCGCACGGGCAGGCAGTGGAGGAACACGGCTTCCTTCGCGGCCTTGGCCAGGTGCGCGGCGGTGGGCATCCAGGCGGCGAGGTCCGCCATGGGCGCGGCGGGCAGGCCCGAGGTGGTGGAGGGGCCCCAGGCCTTGGCATAGACGGCGGCGCTGCCCTCCAGCGCGGCGGCCTGGTCGTCGGTGTAGATCACCTTCCCGCCCGTGGCGGCGGCATAGGCCTCGGCCTCGGCCCGCACCTCGGCGGACAGCTCGAAGCCCTTCGGCGCGGCCACCCGGATCTCGGCGCCGCAGGCGGCGGCGGTGAGCAGGAAGGAGTTGGGCACGGCCTTGGGCAGGGGCTTCATGTGGGGGGCCCAGGTCAGCGTCACGGGCACCTTCGTGGTGCCGTGGGCTTCCTGGATCGTGAGGAGGTCGGCGAGGCCCTGGTGGGGATGCTCCCGGGCGCTCTCCATGCTCAGCACGGGCACCGTGGAGAAGCGCCGGAAAGCGGCGATGACGGGATCGCGCTCATCCACATCGTCGCCCTCGCCGCTGGAGAAGGTCCGCACCGCCAGGGCGTCCGCGTAGCGGCCCAGCACGGGCACGCCCTCGCGGACATGCTCGGCCCGGTCGCCGTCCATCACGGCGCCGTCGCGGTCCTCCAGCTTCCAGGTGCCCGCGCCCACCTCCAGCACGATGGCGTGGCCGCCGTGGCGGAGCATGGCCGCCTCGAAGCTGGCCCGGGTGCGCAGGCTGGGGTTGAAGAAGACCATGCCCAGGATGCGATTCGCGAAGAGGGCGCCCGGCGGGTTCTGCTTCCAGGCCGCCGCGGTGGCGAGGAGGCGCTGGACCCCCTCAGGGCCCAGGTCGGCGAGGCGGGTGAAGTGCTTCATGGCTGCTCCGGCTGGAAGGCGTGGAGGGCGGTGATGAGGGCGTCGAGGGCCCCGGTGCTGATGTTGAGGGGCGGCATGAGGCGCAGCACCGTGGGATCGCCGGAGCCGCCCACGAGAATCTTCGCGGCCAGCAGGTGCTGCTTCAGTTCCGTGGCGCGGTCGCAACGGAGGCCGAGCAGCAGGCCCTCGCCCAGTACCTCCGTGACCGCGGTGCCCGCCAGTTCCTGGCGCAGGCGAGCCGCGGCTGCGCTGGCGTTGGCCATCAGTCCCTCCGACCGGATCACCCCCACCGTGGCCAGCAGGGCCGCGCAGGCCAGGGGCCCGCCCCCGAAGGTGCTGCCTAGGTCGCCCGGCTTCAGCCGCGATGCGACCGCGGCGGTCATGAGCACGGCGCCCATGGGCACGCCCGAGGCGAGCCCCTTGGCAGAGGTCAGCAGGTCGGGCCGTACGCCGTAGAACTGCGCGGCGAAGGGCGTGCCCAGCCGGCCCATGCCCGTCTGGATCTCGTCGAAGATGAGCAGTGTGCCCGAGGCATCGCACGTGGCGCGGAGGGCCTGGAACCAGGCTTTCGGCGCGGTCTTGATGCCGGCCATGCTCTGGATGGGCTCGAGGATGACCGCGGCCACCTCGGAGAAGTCCGCGGCGGCCAGGGCGGCGAGGTCGCCCCAGGGCAGCCGCAGGCAGGGCGTCAGGTGGGCGGCGAAGGGTCCGGTGATCTTCGGGTCGTCGGTGACGGAGAGGGCCAGCGTCGTCCGGCCGTGCCAGCCGCCCTCGAAGGCCGCCAGCTTCGGCCGGCCCGTGAGCAGCAGGGCGAACTTCAATGCGTTCTCGTTGGCCTCGGCCCCGCTGTTGCAGAAGAAGACCGAATCCATGCCCGCGAACCCTGTGATGGCGGCGGCGGCGGCGTCCCTGACCGGCAGGCTGGCAGCGGCGGAGTAGAAGAGCAGGGTGGCCGCCTGGTCCGCCACGGCCTTCACCACGGCGGGGTGGCCGTGGCCCGTGGCGCAGACGCAGTGGCCGCCGTAGAAGTCCCAGTAGGCCTGGCCCGCATCGTCGAAGATGCGGTCGCCCTCGCCCCGCACCACGGAGAAGGGATAGGGCGCGTACGTGGGCAGGAGGGCGGAAGGCGTCAGCGCGGCGGGCATGCGGGATCCTCTGCATGGACGTGCAAGGATCTGCATAATCCGGCACGAGATTGCATAATATGCACACGATTCCGGATGAATGCAAGCTGAAAATCCCCCATCGAAACAAAAAAGCTGGAACACGAAGGACGCAGAGGATCACAGAGGACACAGGGGAAATACGAAATATCAACTATTTCAACCTTTCTCTGTGTCCTCTGTGGAATTCCGTGTTCTCCGTGTTCCAGCTCTTCCTTCTTTTGTGTTGCTCGAATATGCGATTTCATGCACCGTGAGGGCATGCATGTGGACGAGCTCATCCTCCGGCTGCTGGAGGCCCACGCCATCACGGATCAGACGGATCTGCTGGCCCGGTTGGCGGCAGAGGGCCACGCGCTGACCCAGTCCACCCTGTCGCGCCGCCTGAAGCGCCTGGGCGTACAGAAGGTCCAGGGGCGCTACCGCCGGGTGGAGGCCGGGGCGACGGCCATGCCGGACGTGGCGCTCGCAGAGGCGCCGCCGAACCTGCTGGTGCTCCGCACCGCGCCGGGCTTCGCCCAGGCCCTGGGCCTGGCCCTGGACCGGGATCCGGCGCCGGGACAGGTGGGCACCCTGGCCGGTGACGACACCGTCTTCGTGGCGGTCCTGCCCGAGCGGCTGGCGGACGTGAAGGCCCATCTGGCCCGGGTGCTGGGCGCCGGATAGGCCTTGCTACAGGAAACGTGATTTCCGTCCGTCCGTCCCCGATGACAATCGGAGACTCATGCCCCCACCGTCTGAACCAGAACGCGCCTCGGATCCTCCTGAGTGGAGCCAGGATCCCTTCTGCCCGCGCCTGGGGCGATTCCTGGTGGGGCCCGAGCTGGGGCGGGGCGGCATGGGGCGGGTCCACGAGGCCTGGGACCCGCTCCTCCAGCGCCGGGTGGCGCTCAAGCGCCTGGGCGGCGGCACGGCGGAGGAGGTGCTCCGGTTCAGCCGTGAGGCGAAGCACCAGGCCCTCGTCACCCATCCGCACATCTGCCCCATCTACGAGGTGGGGGTGGATCCGCAGGCGCCCTACATCGTCATGCACCGGGTGGAGGGCGTCCCCCTGTCGGAGCTGCACCCGGACCCCGATCCGCCCACGGCCGCGCGCCTCATCGCGGATGTGGCGGGGGCCATCCATGCGGCCCACCGCGCCCAGCTCGTCCACCGCGACCTCAAGCCCCAGAACATCCTGGTGGAACGCCGCGAGGACGGCAGCCTCAAACCCTGGGTGGTGGATTTTGGCCTGGCCCGGGATCTTTCCCGGGCGGATCTGACCCTCACCTGGGCCTTCTCGGGGACGCCGGCCTTCATGAGCCCGGCCCAGGCGCGGGGCGAGGCACCGTCGCCGGCCGACGACATCTTCAGCCTTGGCGCCACCCTCTACGCCCTGCTGTCCGGGGTGCCGCCCTTCGAGGCCACCACCCTTGTGGGCCTCCTGGACCGCCAGACCAAGGGCGAGGCCCCCGCCCTGCGCCGACGGCGCCCGGAGTTGCCCCGGGACTTGGACACCATCGTGGCGACCTGCCTGGATCCGGACCCCGCCCGCCGGTACGCCACGGCCTTCGATCTCGAATCGGATCTCCGGCGGTTCCTGGCGGGCGAGCCCATCCAGGCCCGCCCCACGCCATGGCCCTGGCGGGCCTGGCGGCGGATCCGCCGGCATCGGGCCCTGGCGGCCACCGTGGCCGTATCGGCGCTCCTGCTGGGCGGCCTCGCGGGCTGGAACGTCCACCTGCGCGTCGCGGCGGGCCGGCAGGCCGAACTGGCCACCCGCTTCGGGTTCGAGGTGAAGGACCTGGAGGATTTCATGCGCCTGGAGCGGCTGATGCCGGTCCACGACCTCCGCCCGGCCGAGGCCCGGCTGCGCCAGGGCGGGGATCGCATCCGGGCGGAGATGGCCCAGCTCGGGCCCGCCGCCGAGGGCCCCGGCCACTACGCCCTGGGCCGGCTGGACCTGGCCCTGCGGGAGGACAAGGCCGCCCTCGCGGAGCTGGATCGGGCCTGGGCGGTGGGCTTCCGCTCGCCCGAGTGCGCCTATGCCCGGGGTACGGCGCTGGCGCGGCTGTTCGCCCGTGATTTCCTGCGCGAGGCCCCGGATGGATCCTCCAAGCGGGCGAGGGCGGCCGTGCAGAAGCGCCTCATGGCGCGATGGGGGAACCCGGCCCTGGCCTGCTTCGCCCTCAGCCACGGCCAGAGCCTGGACAACCCGGCCTTCGGGGAGGCCCAGATCGCCTGGCTCCAGGGGGATGCGACCACCTGCGTCCAGAAGTGCCGGGAGGCCTATGCCGCCGCCCCCTGGCTGGTGGAGGCCAAGGGCCTCGAGTGGGAGGCCCTGCAGAGCCTGGCCTATGCTCAGCAGGCCGCTGGCGATCTGGCAGGCCGCGATGCGTTCCTGGTCCAGGCCCGGCGGGCCCTGGCCGAGGGCATGGAACGGG
>JAKAMQ010000032.1 GCA_021812805.1 Acidobacteriota bacterium
TTCCGATCTCGGGCCTTGTCGCCGGCCTTCCGGCAGGCGATCTCCACGGAATCCACACGGCTCATCTGGCCCGCGCCGATGCCCACGGTGGCGCCATCCTTCACCAGGACGATGGCGTTGGACTTCACCGCCTTGGCCACTTTCTGGGCGAGCACGAGATCCTCGGAACGCGGACGGGGCCCGCTGCCGTTGGCCTTCACCTCCCAGTCCTCGAAGGGCACGAAGGCGTCATCGGTGCGCTGGACGAGGTAGCCGCCGCCAATGGAGCGGGTGTCCAGGCCTTCGGCGCTCTGGGGCCACTGGTCCGGGGTCTGGAGGATGCGGAGCTGCTTCTTGGCGGCGAAGACTTCCAGGGCCTCGGCGGTGAAGCTCGGGGCGAGGATGACTTCCCAGAAGTTCTGGGCCATGACCCGGGCCACCTCCACGCCCACGGGGCGGTTGAAGGCGACGATGCCGCCGAAGGCGCTGATGGGGTCGCCCGCCTGGGCGCGGGTGAAGGCTTCCAGCACATGGGGCCCCTGGCCGACGCCGCAGGGGTTGTTGTGCTTGACGATGACGCAGGCGGGGGCGGGGAACTGCCAGACGAGGCGGGCGCAGGCGTCGGCATCCAGCAGGTTGTTGAAGCTCAGCTCCTTGCCCTGGTGCTGGTGGCAGGCCGCGATGCCCGAGGGCACCCGGCCGGGCTCCACGTAGAACGCCGCGGGCTGGTGCGGGTTCTCGCCGTAGCGGAGGCCCTGCTTCTGGGACAGGTTGATGCAGAGGTGATGGGGGAGGCCGGTGCTTTCGTCGCGGGGCGCCTGCTCCCGCTCCATCCAGCCGGCGATGGCGGCATCGTAGGCGGCGGTGCGCCGGAAGGCCTCCAGGGCGCAGTGGCGGCGGTCCTCCAGGCTCCAGGCACCCGCCTTCAGCTTCTCGAGGAAGGGGCCGTACTGGTCGGGGGCGGTCAGCACCGTCACGGAGGCGTGATTCTTCGAGGCGCTGCGGATCATGCTGGGGCCGCCGATGTCAATCTGCTCGATGGCCTCGTCGGCCGTCACGCCTTCCCGGGCGATGGTGGCCTCGAAGGGATAGAGGTTGATGGCCACCAGATCAATGGGCTCGATGCCCAGGCGGGCGGCGTCGGAGCGGTGGGCCTCCAGGTCGCGGCGGAACAGGAGGCCGCCGTGGATGCGGGGGTGCAGCGTCTTCACCCGGCCGTCGAAGCATTCCGGGGCGCCGGTGTAGGCGGCCACCTCCTCGGCCTTCAGGCCGGCTTCGTGCAGGGTCCGGAGGGTGCCTCCCGTGGCCAGCAGGCGCCAGCCCTGGCCGAGCAGGCCCTCCGCCAGCCCGATGAGACCGGTCTTGTCGTACACCGAGATCAATGCCGTTGGCATGCCATCCCCCCGAATCCATGATTTTCCCATGCCCGTCCCCCCCGGGGAACACCAGGTTTGGGTTTCCGGCCCCCGGAGCCGATAAAGACCTCCAGGAGGGCGGCATGGATGTCCAGGTCGAGGTCCAGTTCACGGTTCAGCACACCCTGGACCAGTTGAAGGAGGCCTTCGTGAGGCGGGGGCATATCCCGGATTGGCGCACACCCGAGAACGGCAGCGCTCCGGATCTGTTCTTCGAAACCAAGACCGTGAGCGTGTCGCTGTCCTCGGAGAAGGACCGCCAGGCCTGGTTCGTCTTCTCGATGGAAGCCACGGGCGAACTTCGCAGGCGGGTGGTCATTCCGAATGTGATTCCCGCCACAGTGGACCTGGACATACCGGATCTGGAGGAGTTCCTGGACTTCTGCCGCCGCTGCATGGTCGGGGCGGTCGGAAGGCCCTGAACCAGTCCGCTTTACCTGCCGGGCGCAAAGCCCCATCCTGATAGGCCTGGAGCGGGTGTATGCCGACCATCAAGATCAACGACGTTGAGATGAGCGTGAACCCCGGCACCCTGGTGCTGGACGCCTGCCGTGCGGCGGGCGTGGACATTCCCCACTACTGCTACCACCCGGCGCTGACACCGGTGGCCACGTGCCGCATGTGCCTCGTGGAGATCAAGGGCCAGCCCAAGCTGGCCACCAGCTGCACCACCACGGTGCCCCCGGCGCCCAAGGACAACCCCGAGGCGGTGGTGATGGAGGTCTTCACCAACACGCCCGGCGTGGCCGATGCCCGGGCCGGCGTGATGGAGTTCCTGCTCATGAACCACCCGCTGGACTGCCCCATCTGCGACCAGGCCGGCGAGTGCAAGCTCCAGGACTATTCCTACAGCTACGGCAGCGGCGATTCCCGCATGGCCGAGGTGAAGCGCCGGTACCGCTACGAGGATCTGGGCGCCAAGATCGTCATTGACAAGAATCGCTGCATCCACTGCACCCGCTGCGTCCGCTTCACCCGCGAGATCAGCGGCGGCAGCGAGCTGACCGTCGCCAACCGCGGCTCGCGCCTGGAGGTCACCACCTACACGGGCAAGAGCCTCGACCAGAACCCCTTCGCCGGGAACGTGGTGGATCTCTGCCCCGTGGGCGCCCTCACCAGCCGCGACTTCCGCTTCCGCAAGCGGGTGTGGTTCCTGAAGCGCACGCCCTCCATCAGCCGCCATTCGGCCCTGGGCAGCCCCCTCTGGATTGACCACGAGGGCAACACCATCTACCGGTTCCGCCCGCGCCCGCTGGAGGGCCGGAACGACACCCACTTCATCAGCGACGAGGAGCGCTACGCCTATGCCCGCTACAACCGGCCGGACCGGCCCGTGCAACCGCTCCTGCACGGTGCGGCGGCCACCGGGGACGCGGTGAGCGAAGCCTTCCAGTCCGCGGGGACCTGCGCCGTCATCGGCCAGGGCACCTTCGGGTGCGATGCCGCCCAGCGCCTGGGCGAGCTGGCTTCGGCGCCCGAGCTCCGCTACGGCAGCGGCGAGAAGATGGTGCCGGTGGTGCTGCCGAAGCTCCAGACCAGCGCCGATGGGATCCTGAACCGGCGGGGCTTCACGGAGCGGGGCTTCCGGTTCGGCGTCCTGGAGGAACTGCTGGCCCGGATCGAGCGCGGCGAGGTGAAGGCCGTGGTCCTGCTGCACGATGCGGCCTTCTCCAGCGTCCGGGAGACGGACCTGCTGGGGCGCATCCTCAAGGCCGCGCCTTTCAGCCTGGCCCTCGAAGTGGAAGCCTCGGACCTCGGCCGCAGGGCCACCGCCTGGCTGCCCCTCGCGAGCTATGTGGAGGAGAGCGACTTCATCGTCAACCACGATGGCGAGCTGCGCCGCTACCAGAAGGCCCTGGAACCACCCAAGGGCGCCCGCGCCATGCCCGCCTGGGCGAAGGCGCTGGCGGCCGTTCCCGCCGCCGTCTAGGCGGAGCGGCGGGAACCTCCATGTTCCTGCATGATGCCCTCGCCCGCGGCCTCGTCCATTACCTGACCGCTGAACGCCCTGGATTCCAGCGGCGGGTACCCAACGACAGCGGCCTGTTGCAGGACCGGCTCCGACCGGGCGATGTGCTGCTGGTGGAAGGCCGCGCGCGCATCAGCCGGGTCATCCAGATGCTCACCCAGAGCTCCTGGAGCCACGCGGCCATGTACGTGGGCGACGCGGCGCTGCGCTGGGGCGGGCCCCAGGCGGAGGCGCTGCTGGACCGCTACGGCCCCGGGGCCCGCCGCCTCCTCATCGAGAGCGACATCCGGGAGGGCGTCCGCGCCGTGCCCCTCGACAGCTATGTGGACCACAACCTCCGGGTCTGCCGTCCCCGGGGCCTCACCCGGCCGGAGCTGGAGCGGGTGCTGGAGGAGATGCTCCGCCACCTGGGCATCCGCTACGACCAGCGGAATGTCCTCGACCTGGGCCGCTACCTCACCCCGTTCCACCTGCTGCCTGCGCGGTTCCGGCGTCGCCCGCTCTACCTGGGCAGCTCCACCAGCCGCGAGATCATCTGTTCGGCCCTCATCGCCAAGGCCTTCTACAAGGTGGGCTACCCGGTCCAGCCGGAGGTGCGCGGCGAGGGCTCCGGGAAAGCCCTGCTGGCGCGCCATCCGAGCTACATCATGCCCCGCGACTTCGACCTCAGCCCCAACTTCGAGGTGCTCAAATTCCACCTGCCGGGCCGCCAGCGGGTGGCGCTGTCGCCCTGAGCGGGTCGTCCCAGAAGGGATAGAAGCAGTACCACTGGCTGGGGTGCTGGCGGACCAGGGCTTCCAGATCCGCCACGTAGGCCCGCAGCCCGGCCTCGATCCCGGCCATGCGCTGCCCCCGCTCGCCGTGGATGTGGAGGGGGGCGCCGAAGCGGGCATGGAAGCGCCCCGCCTCGTCCGCGTAGAAGAAACTGGGCACCACCGGAGCGCCGGTCATGGCCGCCAGTTCCCAGGGCCCGCGGGGAAAGGGCACCTCCCGGCCGCAGAAGGGCACGGGCACGCCGTTCAGGCTGAAGTCCCGGTCCCCCTGCATGCCCACCAGGCACCCTTCCCGCAGAAGTTTCACCAGGGGCAGGGTGGAGAAGCCCACGCCATCCACCGGCAGGCCGATGACGCCGCCCTGGGCCCGCAGGCGCTCCCGCAGCCGCTCCACGGCCGCGAAGCGGTCCCGCTTGTAGACCGTGTGGATGCGCAGGCCCCGCGCCCGCAGCAGCAGGCCGCCCAGCTCGTAGTTGCCCGCATGGGCCGTGAGCAGGATGACGCCTTTGCGCTGGGCGATGGCGGCATCCAGCTGCGCCAGGCCCTCGAGGGTGGCGAAGTGGGCCAGGGCCTCATCGGGGTTCCGCTGGCCGAACCAGAAGAAGTCCACCCAGGCGCGGGCGTGCTGGCGCACCATCTCCCGCGCCAGCCGCTCAACCTCCGGGTGGCCTGGAGGCAGGCCCGTCACCCGGGCGGTGTTGGCGAGGATCGCCTCCAGGTACTTGGGGCGCAGCGCCAGGAAGGCGTGGGCCACCTGGTCGGCGATCTCGTGGCCCCGGCTGCGCCGCGCGAGGGAGCGGGCCGCGAAGAAGAAGAGCGGGAACAGCGACCCGAAGACTGCACCGTAGAGCAGGCCCAGCAGGCGGGAGTCGGACTGCATGCGATCCTGCATGGGACCTCGTAGTGCCGGTTATAGAGTGCCGGTTATGAGCCTGTCGCACAACCTCGTTTGCCCTTGAGAAAGTTGCTACGAGCCAGCGCCAGGCTTGAACCTTTGCGTTTCAATTCGCATGAAATGCAGTATGGGCGCGCATTTTCGAGTAACTGACCGTCGACAGCCGATGCTGTTCCCCCCGTCGTTGGACGATCTAATCGAGGAGGATCATCTGGCGAGGGTCATCGTGGACGCGGTGGACCAGCTCGACTTGTCGGTCATTGAGGGCAGTTACAACCAGGAGGGGGATGGGCGTTCGGCCATTGACCCGGCGGCGATGCTGGCGACGCTGATCTACGCCTACGCGAACAAGCTGCTGAGTTCGCGGCAGATCGAGATCGCCTGCTGCGATCGCGTGGTCTACCGGTGGCTTTCGGGGCAGACGGAGCCGGACCACGCGACCATCGCGCGCTTCCGCCAACGCCACAGCGCGGTCTTCCAGGACCTGTTCGCCCAGGTCCTTGATCTGGTCAGGCGCTACGGCCTGGGTCGGGCTGGAACCATCGCGTTGGATGGCACCAAGCTGAAGGGCAACGCGGCGCTGGACCAGAACAAGACGCTGAAGGCCATCACGAAGGAGCTGACGGAATCCGCGCAGATCAAGGATCTGGCGGAGAACGCGAAGTTCGGCAGGAAGCGGGGGGACGAACTCCCGAAGCACCTGCGGGGGGCGGAGAACCGGCGCCGGCGGCTGGAGGAGGCCAAGCGGCAGATCGAGGCGGAGCAGGCGGGCAAGGCAGCATCCCAGCAGGAGAAGATCGAGAAGCGGGAGAAGGAGGAGGGGGCCACGGGTCGTAAGAAGAGGGGGAGGAAGCTGAAGCCACCGAAGCCAGACCCCGAGCCTGAGGCGAAGGCGAACATCACCGATCCCGACAGCCGTTGCATGAAGGCGCGCCAGGGCTTCGTCCAGGGTTATAACGCGCAGGCGGTGGTGGCCCTGGATCAGATCATCCTGGCGGCGGACATCGTGCAGGACGCCAACGATGTAAAGCAGCTCCTGCCAATGGTCCAGCAGGCCCAGGCCCATGTGGCGAGGACGGGGGCGGAGGGGGTGGCCAGGGAGATCAAGGAGGTGCTGGCGGACGCAGGCTACGCCAGCGAGGCCAACCTCGAAGGATTAGAGGGACTGGGCGTGGAGGGATTCATCCCCAGCACCAAGACTTGGAAGCTGCGCCAGGAGCTGAAGGCGAAGGGGCGGCCACGGGGCCGGATGAGGAAGGGGATGACGCGAACCCAGCGGATGGAGCGGAAGCTGCGCACGATGCGGGGCGAGAAGGCCTACAAGGCCCGCGGCAGGACCATCGAGCCCGTGTTCGGCCAGACCAAGCACGACTTCCAGACCCTGACCCGCCGAGGTCTCGCAGCCGCCAAGGCCGACTGGGCGATGCTGTGCCTCGCGCACAACGTGAAGAAGCTCTGGAGGGCCAAGAAGGCCGGGTGAAGGCGGTTTCCGGACCCCGAAGCGGGCTCCGGAGGCTCTCATGGGTGACAGGAAAGCCCGGGCTGGCCGTCATGGATCGATCCAGTCGGAATCTCCGCTGGTCGGCATCCCGGGCAGACCACCGCGGGAACCGTACCGGCCCCCAACGGGATACGGTTAGGCGACAGGCTCTTATAGGGGGTGCTTAACATCTTTTAACGCGAGTGGTGCTGGTCTTGATTCAAAATGGAGGCCTTCTCTGGAGGCCGTTGATGTTAGAAAAAATCGAACAAAAAGGCTTGTTTTTCTTTACCCGGATATTGGCGTTTGTCCTTATTGTCGGGCTCGTCCTGGGAACCGCCGAGCTTCTGGTGACAACCATTTCGAATGCACCCCAAGCTGTGCGTTCCGAGGTGACTCCCCAGATGGTAGCGGACAGTTTCAAGGCCAATGGGGAATCCCCCATTGCCAGATCCGAGGCCAGCCAATCAGGCGCGGCTGATCCTCTGGCCGGCCTGACCATTCCTGCCAATCTCCAGCCGGTCTTCCAGGGCCCCTACGGTGAATCCAATCGCCAGTTCGTTTCTCAACGACTGGAGGAGATCCTAAAGGGGGACCGCCAGTCCACCCTGGAGGCCATCTCTTCAACCCTGAGGTTGGCCCCGACGGCCCTATCACCCGCCCAGGTTGTCGGCCGCTATTTCGATATGAGAGAGAAGCAAATAGAAGCGGCCAAGGCTGCCAACACCAGGCGGGCTGACCATTTCAAGAACGGCTTGGTCCAGGTGGGTGTTGGGCTCGCCCTCATCGCCCTGTTCAGCCTTGTACTTGTCCTGCTCGCCATCGAGCGGAATACACATCCCGCCAAAGCGTGATACTGAGTGATGGGTCCAAAACCAGACAGGATCGCGGGTAGCCGGCGAGTGAGGTGAGTGTGTCCTACGAACACGGCAGTGCCGGAAACCGGTTCAACCTTCCCAACCCCATGAAGGTGGAAAATCTTTTCCTGGGCTTGGCGGGGAGTGTCTGTGTGGTGCTGGGAATGATCCTCCTGGGCACGTCCCCTGGTCGTGTCGGGATGGCGGGGCAATTCGCGGACAGCGTGATTGGAGCTCTCATCCTGCTCATCATGGGGGGGACCTACGCGGCTCGTGCGGCTTCGCAGCTTCGGTTCTTTTTCGGTCGGGGGCGGCCCCAGAGCCTCGCGCCAGAGGTTCCTAGGGGGCGCCAAGGGGATTCGCCTTCCGCTGAGACGATTAAGGAGACACTTCGACAGCAGGCCATTGTCTATCCCGAGCCCGAGGGGCCTCTGGACGGGCTGCTGTACACCTGGGTCCCCAACCTGATTTACGCGCCCCGGCCAATACAAGGGCTGGCGCGCAAGCAGTTCGGCAACGCGATCCGGATGGCCTTCATCGCCCTGCTCCTCTGCATGGCTCTGGTGAGTAGCACCGCTGCTGGCTCCAGGGCTGATGGAGTGGTGGTGCGGGATTGGATCGGCTTTGGAGCGATGGTGTACCTTTTGGCGGTTCACCTGTTCTCCAGGGATGGAGCTCACCCCAGCACAGGCTTCGCCGCATCGGGCATATCGGTCAAGGGCGTGGCGGTGCGTCTCGTGGTGGCGGTGGTAGGGCCGGTGCTGCTGATGCAGGTGGCCAGGGAGTTGCCACCACCGCCGGTCCAAGGGCTCATGCCTCATGTCTTCGTCATGATCATTTTGGCTTTCTCGGGATTTACGCTGGTTTTCCTCGCGCTGCTCCGAGAAGGCAATGAGGCACCTCCCACCGGGGTCAGCCAGGTCCAAGAGGCCTGGAGCATCCGCTGCCATCCTGGGATGGTGGTGGGGGAATTCGACCGGGTGATGCAGAGCACATGGAGGGAGCAGATTCCCAACCGTGTCTACACGCGCATGGAGCCAATCATTACTCCAGAGGCGAGAACCGGCCAGTTTTCGGCCGAAATGGTCGAAGAGTATCAACCCCTTCCTCTTGACCCCAGGACGCCCAGTCTGGCGGAGTCCCTGCGGAACCCAGATTTGAAATACCTGGTGGGTATGACGGCTCTAGCAGCCACATCCCTCCTTGCGAGCGGCTTGTGTATCTTCGCCTGGGGCCTGGGCCGGGAAGGGGGAGTCGGTCTCTCGAACAGCCTTCTGCTCACCTATGGCGTGATCCTCGGAGCCCTTGCATGGAGTCAACATCGGGTCGGCCACGCTCTTTGGCAGCGATTCGACTTCGGATCTGTGATTGTGTTCTGCGAGATGAAGGGCCAGTACGTCACGGCCTCCATGGAGCATGGGAACCTCTTGCGGGATGCCTTGAAGGCCACTTCCAGCGTCACTCAGATCGAGTCCATGACCTTCCGCATTTGGGTGGCCAGGCTGCACACGGTGGCCTTCGGGAAGGATGCCCAGCGGCACCTGCGTTCCATGCAACGGGACGATGAAGCCGCCAACAATCTGGCGGCCGGCCTGCGCAATTTTGTGAGCAATCAGGCCATTCTAATCGCGCCATCTTCTCGCGCCGACCGGGAGCGTCAAACGGAATTGCAAGCCATGAACGCCCAAGCCGCCCTCTCTGCCCATGAAGACACTGATCCGGGTCTGTTGGCCACTTCAACGGGGATCCCGACACTAGCCACTTCCAGCGTTTCCGGTGAGTCTAGACAGGCCCGATTCTGCACGGCCTGTGGCACCAAGGCGGAAACTGTGTCCCGATTTTGCGGAAGCTGCGGGGCTGCAATTCCTCAATCCTGAAGCAGATCACCGCCACACATTCTGGTTGGGGTTGCGGTCCTCCATCTCCAGCCAGAGGCGCTGGAGGTTCCGCAGGCGCTCGGGGTAGGCGAGGCCCAGGGCGTCGAGGATGTGGTCATCCTCGGGATCGAAGGCCAGGGGATCCTCCAGCACCTCGGCAGGGAATTCGGGGAAGACCTGGGCCAGCAGGGTCCGATCGAAGCCGCGGACGCTGAGGGTGCGGATGCCGGGGGTATCAATGAGCGTGCCGCCGCCGGGCAGGGGCAGCCAGCGGGCGGAGGTGGTGGTCTGCTTGCCGGTGCCGAATTTCGTGAGGCCGCCCGTCTTCAGCGCGGACGCGGGTTCGAGGGCGTTCACGAGGGTGCTCTTGCCCACGCCGCTGTGCCCCAGCAGCACCACCACGCGGCCTGCCAGCAGGGCGCGCAGATCGGCCAATCCCTGTCCTTTCAGGGCGGAGGTCTCGTGGATGGCCACGCCCTGGTCGCGCAGGGGGTCGAGCTCGGGCAGGGTGTCCTGCTTCGAGGCGCGGTCCCGCTTGGTGACGATGACGCGGCAGGCCAGCCCGGCATCCAGGGCCAGGATCTGGGCGCGCTCCACCAGGCCCGGCCGCAGAGGCGGATCCACCACGGCGGCGCAGACCCACAGCTCGTCGGCGTTGGCGCAGATCAGCTGCCAGGGCTCCCGGTCATCGCCGCCGCCGCGCTTCAGGAGGGAACGCCGGGGCATCACGGCCACCACCTGGGCTTCGGGAGAGCCGCCATCGCCCCGGACCGGCGGGGGGGCGGGCAGGCTGGGGTCCTCCGGCTCGATGGGCGTGGCCGAATAGCGCACGCGATCGCCGCAGACGAGTCGCACGCCCTTGAGCTTGCCGCCCAGGGTGGCGCGCAGGCTGGAGCGGTCCGCCAGTTCAAGGTCCACCCATTGGCTGTACCGCTGGGTCAGGGTGGCCTCGGGGAGGTGCAGCCAGGGGGTGGGGTCGGGGAGCCTCAGGAGGGTATCGGCATCGTGGGCTTCAATGTCCGTGCGGAGCCGTTCGGCCTGCCGCTGCCGCCGCTTGCTGTCGGCGCTCCGCTCCCGGGAGTAGGCCTCCCGGTGGTCCAGATCCTGGGCCTCCCGGCTCTGGCCGAGGCGGAACTTGCGGCTCATGCGGAGGTCTTCCCACCAAGAGGGAACGCAGAGGACACGAAGGACACCAGAAGACGCAGAGGCGGGCGCCGTGAGGTGGGACAGCCCCGGGTCAGTTCCATGAATCGCCTTCTGCCTTTCTCTGTGTCCTCTGTGAGGTTTCTGCGTTCTCTGTGTTCCTATCGCGTCAGGCCCGGCCCGCGAACTCGCCGGTCTCGGTGCTCACCTTGACCTTCTCCCCCTCCTTGATGAAGAGGGGCACCTTGATCTCGAGGCCGGTCTCGAGCTTGGCGGGCTTGGTGACATTGCCGCTGGCCGTGTCGCCCCGGGCGCCGGGCTCGGTGTAGGTCACTGCCAGCTCGACGTGCTGGGGGAGCTGGAGGCCGATGGGATTGCCATTGAACTTCTGGATCTGCACGATCTGGCCCTCGACCAGGTACTCCAGGGCATCGCCGGTCATGTCGGTGTTCAGGGAGTGGGTCTCGTAGGTCTCCTGGTCCATGAAGTGGGATCCGTCGCCATCCGTATAGAGGTAGCTGGCGGGGGCCAGGGCCAGATCCGGCTCCTTGAACTTGTCGCCGGCCTTGAAGGTCTTATCGAAGACGGCCCGGGTGAGCAGGTTGCGCATCTTCAGGCGGACCAGGGTCTGGCCGCCCCGGGCCGTGGGGGTGGAGATCTCCACATCCAGGCAGTGGTAGGGCGTGTCTTCGAACTCGAAGAACATTTTCCGCTTGATGCTGATGGCTTCGATGAGGGCGGCCATGGGGACTCCGGACCAGATTGAATCAAACCCAAGATTCTACCTGGAACGCCGATGGAGCGCCCGGGGCTAGAATCGGAAGCTCATGGCGGATCCCAAGACCATCGGCCGTTACCAGGTGCTCAAGCCCATCGGGTCCGGGGGCATGGGGACGGTGTACCTCGCCGAGGATCCCCTGCTGAAGCGCCGGGTGGCCATCAAGGTGGTCAAGGTGTCCGGCGAGGCCCGCATCCAGGCCATGCTGCGCTTCCGGCGCGAGGCGGAGATCAGCGCGCAGCTGAACCATCCCAACGTGATCACCATTTTCGATGTGGGTGTGGCCGACGACCTCGGGCCCTTCCTGGCCATGGAGTACGTGGAGGGGAAGAGCCTCGCGAAGCGCATCAAGGAGAAGAGCCTGGACCTGGAGGCCAGCGCCCGGGTGCTCATCCAGGCCATGCGGGCGCTGCGGGCCGCGCACCGGAGCGCCATCATCCACCGGGACGTGAAGCCCGACAACATCCTGCTCAGCGAGGAGGGCCGGGCCAAGCTGATGGATTTCGGGATTGCCCGGAGCCTGGGCCACATGAGCCTGTCGCCCGAGCGGCCCCCGTACCTGGAGGGCCTGCCCCCCGAGGATGCCACGGGCTACATCCAGACCCTGGCCCTGCGTCTCACGGTGACGGGCGACTTCCTGGGCTCGCCGGCCTATGCGCCTCCCGAGGTGCTGAAGGGCGGGGAGGGCACCCCCGCGTCGGACCGGTACAGCTTCGCGGCCACGGCCTTCGAGCTGTTGACCGGCAAGCTGCCCCATCCCGGCGAGGGCCTCACGGCCATCATCATCCACGCCCTGCACGAACCCGTGGCCATTCCGCCCGAGATGTCCCCCCGGCTGGCGGCGGTGTTTCAGCGGGCCCTGGCGGCCGATCCCGATGACCGCTACACCACCCTCCCCGAGTTCATGGAGGAGCTGATTGACGCCCTGCCGGGCCCCGCCCATCTCCGGGCCCGCCTGTTCGGCCTTCTCGGGCAGGAGGATGACGGATTGGGCCTCTCCACCCTGTCCCGGGGGCGGGCAGATGCCTTCACGCCGACGGAGGCGGCCCGGGCGGCCTCCGAGGCGCACCTCCGGCAAAGCCAGCCCGTGAAGATCACCCTGGCCGAGGATCCCGTGGAGACCTACCTCACCAGCACCCAGCGCCGTCCCCGTGTCCACGCGCCCGAGGCGGGCGTGGACTGGATCCGTCTGCTCAAGTGGGCGCTGATCGTGCTGCTCCTGGTGGAGCTCTTCTGGTGGATCTACCCGATCCTGTCCCGGGCCCCGGGGAGCGGCTGAGGATCAACCGCCGAGTACGCGCATCAGAATGAAGACGGAGCCGTTCCAGCAGGCGTGGACGAGGATGGAGGTTCCCAGGTGCCCCGTCCGGCGCATGCCGAGGCCCAGCACCAGGCCCAGCATGCTGAGGGTGGGCAGTCCCAGGGGCTGGAGATGGATGGCCCCGAACAGCAGCGCCGAGCCCAGCAGCGCCCAGGCCATGGGCATCCGCTGGGCCAGGACTGGCAGCAGGAAGCCCCGGAACAGCGTCTCCTCGAAGCAGGGCGCCACGCCCGCCACCAGCAGGAACATCGCCAGGGTGGGGCCCCAGCCGCGCAGGCCCCGCAGCAGATCCACCAGCTCCCGCTGGGGGCTTCCGCTGCCGCGCAGGAAGGGGCTGAGGACCAGGGACAGGGCCACCACCAGCACCACCGCCAGGGCCAGGAAGCCCACGCCCTGGAGCAGGGCCCGTCCCAGGGGCCCCGGCATCATCCGCCGCCAGAGGGCCCGCGGAGTCAGGCCTTCCGCCCGGCAGAGCAGGGCCACCCCCACACAGGCGTGGAGGCCGTAGCCCAGGGGCACCGCCAGCCAGCGGAGGGTCGGCCAGGGCCGGAACGCCAGGGCCATGACATTGCCCACCACGATGAAGGTCAGGAACCAGGCCAGCAGCACCAGCGCGGCGGCCCGCCCGGACAGGCCCCAGGCCGGCAGCGGGTGCGGTGGAGGCTGGCGCTGGGTCGCCAGCAGGTAGATCCCGAACGCCGCGCCGCCGAACATCAGGAGCACGGCCAGGCCCCCGGCGAAGCCCAGGACGCCCAGGCGCAGGAGCAGGCTCCTGCGGGCCGTCGCACGGAGGGCCGCGCCGTTGCCCCCCGTCCGGTCCAGCAGCCGGGCCTCCAGCAGGGCGGCGGCATAGCCATCCCCCAGCCGATGCCCGACCTCGGACATCGCCCCAGGGTCCGGCAGGGGCCCCCCTGCATAGGCCGCCTCCCAGGCGGTCCGGAAGGCCGCGCCCTCAGGCCCCTGGGGGCCCTGGGCCAGGGTCCGCCCCAGGGCCAGATCCCCCTGGTCGGCGGCGAGGACGCTCAGCAGGGCCCGGTCCCAGGGCTCCTTCAGCTGTGCCTGGGCCTTGGCCAGGCTGGTCCCGCCCCCGGGCAGCGGCGCGCCCAGCAGCCGCGGCCCTTCGAGCAGGGGTTCCATCAGGCGGGCCTGGAGGCTGGCCCCCTGCGCGGGACGGCCGCTCTGGGCCTGCCGGGCCAGCAGCGTGAACAGCGCCGCCAGCAGGGCCAGGGCCGCCATCAGCGTGATCAGGGGATCCGCCCAGCGGCGGTCCGGGTTCCAGGGAGAGGTCGGTGCGGCGTCCATGGCTCCAGGATGCCCTGAGGGGGCGATCCGGTGTCAGAGGGGTATCCCGGCTCGGGCGGTCCCCCTTCGTTTCACGTCAATCGCCCCGGAAGGGAGGGCGTCCCGTCCGCCGGTAGCGCCAGGCCGCCCAGCCCAGGTAGATCCGGCGCGCCAGGCCGGTCACGCCCGGGATCCGCAGCAGGGGCCAGGCCCAGATCCAGGCCGGCAGGCGCCGGGCGATGGGGGCCAGCAGGTCGGCGCCTTGCCAGATGCGGCGCGTGGCCAGGTCCACGCCGTGGATTTCCCGCTCCAGATCGCGGCCAGCCAGCTCCGGAGCCAGGGCGAGCACCTCGGGGTCCCGCAGGGGGGCCACCAGCAGGCGTCCCCGGCGGTCGCGGCGCGCCAGCCACAGGGCCATGCGGAAGCAGAGGGCGCAGTCGGGGTCGTAGGCGATGAGCAGGGGCGCGGGCATGGCGTTCGGCGGCATCTTCGCACGGGATGGGGTAAGGTGGCATCCAGGAGGCGGCCATGCCCTTTTCCCATCCCATCGAGGTGCGATTCCGCGACCTGGACGCCATGGGCCATGTCAACAACGCCGTGGTGGTGAGCTTCATGGAACAGGCGCGGTACATGTGGTGGCGCGGCTTCCTGGCGGGCCGGGCCTTCACGGAGGAGGGCTTCCTCATCGCGCGGACCGAAGTGGACTACCGCAGGCCCATCCTCCTGGGGGACGACGTCCGCGTGGAGCTGCGCTGCACGAAGGTGGGCACCACCTCCTTCGATGTGACCTACCGCCTCACCCGGGGGCCGGGCGGCGCGGTCTTCGCCGAGGGGCGAACGGTCCAGGTGATGCTGGATTTCGCCACCCAGGCCCCGGCGCCCCTGGCGGAGCGGACCCGGGCCTGGCTGGCGACCCAGGGCTGACCATGCTGCTGGGCACCGCCCTCTGGCCCGAGGGCCCCGGCGAGCGCCGGGCCCTGGTGGCGCGCCTAGCCTCGGGGCGGCTGGCGGATCTGAACCGCATCGAGGCCCTGCGTCTCCGGAAGCTGGGCGAAGGCGATCCCGAGCGGCTGGCGGCCGTTCTGGTGCCCGCGAGCCTGCGCCGGGTGCTGGAGGATGGGCCCCGCGCCCTGGTCCGCGTCCGGCAGACCCTGGCCTACGCGGAAAAGTGGGATCGCCGGGGCACCCTGCCGGAGGTCCTGGCGCCGGATCCGGCCTCGGTCCGCCTCCTCCCCTGCCTGCCGCGGCCCACGCGCCTGCGCCGGAGCGACGGCACCTGCCTGGACCGCCTGCGGGTGGCAGGCCCCGGGGCCCGGATCGAGGAGTCCCCGCGCCCCACCCTGGCGGCCCTGGGCATCCTGGGCGGCCAGGCCGCGGGCTTCTGTCTGGCCCTGGAGGACGCGGGCGGCGCCGTGCTGGGGGCCTGGATGGCGCCGGCCTGGCCCGAGGGCGCCCTGGAGCTTCGCGTGGGTACCCATCACCGGCGGATTCCGTTCGCGGCCTGGGAGGGGCTCCAACTGCCGGAGCTGCACCCCGGCGAAGCCCTCCTGCTGCCCCCACCGCGTCTCAAACCCCTGCCGGAAGGTCCGGGCTCCTGCCAGCTCGTGGCGCCCTTCGAGACCCTGCCGCTGGTCCTTGGGGGGACCGGCCCGGGCGGCACCGTGCAGTGATCAGCCGCGCATCATGCCCGCGATGAGGAAGGCCATCTCGAGGCTCTGGGCTCGGTTCAGCCGGGGATCGCAGCCGGTTTCGTAGGCCTTGGCCAGGTCCGCCTCGGAGAGGCGCTGGGTGCCGCCGGTGCATTCGGTGACCGCCTCGCCGGTCAGTTCGAAGTGGACGCCACCCAGGGTGGAGCCCGCGGCGCCGTGGAGTTCGAAGGCCTGGCGCAGCTCGGCCAGGATGGCGTCGAAATCCCGGGTCTTGAGGCCCTGGGCGCTCTCCGCGCCGTTGCCGTGCATGGGATCGCAGCTCCACAGCACCGGATGGCCCGCGGCCTGCACCGCCCGCAGCAGGGGCGGCAGGGCCTCGCGGATGCGCGCGGCGCCGAAGCGGGTGATGAGGGTGATGCGGCCCGGTTCGCGTGCCGGATCCAGGCGCGCCAGCAGCGTCTGCACCTGCTCCGGTGTGGCACTGGGGCCCACCTTCACGCCGAGCGGGTTGCGAAGGCCCCGGAGGTACTCGAGGTGGGCGCCGTCCAGCTGCCGGGTGCGTTCGCCCACCCAGAGGGTGTGGGCGCCCAGATGGTAGTAGGCTCCCGCTTCGGGCACCCAGCGGGTGAGGGCCGCTTCGTAGGGCAGCAGCAGCGCCTCGTGGCTGGTGAAGAAATCAATGCGCTCCAGGGCCTCGCGCTGGACGCCGCCCAGGGCTTCCAGGAAATCCAGGGACTCCCGCACCTGGTCGAGGGTCCGATGGTACGCGGGCACCTCCCCCGTGCCGCCGGGCAGCTCCCAGCGTTCGGGATGGTGCAGGTCCGCAAAGCCCCCGGCCGTGAGGGCCCGGAGGTGGTTGAGGGTGGCGGCGGCGTGGAAGTAGGCCTCCAGCATCCGGTCCGGATCGGGCCTCCGGGCGTCGGGGGTGGCCTCCAGGGCGTTCACCAGGTCGCCCCGGTAGCTGGGCAGCTCCTGGCCCCGCACGAACTCCGTGGGCCGGCTGCGGGGCTTGGCGAACTGGCCCGCGATCCGGCCCACCCGCACCACCGGCTTGCGGCCGCCGTGGGTGAGGGCCACCGACATCTGGAGCAGCACCCGCAGCTTGCCCTCGATGGCGTCGGGGGTGCAGTCCTGGAAGCGCTCGGCGCAGTCGCCCCCCTGGAGCAGGAACCTCCGACCCGCGGCGGCCTCCGCCAGCAGGCCGCGCAGGCGGTCCACCTCCTCGGGCACCACGAGGGGCGGCAGTCGCCGCAGCCGCGCCAGCACGGCCTCCAGCGCCGTGGGATCCGGATAGACCGGCTGCTGCTCCGCCGGGAAGCGCTGCCAGGTATGGGGATTCCAGGGGGTCATCGGGCCTCGGGCGGGAGCTTTGAGTGTAGCCGGGGGCTCAGATTGTCTCCGCCTCGACCGGCGCGACCCAGCGGTAGCCCTCGCCTCCCACTGTGGTGATCCAGGGCTGGCCATGGACTTCCTCGCCGAGCTTCCGGCGCAGGTTGGCGATGTGGACATCCACGGTCCGCGCGGCGGGGCGGGCATCCGGTTCCCAGGCCAGCTGGAGGAGTTCCTTGCGGCTGTGGGTGCGGCCGGCATGGGTGATGAGGATTTCCAGCAGCCGGAATTCCCGGGGCGTCAGATCCAGGGCCTTGTCGCCGCGCCGCGCCTCCAGGCGGGGCAGGTCGAAGCGGAAGGGGCCGGAACGCAGCACCGGCGGGCGGTCCAGCGGCCGGGTGCGGCGCAGGATCGCCTTCACCCGGGCGATCAGCTCCAGCACGGAGAAGGGCTTCACCAGGTAGTCGTCGGCCCCGAGGCTGAGTCCCTGCAGGCGGTCCGTCTCCTGGCCCCGGGCGGTGAGCATCAGAACGGGAACATCATCTTTCCGCTCGCGGAGGATCCGCAGGACTTCGAAGCCGTCCATCTGGGGCAGCATGAGATCCAGGACGATCAGGTCCGCGCGGTGGGCCGCATGCTCCGCCAAGCCGGGCAAACCATCCCCGGCCGACTCGACGGAAAAGCCTTCGAAGCTCAGGTTGTTGACGAGGAGCTGGCAGAGGGAGGGCTCATCCTCCACCACAAGGATGTGGGTCACGGCGGCTCGCTCAAGGAACAGAGGTTCCACGATGCGCCGGTGGATTTGGGAAAGCAAGACCGGATTCCAGGCTTTTTCTTAGCCGGGGGTTCCCTCCGCGATCGCAAGCCGGAGGCGCAGCGGGAGCGGGAGCCCGCGACAGGCGTCGCGGGCGATCGGGGGGTGGTGGGAAGCGTGGCCTCGCCGGGACGGGGCGTCAGATGGGGTGTCCCGGCTTGGCCGGGGCACCACGTGGGGGTGCACGAGGGGGGACATCGCGAGCCGAAGGCGAGCAGGCGGTCCCCCCTTGTTTATGTCACGTGGCGGGAATCACCAGGGTGGCGGTGAAGCCTTGGCCGGGGGCAGAGGCAAAGGCGAGGCCCCAGCCTTCCTGCTCGGCCACCTGGGCCAGCAGGCTCAGCCCCAGCCCCTGGCCTTCGCGCAGGAAGCCCTCCTTGCCCTGTTCCCGGATGCGCTGGAAGGGGCGCCCCAGGGCCTTGAGCTGAAGGGGCGTCAGGCCGTCGCCTTCGTCCCGGATCTGGAGGCTGAGGCGGCGGCGGACCTTCCGCGTCTCCAGGGTGACGGCGCCCCGGCCGTGGGCCAGGGCGTTCTCCAGGAGGGTGAGGATCGCGGCACGCAGCGAGGTCAGCGGCGCGTGGCCCGCCTCGGAGCAGAGGTCCAGCAGCAGGGGGCGGCCCTCCAGTTCGAAGCCCGGACGCAGATCCTCCGCCACGGTCTGTACCCACTCGGGCGTGGCCAGGGCCCGGGGGCCGGTGGAGCCTCCGCCCCGGATGACCCGGAGGCCGTTCTCGATGATGACCGTGAGATGGTCCACTTCCTCGCCGATGCGGAGCAGTTCCTCGTCGGCCCGCTCCGGGCTCAGGCGGCCCAGGCGGAGGGAATCGCAGCGGAACTTCAGCAGCGCCAGGGGGGTCTTCAGGCTGTGGGTGAGGGACGCCATGCGATCGGCATCCAGCACCGCCCGGCGGCGGGCGCGATGGCGCAGCCAGAGGCCGAGGCCGATGGCGGCGCCCACCAGAAGGGAGACCGCGTAGGAGATGAACAGTTGATGGCGGAGGGTCCGCCGGTAGGCGTTCTCCTGGGCCAGCGGCGCAATGCCCACCAGTTCCCAGCCATCCCCGTAGGCATTGGTCTGGATGATGGCGCTCAGCGCGTACTCCGAGGCCCGGTAGGGATCGGCCTGGAGGGCGGGCTCCTTGCCCCAGTCCTGGGGCTTCAGGTCGGTTCGGTTCAGGTCGGAGGCCCGCACCAGCCCCATCCGCAGCGTGGGCTTGGGGCCCAGGGCGGCGGCCAGCTCCCGCTCGACTTCGGGCGAGCCGGGCCGCCAGCGCTTGATCACCATCCAGCGGTCCGAGAGCAGGACCACGGTAGCCACCTTCCCGAAGTCCGGATCCTGGCTTTTCGGGGGGTTCCATTCGAAGAGCTGCGCCATCTCCGCGTGGCTGGTCCAGTCGAGATACAGCTGGCTGAGGGCGTCGTTGGGCGCCTTGACCAGGTGATGGCCGGCGCGGACCCAGAGGGTGCGGCGGTTGAACCGGTCGAGGATCGCCACGACCAGGGGCTGATCCGCGAGGAACTGGCGGACCTCCGGCTCCTGGCCCGTCTTCAGGGACGAGAGGATGGGCAGGGATTTCCAGTGGCGCTCCACCGCCTCGAAATCGCCCCAATGGGTGTCGTAGTACGAACCCGTCACATCGCTGAGCTTGTCCCGGACGTAGATGTACGGGGCCACCAGGAGCAGGGCACTGGTCACCAGCCCGGCCAGGACGAGCAGGACGATGCCGCTGCGCTGCTGGAGGCGCTGCCACCGGCTGGGGCCCTTGAGGCCCGGATGCAGGAGGCGGAAGCGGGTGACGCGATGGCGGTACATGAAGGCTCGACGTGGGGTGCCAGCAGCTTACCGCGGTCAGCCCAGGGCCAGCATGCGCTCCAGGGGTTTGAGGGCCCGGAGGCGCAGGGGCTCGTCCAGCCGGATGTCGGGCTTCAGATCCCGGAGGCAGAGGTAGAGCTTCTCCAGGCTGTTCAGCTTCATGTAGGGGCAGAGGCTGCAGTTGCAGCCGCTGTCCACGGGGGCCGGGATCAGTTCAACCTCGGGCCGCCGCTGGTGCATCTGGTGGAGGATGCCGGCCTCGGTGGCCACGATGAAGGCCTTCGCGGGATCCTTCGCCACGAAATTCAGGAGCGCGGCGGTGGAACCCACGAAATCGGCCAGCTGGTTCACGCTGGCATCGCATTCCGGATGGGCGATGAGTTTCGCGTCCGGGTGCTGGGCCTTGAGGGCCGCCAGGCGCTTGGCGGTGAACTGCTCATGGACGATGCAGAAGCCGGGGAACAGCGCCATCTTCCGGCCCGTCTGCTGCATCACCCACGTGCCCAGGTGCCGGTCCGGCGCGAAGACGATCTTCCGGTCCGCCGGGATGCTCTCGACCACGCGCACCGCGTTGCTGCTGGTGCAGATGACGGTGCTCAGCGCCTTCACGCCCGCCGAACAGTTGATGTAGCTGACCACGTCATGATCCGGGTACTGCTTCAGCCATTCGGCGAAGAAGTCCGCGGGGCAGCGGTCCGCCAGACTGCACCCGGCGTCCAGGTCCGGAATCACCACGGTCTTCGTCGGGTTGAGGATCTTGGCGGTCTCGGCCATGAAATGGACGCCGCAGAAGACGATCACCTCCGCATCGGCCTTCGCCGCCTGCTGACTGAGCTGGAGGCTGTCGCCCACGAAGTCGGCCAGATCCTGGATCTCCGGTTCCTGGTAGTAGTGGGCCAGGAGCACAGCCTTCCGCGCCCGCTTGAGCCGCTGGATCTCGGCCACGAGGTCCAGTCCGGCGGGGATGCTGTCGAGGTCAGGGACGTAGGGGGCGGTCAGATCCATGCCCCCATTCTAGTCCCCCTCAAGGAACCGACGGATCCGCTGGCCCGGTTCGGGATGGTCGAACACCTCCCCGAAGGCGACCCGTTCCCAGGCCAGGGCGGCAGAACGGGGGAGGCCCGCCTGCCGGCTTTGGAGGTTTCCGAGAAGGGCCAGGGCCCGGTCACAGGGATCCGAAGCCGAGGCTGGGGCTGGCACCGGACTGTCGGATCCGGTACCCTGAGATCGGATCGCAGGGTCCAGGTGGATGTGGAGTGCCGATGGCTGCTCACCGGGAGCGGACATCGGTCCAGGTCTATATGGATTCATGCCTTTTCGTCCGAGGGGGGGACACATGGCCAAGGCGCAGGGGCTCGACACATCCAGCATCTCACGGCTGGACCAGACCAGGATCAGCCAGTACTTCGGCTGCAACACCTTCAGCGAGCGCACCATGCG
>JAKAMQ010000033.1 GCA_021812805.1 Acidobacteriota bacterium
GGCACGCCGTTGTAGGCCTGGAGGCCTTCTTCGAACTTCGCGGACTTGGGCCCCGTGGTGATCCACCCGCTGTGGATGGTGTCAATGATCTCCTCGATCTCCTCCTGGCCCACCATGGGGCGCGTGAAGGGCAGGAAGTCAGGGCGGCGACGGTAGGACATGGGGGCTCCGGGCACGAGCCTCCATTGTTCCACAGCCGGATCACGCGATCGGCACGGTGATCCGCATGGTGGTGCCGTGGCCGAGGCCCTCGCTTTCGAGGCCGATGGTGCCGCCCATCATTTCCATGAGGTGCTTGCAGATCACGAGGCCGAGGCCAGTGCCGCCGTACTCGCGGGCATGGCCGCCATCGGCCTGGGCGAATTTCTGGAAGAGGCGGGCCTGCGCCTCGGGGCTCACGCCGATCCCCGTGTCCGCCACGCGGAGTTCGAGGAATCCCGGCCGCCGCTCGATCTGCACGCTGACGCTGCCATCCTTGGTGAACTTCAGGGCGTTGGAGAGCAGGTTCAGCAGCACCTGCTTGAGCCGGCTGGGATCCACCAGCACATCGGGCAGTTCCTCCACCTCGGGCCAGAACAGCACCACGCCGGGCCGGCGGGGATAGGCTTCCGCGATGGGCTTCACTTCCTCCACCAGGATGGCGAGGTTGAAGGGTTCGGGGTGGACTTCCAGGCGGCCCGATTCGATCTTGGCCAGGTCCAGGATGTCGTTGAGCAGGCCCAGCAGGTGCTGGCCTGAGGCGTAGCTGTCCTGGAGCATGGACCGCATCTCTTCGGCATCGTCGTAGAGGCCGTCCATGACCAGCCGCGTGAACCCGAGAATGCCCGTGAGGGGGGTGCGCAGCTCATGGCTGGTGAGGGCCAGGAATTCGCTCTTGAGCTGATCGGCCTCGCGCAGGGCCGTGTTCACGCGCTCCAGTTCGAGGGCCTGGCGTTGCAGGGCGTCCCGCTGCTCCGAGAGATCCCGGAACAGCCAGGCGTTGTAGAGGGACACGGCGGTCTGCCGCTGCAGGATGCTGATGCTGTCGTGATCCTCGTCCTCGATCTTGCGGTCGGGCGGCATGGCCAGGATGGCGAAGCCCAGCAGGAGGAGCTGGTGCTCGAAGGGCACGAAGTAGAGGGGCATGTCCTCGGGCCCGCGGAGCCGCTTCAGGGGGCCGGCGCCGCAGGCGGCATCCAGGAACTGGCTCTGGAACAGCACCAGGGGCACTTCGGGAAAGGGGTTGGGGGCGGGCAGCTTGAGGGCGGACCATTCGGCGCGGGTGAGGCCGGCGCCTTCGCGGGGGAAGTAGGCGGCGCCACCGTCCTCCAGCGTCCAGACCGCGCCGCGGGGGCACTGGAATTCCTGGGCCAGCACCTCGAGGACCACGCTGGCCACCTGGGCACCCTTGGACGTCGCGGCCAGGATCTCCGACACATGCTGGAGCATCTGCATCTGGTGGGAGCGCCGGGTCAGGCGGGCCCGCAGCTCGCGGGACTCGTGCATGGCCTGGGTCAGCTGGCGCTGGGCCTGGACCAGCTCCGCAATCAGTTCGGCGCCCTGGGGGCGTGGGGCCGGCGGGTTCTGGCCCAGCTGTTTGGGGCCCGAACTGGCCTTGCCCTGGGTGGGCTGGGGGCCGGTGGGCGGATTGGAAGGCGGCATGGTTCCAGGATGGCGGGATGGGGGGGCGCTGCCAAGGGCCGGAGGCCTTCGGAGCAGACGAGGGGGGACATCGCGAGCCGGAGGCGAGCAGGCGGTCCCCCCTCGTTCAGGTCAGACGGGGTGTCCCGGCTCGGCCGGGATCCCTCGTGGGGGTGCCGGAGGGGGGACATCGCGAGCCGGAGGCGAGCAGGCGGTCCCCCCTCGTTCAGGTCAGGCCAGGACGGGACTCCGGGATTGGGCCAAGATGGTTCCATGCTGATGCATGAGCGCACCATTTCCATCCAGCGGGGGATCTTCCTGGCCGTCACGCTGGTGGTCTGCATCCTGGTGGGCTGGTGGATCATTCTGCAGATCCGGGAATCCCGCCAGCTCCGGGAGGCCCGCATCGAGAACCTGAAGGCGGGGCGGGCCCTGGCCTGGCAGATGGACAGCCTCCGGCTGCTGGCCATCACCTACCAGCCGGATCCCGCCTCCCGCGCCGGGGCCATCGTGGGCACCGTGCCCAAGCTGCCTAGCCTCCAGGAGCGCACCTGGGTCATCGAGACCCTCTACCCCCATGTGGCCGTCGTGCCCTCGCCCCTGGCGGAGGACGATCCCCCTCTGCTGGACAAGGCCGCCTACCTGACCCTCCGGCCCGAGCCGCTCCGCGCCATCGAGAAGGCCCAGCACACCGACATCATCCGCGCCGCCTCGGAGGGCAGCTTCCTGGCCCTGGTGGTCCTCATCGGCTTCGGCCTGGTGTACCGGCAGCTCGCGGAGGAGATGGACCTGAAGCTGCGGCAGCACAATTTCATCGCCGCGGTCACCCATGAGCTGAAGACCCCCATCGCCTCGCTCCAGGTCTGGACGGAGACGGTCTTCGCGCGGACGCTCAGCGACGAGCAGCGCGGACGGATCCATGACCTGATGGCCAAGGACCTGGGCCGTCTGGAGGAGCTGGTGGGGAACCTGCTGGATGTGGCCCGGGCCGAGGCCGGCAGCCTCGACCTCCACCCAGTGCCCCTCGAACTCGGCCCCTGGCTGCGCACGGTCTGCGAAAGCATGGATCAGCGGATGGGAACCGGGGTCATGGGGCTGAAGCTGGAGCTGGCCCCCGCTGTGTGGGCCCGGGTGGATCCCAAGGCCCTGGCCACCGTGGTGGAGAACCTGCTGTCCAACGCCTACAAGTACGCCGCGCCGCCCCGGGCCACCACGGTGACCCTGGACACGGATGGGGATCAGGCCGTGCTGGTGGTCAGCGACCTCGGCCACGGCATCAGCCCCAAGGAGCTGCCGCGGCTGTTCCAGCGCTTCTACCGCGCCGGGGACGAGATGACCCGCGGGGTGCCCGGGACGGGCCTCGGCCTGTTCCTGACCCGGGAGATTGTGCTCCGCCACGGGGGCACCATCCAGGCGACCAGCCGGGGGGCCGGGCTCGGTTCCACCTTCGCCGTCCGGATTCCGCGGATATCCGCGCCCAGCGTGGAAGGGCAGGACCGATGACCGGCGCCAGCCCGACTCCGGCTTCCGAGGCCACCCTGGTCCGCCAGGCCAGCCTCGGGGATGCGGAGGCCTTCGAAGCCCTGGTCCGGCCCCACCTGGGCCTGTTCTTCCGGGTCATCGAGCGGATCCTGGGCAACGAGGCGGAAAGCCAGGATGCGCTCCAGGAGGCCCTGCTCAACCTGCACCGGGAGCTGCCCCGGTTCCAGGGGGCCAGCCGTTTCAGCACCTGGGCCTACCGCATCTGCGTCAACCAGGCCCTCATGGCCCGGCGGAAACGGATCCGCCGCCGGGAGGATGCCGTGGAGGATCTGATGCCACGTTTCCAGGACGACGGGCATCACATGGACATGGACAGCGTCCTGGTGTGGCGCGTGGAAGCGGAGGCCTTGGTGGGAGCGGAGCGGGCGGAACTGGCGGCGAAGGTCCGGGAGGGCCTTGAGCGGCTTTCGGACGATCAGCGCGCCGTGTTCGTGCTGCGCGATCTCGAGGGTTGGGATACCGATGAGATCGGCCGGCGCCTGGGCATTTCCCGCGAACTGGTCCGGCAGCGGCTGCACCGCGCCCGGCTGGCCATGCGGGCCCTGCTCGCCGACTACGCGCCCGGATCCGGGGAGGCGCGGCCATGATGGGCGTTCCCACCTGCCAGCAGGTCACCGCCCTCCTGACGGAGCTTGAGGAAGGGGCCCTGGGGCCCCTGGCCTGGGCGGGGGTCCGTTTCCATCTCGGGCTGTGCCCGCCGTGCCAGGCCTTCCTCCGTTCCCTGCGCCGGGCCCGGGTGGTCGCGCGGGACTGCCTCCTGGAGGAGCCCGCGCCGGGGCCGGTCGCGGACCGGGCCCTGTCCGGCGCCCTGGCCCTGCTGCGTCAGGGCCGACTGCCCGCGGGGCCGAGCCACCATCCGGCGCCGGAGGCCTGGCGGGCCCTCGGCACCAACCCTGATGCTCCCGCCGCCCTGCTGCTGCGGGCCCACCTCGGCTGGTGCGGCGTGTGCCGCGCGGGGCAGGGCGCGGATCTGGCCCTGGAGGCGGAGGGGGCGCCGGTGCCCCGGAGCCTGCGGGCCCTGCTGCCCCCCGAGGATCAGTGGCACTGGGTGCGGCGCGGCCTGGGGGGGGCGCGGATCGCCCGGGTGGGGATGGATGCGGCCACCGGCGCCAGCCTCAACCTCGTCCAGATGCCCGCTGCGGGCCTTGTGCCCACCCACCGGCACCTGGGGGTGGAAACCACCCTGGTGCTGGCGGGCGGCCTCCAGGATGGCCCGGCGGATCTCCGCGCCGGTGACTGGATCAGCCATGCCGCAGGCACCTGTCACGGGCCCGAGACCCTGCCCGGCGAGGCCTGCTGGGCCCTCGTCCTGCTCGAAGGCCCCCTCCAGTTCACCGGCTGGCGCCGGTGGGTGACCTGAACGAGGGGGGACCGCCTGCTCACCTTCGGTTCGCGATGTCCCCCCTCGTGCACCCCCACGCGGTGCCCCGGCCAAGCCGGTGCGCCGCGTCTGTCCTGAACGAGGGGGGACCGCCTGCTCAGCAGATCCTCGGCAACTGTTCGCCGCTGAGGAGGTCCAGGAGCCGGGTGGTGCCGAGGGAGGTCCGCAGGGTCACCCGGCCCGCGGGGCCGTCCAGCACCCGGCCGATGACGGTGGCGCCGATCCCCTCGGGGTGGGCGCGCAACAGGGTCAGGGCCCGGTCCGCCTGGGCCGCGGGCAGGAAGGCCACCAGGCGCCCTTCGCAGGCCACGTAGAGCGGGTCCAGGCCCAGGATCTCGCAGGCGGCGGCCACGGCCTCGTCCACGGGCACGGCCTCCTCCCGGGCCTCGATGGCCACGCCCGCCGCGGAGGCGATCTCGTTGAGCACCGAGGCCAGGCCGCCCCGGGTGGGGTCGCGCAGACAGTGGATGTCCAATCCGTCCTCGAGCAGGGCCGCCGCCAGATGGTGGACCGGCCCGCAGTCGCTGGCGATGGGCGTCTCGAAGGCCAGGCCCTCCCGCACGGACATCACCGCGATGCCATGGCGGCCCAGGTCGCCGCTGACAAGCACCGCGTCGCCGGGGGCCACCCGGCGGGGATGCACCTCCACCCCCGGCGGCACCAGGCCGACGCCGGTGGTGGTGATGAAGATGCCATCGCCCTTGCCCCGGTCCACCACCTTGGTGTCGCCGGTGACGACTCGGACGCCGCAGCGGTCCGCAGCGGCCCTGAGCGAACGCACGAGGCCGGTCAGTTCCTCGAAGGGCAGGCCCTCCTCCAGGATGAAGGCGGCGGAGAGGGCCAGGGGCCGCGCCCCGGCCATGGCCAGATCGTTCACGGTGCCGTAGACCGCCAGTTCGCCCAGATCCCCGCCGGGGAAGCGCCGGGGATGCACCACGAAGCCATCGGTCGTGAAGGCCAGCCGGGCGCCCCCGGCCTCCAGCACGGCGCTGTCATGGAGGCCCTGGGGATCCGTGCCCAGGGCAGGAAGGAAGACCTTCTCGATGAGGTCCTTCATCAGCCGGCCGCCGCCGCCATGGGCCAGCTGGACCGTGTCGTGCCGGAGGGGCCTGGGGCAGCTCAGGGCGAAGGGATCCGGGCTCATCGCGTCTCCACGGGGGCGAACCGGCGGTACCGGTAGTAGGCGGCGCAGGCACCCTCCGAGGACACCATGGTGGCGCCCAGGGGATGATCCGGCGTGCAGGCCTTGCCGAAGGCCGGGCAGTCCATGGGCTTGAGGAGCCCCTGCAGCACCAGGCCGCTCTGGCAGTCGGGTGATTCCGCGCCGCCGACCTCGCTGACCGCGAATCGCTGGGCGGCGTCATACCGGACGTACTCCGGGCGCAGGCCGAAGCCGCTTTCCGGGATGCCGCCGATGCCGCGCCAGGTGCGGTCCACCACCTGGAACACCTCCTGGATGAGGGCCTGGGCCGGGCGGTTCCCGCCGGCCTGCACCAGCCGGGCGTACTGGTTCTCCACCTCGGCGCGGCCCTCTTCCAGCTGGCTCACGGCCATGAGGATGCCCTGGAGCAGGTCCACGGGCTCGAAGGCCGTCACCACGATGGGTACATGGTGCTTCGCCGCCAGGGGCACGTATTCCTCGGTGCCCATGATGGTGCAGACATGGCCCGCGGCCAGGAAGGCATCCACCCGCCGCTGCGGGGAGGCGAGGATGGCCTCCAGCGCGGGCGGGACGCGCACGTGGGAGACCAGGATGGAGAAGTTCTCCAGTCCCTCCTTCCTGGCCTGGGCCACCGCGAGGGCGTTCGCGGGGGCGGTCGTCTCGAAGCCCACGGCGAAGAACACCACCTCGCGGTGGGGCAGTTCCCGGGCCAGGGCCAGGGCGTCCAGGGGCGAATAGACCACACGCACATCGGCGCCCCGGCTCTTCACGGCGAAGAGATCCTCCGCGCTGCCCGGTACCCGCAGCATGTCGCCGAAGGAGCAGAACGTGACCTCAGGCCGGGCCGCGATGGCCAGGGCCTGGTCAATGAGGGCCACGGGCGTCACGCACACGGGACAGCCGGGACCGTGGATGAGGCTCACTTCCGGCGGCAGCAGCTCGTCCAGGCCGAAGCGCACGATGCTGTGGGTCTGCCCGCCGCAGACTTCCATGAGGCTCCAGGGCCGCGTCACCTTGCGGCGGATCGCCTCGGCCAGCACCCGGGCGCGGTGGCCGTCACGGAACTCGTCCACGTACTTCATGCCTGCGCCTCCCCGGATGCCAGATCGAGCTGGGCCAGGCCTTCGATCATGAGGCGGGCGGCCTCCTCGTCCAGCTCGTCCAGGGCAAGGCCCGCGTGGACCACCACCCAGGCTCCGGGGCCCGCATCAGGCACGCAGGCGAGGCTCACGTCCTTGATGGTGGGACCGAAGGCCACGCGCCCCATGCGCAGGGGCGTGTCGTCCACGTCGAGGATCTGTCCGGGTACGCCAAGGCACATGGGACCCTCCTGCCGGACAGCGTAGTCCGGGCGGATGGCGGCGGGCATCACAAAGGCGCTTCCGCCGTGGTCCAATGGCGCGATGAAGGCGGCGATGGATTCCCGGCGCGGCGCGGTCCTGGTGGCCACGGCGGCGCTGCTGTGGAGTTCCAGCGGCCTCTTCATCAAGATCCTGCCCCTGGGAGCCCTGCAGATCGCGGGGGTCCGCAGCCTCGTGGCGGGCCTTGTCCTGGTGGCCGTGATCGCCGGGCGCGGCCGGCTGTCGGCCCTCCGGTTGGGAGCCCTCGGCTGGGCCTGCGCCTCGGCCTATGCCGGTGTGCTGATCTGCTTCGTGGCCGCCACGAAGCTCACCACCGCGGCGAATGCGATCTTTCTCCAGTTCTCGGCCCCCATCTACCTGGTATTCCTCGAACCGCGCCTGTTCAACCGGCGCCTCCAGACCCGGGATCTCGTCGTCGTGGGCCTCACGCTGGCGGGCATGTCCCTCTTCTTCCTGGGGCGCCTCCAGGGCGGCCGCCTGGCGGGCAACCTGCTCGGCGTGGGCTCCGGCCTCTGCCTCGCCCTCTTCACGCTCACCCTGAAGCTGATGGGCACACGGAACCCGGGGCGGGATCCCATTGGTGCCATCGCCCTGGGCAACCTTCTGGTGGCGGCGCTCTGCGCGCCCTTCGCGCTGCCCGGACTGCGGCCCACCTTGCCCCAGGGCGCGATCCTGCTCTACCTCGGCGCGTTCCAGATCGCCCTGGCCTACCTGCTGTTCAACGCCGGGATGCGCCGCCTCTCAGCCACCGTCGCCGTGGTGACGGGCACGCTGGAGGCCGTGTTCAACCCCCTCTGGGTGTTCCTCGGTACCGGCGAGCGGCCCTCAGGCTGGGCCCTGCTGGGCGGCGCCATCATCCTGGGGGTCATCGGCTGGGTCGGCTTCGGGCGCAAGGGAGAGGCCGGGTGATCCTGGAGCAAGAGGAAGGAGCCCGGACGCCTGACGGCGGACGGGCTCCTTCCTGTATTCGTGGTTCCTGGGAGCCCGGCGGACCGGGCTCCCGGGGCCGGGCGATCAGTAGTTCATGTGGACGGACTTGATGTCGGCGATGGCGCCGGATCCGTGGCACACCAGGCACTGCTCGTTGGACTGCAGCTTGATGGCGGCAGGGTTCTGGGCGCCGGTGTAGGAGCCGTTGGCGTTCATGGTCGGGACGTCCTTCCGCTGGACATACCAGACGCCGCCATTCTGGGTCATGTGGGACACGGCGGTCGTGGTGTCATGGCAGGCCGCGCAGGCGGCGGTGATGGGCGAAGCCACCGCGCTTTCCGCGTAGTCCGTCGGCTGGGCCAGATTCCACGTGGCGCTGGGTGTCGCGGGAGCCACGATGGAGTAGGTAGGTCCGTAAACGGCGGTGTAGTCCACCCAGGGGCCGCTGGTGAAGGTCGGGGTGGACGAGGCCGTGGTGCCCTTGCCCGTGGCGACCGTATCCCACAGCATGCCGGGGATCTGGGCGGCGTTGGCGGCATTGCTGAAGTCGTACGAGCCGGGCACGTGGCAGGCTTCGCAGTCGTTCAGCAGGCCGGGGTACTTGATCCCGGGGAAGTTGGCCTGGAGGGTGTAGGGATTATTCCGCATGCCGGCGGCGTGGAGGGCATGCACCCAGGTCTTGGCGTTGTAGGAGAAGCCGTTGGCGCTGCCGTTGGTGTAGTGGCAGAAGACGCAGGCCGCCCCGTTGTTCATGTAGTTGTCATGGAATTCGTTGATGGGTGTGCCCATGGCATTGGTGGGGCCGTTGGTGGTGAAGGCGCCCAGGTTCCCGTGGCAGGATTCGCAAGCGCCATCCTTGATGATCTGGCGGCGGGCAATGAAGCCCGAGCCGGTCACGTTGGTCCAGATGGTCTTCGCCGGCAGCAGGACGCCGCCCGTTCCCTGTCCGACGGCCGCAGTGGCTGCCGTCCAGGTAAAGTTGGGCGCGCCGCCGGGGCGATTCGCCAGGAAGGGGCTCGGAGTCAGGTTGGTCTGCACGATACCCGCGAAGCCCATGCCCACGGCGACCAGCTGGGTGCCGTTGGGCACCACGATGCCGTCCATGGTGATCTGGTAGGTGCCGGCCGTGGAGGTGGCGACGATCCCCTGGGAGGCCAGCAGCAGCGTGGAGGAACTCCTCGTGGCCATCGCGGTGTGGTTCCAGATCTGGCGAAGGTTCCACGAGCCCTTGTCCTGGTGGCCGTAGTTGTAGTCGGTCGGCGTGATGCCGTCCTGGGGGACGCCCATGGTCAGCATGAAGTTCGGGCCCGCGGCGAAGCCGGTGGGCATGGCTTCACCCGTGACGGGGGTGGTGCCAGGGACGAACGAATTGAGCGCAACCGGGGTGCCATTGGCCAGGATCTGGAACTGGACCACGGGGTTGCCAGCGGCATTCACCGTGGCGGAGACCAGGTTGTAGGTGATGGAAGCCGCACCCGCAGGCAGGTTGTTGGGGTTGGTGGCCTGCCAGTTGTAGGTCTTGTTGTAGGGGTTGTAGCTGGGGGCGGTGTCCGTCCCGTTCTCCGAGGGGCTCATCAGCGGTGTGTGGTAGGTCGCGATGAGGGTGGGTGTATGGCATCCAGCGCACTGGGTGTCATCGGCCCGGGGGCCGCCAACGTGGTTGACGCCGGTGGTGAAGTCCACGTTGTCGTGGCAGCCGCCGCAGGCGGCACGGCTCGGCGTGGTCTGCCAGTTCCCGGCCTGCGGGGTCGCCGCGCTCGACACGTGGCAGACGGTGCAGTTGATGATGTTCGTCGGGAAGTTGATGCTGTACTCGCCGGCGACACCGGAGGTATTGCTCCACGCCGCCGTGTTGTCGGGCGTGATGTCATGGCCCGTCATCTGCAGGTTGGAACCCATGTGGATCTGGTGGATCAGCTGCCGGAAGTCGAACTCGGCAGTGCCATTCACCTGTTCCGTGTTGCTGCTGGTGAAGCCGGTTTCCGACGCGTTCCGGGTGGCCTCGGTGAACCCGAAGCGGCGCTGGTCCGTGTGGCAGATCACGCAATTGCGGGGATCCACGCGGTGGCCACCGTGGTAGGCCAGCCGGGTGTGGCAGGTGTTGCAGGTGTCCATGGTGACGATTTCCCGGCTGGTGGCCGAGGGCAGGACGGCCGCGCCGGTGGCGGGGGTGAAGTCGAAGACGGTGTTGATGGGATGCTGGATCTCGGCGGTGCCGGTGCCGGCAGAGCCGTCGGGCGTATTGGCGTGCTGACCGCTGCCGGTGCCGCGGGCGTTGCCGAAGAACTCCATGACGACGCGGGTTTCCGCGTTCGGATCAAAGGCCAGATCCGTGGGGTCCAGGGCACTGACGTCCACGCTGTTCGCCTTGCCGTAGGCCGTCACGGCCGAGGCGACCTGGGTGATGTCCGTGGCGAAGGTATAGGTGTAGGTGCCGTCGCCATGGCCGACCAGGGTGCCGTTGCCGTCGGTGGTGGGGCCCGTGGGCACCGAGGTGGGACTGGCCACGTTCGGCGTGGTCATCACGATGTAGTTGACCCACTTGCTTGGGACCGAGCCTGCGGCCGGGATCAGCTTGGCGATGGTGAAGGTGAAGTTCGGGTAGCTGGCCGTCAGATCCTTGGCGGGGTTCAGCTTGGTGAAGCTATCCAGGCCCACGATGCCGTTGCCGTTGGCATCGGTGAGCTTGAAGTTCACCACCGGCTGGCCCTGGGTCGCGCTGACATTCACGCTGGTGATCGTGCCAACGGGGTTGAGGGCGATCCACTGGGCGGGGGTCAGGGCCGCGGCGTTGATGATCGGGGCCGCGTTGGTGCCGTTGGTCCCATTGGTGCCATTGGTGCCGTTGGTCCCGTTGGTGCCGTTGAGGCCGTTGGCGCCAGCGGAGCCGGTGCTGCCTTTGCAGCCAACGAGCGCCAGGGCGATCGCTGCGCTGGCGAGCAGCCCGCAGAGTTGTTTCAGAGGAGGTTGTTTCATGAGCCTTTCTCCTGAAGGGGGGGTGGGGGGAGCTGGGACTGATAGGCGATCTCAAAATCTGAAATAAAACTAGACTCCGGCTCAGCTTACTCAAAGGTAATTTTTGAATATTCCTTGATTCCCCGAGAATTATTTATGAAAATAAATGACTGAGTCATGACGATTGATTTAATTTTTATAAATGGATGCAAAGAAGATATTTGATGGATCAATAAATGGTAAAAAAAATGCATTAAACATAAAATTAATTTTTATGAATTGATGAAACGATGACCGAATTGTGATCTATGGCACAGGGCCCAACGGAGCATCGTTGTCCCTGGCGTTCGCCTTTCGAGGGCAGGCTGCGGCCCCTGGAGCTGCGCTTAGGGGCGTTCCGCGTGGGCCGAGCCGGAGGCCACGGCGGCCTGACCCAGGGCGATGCAGCCGTCATTGGGCGGGAAGGCGCGGTGCCGGTGGGTGCGGAAGCCCGCTGCCGCCAGTCGTTCGACCACCAGCTCCGTGAGCAGCGCGTTCTGGAAACAGCCGCCGGAGAGCACCACATCCCGAAGGCCCGCATGCCGCGCCCAGGCCAGGCCCAGATCCGCCAGGGCGGTGTGGAAGCGGCGGGCCATCACCTCCGGCGCGGTGCCGGTTTCCAGGTCGCGAAGGAGCCCCTCCACCATCCGCGTGGGATCGGCCACCCGCACTTCCCCATCCTGGAAGGACCAGGGGTAGGTTCCCCCCGGCGTGGCCCGCTCTGCGGCGAACTCCAGCGCCATGGCGGCCTGGCCCTCGAAGCCCCGCTCGGGATGGATGCCCGCCAGGGCGGAGACGGCGTCGAAGAGGCGGCCGAGGCTGGACGTCCGCGGGCAGTTCAGCCCGCGGTCCAGCATGGTCGCCAGCGCGACCCAGCCCCCTTCGCCGAAGGCAGCGCGGAGGGTCTGCGGCATCGCCTCCAGACCCAGGGTGGCGGCCAGCAGGCCCGCCGCGCTACGCCGGGGATCCTTCACGGCGGCCTCGCCACCCGGCAGCGGGAAGGGCTTCAGGTGGCCCACGCGGCGGAAGGCCGCCCCGTCCACGATGAGCGCCTCGCCCCCCCAGATCGTGCCGTCGGTGCCGAGGCCGGTGCCGTCCCAGGCCAGGGCCAGGACCGGACCGCGCAGCCCGTGCTCCGCAGCGCAGGCCGCGCCGTGGGCGTGGTGGTGCTGCACCCGGATCAGGGGCAGGTCCCATGCCGCCGCCAGGCGTTCGGCCAGCCGCGTACTGGCGTAGTCGGGGTGGAGGTCGCAGGCCAGGCGCTCGGGCCGGACCCGGAAGAAGGCGAGCAGATCGTCCACGGTGCGGGCCAGGAGATCCGCGCCCTCCACGCTGGTGAGGTCGCCCAGGTGCTGGCTCATCACCACGCGGCCTGCGAAGCGCAGGGCCACGGTGGCCTTCTGATGGGCCCCCAGGGCCAACACGGGCGGTCCGTCGCCAGGCAGCGGCACCGCGAGGGGCGCATAGCCCCGAGCCCGGCGGAGGAGGGTGGGGCCGTCCGCATCCACCCGCAGCACGGAATCGTCCACGGGCCGCAGGATGGGCCGGTCGTGGGCCAGGAAGGTGTCCGCGAGGCCGCCCAGCCGGGTGTGGGCCTCGTCGTCCCCGAAGGCCATGGGCTCATCGGCGAGGTTGCCGGACGTGCAGACGAGCGGCCGGCCGGCGGCCTCCAGCAGGAGCCGGTGCAGCGGCGTGTAGGGCAGGAAGGCGCCCAGCCGGGGATTGCCGGGCGCCACCTCGGGAACCACGGTGGAGCCAGACGGGATGTCACGGCTTGGCCGGGGCATCCCGTGGGGGTGCACGAGGGGGGACATCGCGAGCCGGAGGCGAGCAGGCGGTCCCCCCTCGTTCAGGTCCGATCGTCGCCGCACGAGCAGGATGGGTGCGGCCGGGGAGGTGAGCAGGGCGGCTTCGGCGTCGGACACCTCGCAGATGGCCTGGAGGCGCTCCAGATCCGGGAACATCACGGCGAAGGGCTTCTCCTCCCGCCGCTTGCGTGCCCGCAGGCGGCGCACGGCTGGCCCGGAGGTGGCATCCACCAGCAGCTGGTAGCCCCCGAGGCCCTTCAAGGCCAGGATCTCGCCGCGGAGCAGCGCGTCGGCCGCGCCCCGGAGGGCCTCGTCCCGCTCCGCCAGCCGCGCGCCGCCCGGTGATTCCAGCCGGAGCTGGGGCCCGCAGGCGGGGCAGGCCACGGGCTGGGCATGGAAGCGACGGTCGCCGGGGTCGCGGTACTCCCGGGCGCAGTCGGGGCAGAGGGGAAAGCCCTTCATGGTGGTGCGCGGGCGGTCGTAGGGCAGGGATTCGATGAGGGTGTAGCGGGGGCCGCAGGCGGTGCAGTTCGTGAAGGGATAGCGGTAGCGGCGTTCTCCCGGCGTGGTGATCTCCCGGGCACACGCGGGGCAGAGGGCCAGGTCCGGCGGCACCACGGGCAGGGCGGTCTCGCTCCCGCTGCTCGCCCGGATCTCGAAGGCCGTCTCGTCCGAGACCTCCGGCACAGCCTTGGCGTCGGCCTGGTCCACGCGGATGGGGGCGGGCAGGGCGGCCAGATCCGCGAGGAAGGCCTGGAGGGCAGCCGCGGCGCCCTGGACCTCCAGATCCACGCCTTCCGGATGGTTGCGGATCCAGCCCGTCAGCCCGCGGGCCGCGGCCAGCCTGAACACGGCGGGCCGGAAGCCCACGCCCTGGACGATGCCCCTGGCCGCGACGCGGGCACGGGGCATCAGGCTCTCGGCGCCAGGGCCCGGGCAGCCTGGAGCCAGGCGAGCCAGGACTCGAACCCCTGGCCGGTCTGGGCGGAGACCTGGAACACCTCCAGATCCGGGCGGAGGCGGCGGGCGTAGTCGAGGCAGCGCGCCACATCGAAACGCACATGGGGCAGCAGATCCACCTTGCTGAGGAGCATCAGCTTCGCGGCGGCGAACATGTCGGGGTACTTCAGGGGCTTGTCCTCGCCTTCGGTGACGGAGAGGATCACCACCTTGGCGGCTTCGCCCAGGTCGAAGGCGGCGGGGCACACCAGGTTGCCCACGTTCTCGATCATCACCACCGAACCCGCGGGGGGATCGAGCCGTTCGAGGGCGTGGCCCACCATGTGCGCGTCCAGGTGACAGCCCTTGCCGGTATTGATCTGGAGGGCGGGGGCGCCCGTGGCCCGGATGCGGTCCGCATCCTGGCTGGTCTGCTGGTCGCCTTCGATGACGCTCATGGGAATCCGTCCCTGGAGGCGCCGGATGGTCTGCTCCAGCAGCGTGGTCTTGCCCGAGCCGGGGCTGCTCACCAGGTTCAGGGCGAGGATGCCGCGTTGCGCCAGCCACTGCCTGTTCTGATCCGCGAGGGCGTCGTTCCGGGCGAGGAGGCTCTGCTCGAGGCTCACCCGGCGGCGTCCGGGACGCGCCTCAGGGCCGTGGGAGTGGGGATGCCCGTCGAGCGTGAGATCCGCCTGGCCGCAGCCGCAGGTGGTGCACATGGATCCCTCCTCCTATTCAACGTCCAGATCTTTGATGCGCAGGGCCGTGCCGCCCGAGACGAGGACGAAACCCTCGCCGCAGGCGGGACACGGATCGAACCGCGCCGCGATCTCCACGGCCGCGCCGCAGCCCTGGCAGGTTCCCGTGGCGGGGATCTCCAGGATGGCCAGTTCGGCGCCTTCGGCCAGGGTGCCTTCCGTGGCGGGGCCGAAGGCGAAGCGCAGGGCTTCCACTTCGACGCCCGAGAGGCGGCCCACTTCGAGGCGGATGCGGTGGATCCGGGCGAATCCCCGCTTTCCGGCCTCGGCCTCCAGGTCCTCGATCATGCCTTCCAGCAGGGAGAGCTCGTGCATGGCAGCTAGGTTAGCCGGGATGTCCAGCGCGCCGGCCTGGGGTCTTCCAGGAGGCCTTGGAGGAACCCCCACGCCGCCTCGAGGTGGGCCTCCGCCCCGGGGCTGAGGGGCTCGCCGAGATCGAAGCGCTCGCCGCGGACACTCAGGATGTAGGCGGGCGGCGGGGCCGCGCCCTCTACCTGCTGGAAGACCTGGAGCACCGCGCCGGGGCTCAACTCGTGGGTGGTGTAGCTGTCATCCCGGGCCGGGCGCGCGGGCCTGAAGGCGAAGGAACCAGGGCAGGCCGCATCGGCGTCGAGGAAGAGGGCCAGATCCCGGCCTTTCAGGTCCAGCGCGTGCTCGATCTGGAGCTGGAAGTCCGCGACCGTGGCCACGTCCAGTTCGGGGTGCTCCGCGAGCCAGGCTTCGGCCCGTTCCAGGAGCCGGGGGCCCAGCGCGTCATCGCCGCGACTGGGATTCCCGTAGCCGAAAAGCACCGCGCCCATGGCCGCCTCAGCGCCGCAGGCCGCCGTCGGCGTCCTTGACGAGGCGGTCCACCAGGTCCCCTTCCGCATCCCGCAGTTCCACCTGGAGGGGCATGCGGCCCAGGGCGTGGGTGGCGCAGGAGAGGCAGGGATCGTAGGCCCGGATGGCCACCTCGATGTGGTTGAGCAGGCCCTCGGTGAGTTCATGGCCATCCAGGTAGTGGGCGGCCACATCCCGCACGGCGGTATTCATCGCGGTGTTGTTGTTCGTGGTGGAGACGATGAGGTTGGCCTTCTCGATGACATCGTGTTCGTTCACTTTGTAGTGGTGGAACAGGGTGCCGCGCGGGGCTTCGATCACGCCGATGCCTTCCAGGGCCCGTTCGCCCTTCGTGACGAGATCGGTGCCCAGGATCTCCGGATCCTCAAGCAGCCGCTGGATCTCTTCGGCCGCGTGCAGCATCTCGATCATCCGGGCCCAGTGGTAGGCCAGGGTCGCGTGCTGCAGGCCCCCTCCCGCGGCCTCCTTGAAGCGCGCCCGCTCCGCCTCCGCCAGCGGCGTGGTGATGCGGTCGCAGGTGTTCAGGCGGGCGAGGGGGCCGACCCGGTACCAGCCGGTTTCGCTGCCCTCGCTGAGGATGAAGGGGAACTTCATGTAGGACCAGGCCTTCACTTCCTCGTGAATGTAGCGGTTGTAGAGGCTGTAATCCACCTGGTCGAAGATGGGCTTGCCCTGGGCATCCAGGGCCCGGAGGGCGCCGTCATAGAAGTCCAGCTCCCCGCCGGGTCCGACGAGGCTCATGAAGTTGGAGGGGAACACGCCGAAGTCGCGACAGCTCTCCCGGCTGGATTCGAAGACGCTGCGGCTCAGATCCACGGCCGCCCGGCTCCACGCGATCACTTGGGGGATCTCCCGGAGCAGGGCATCACGATCCTCCACGGCCAGGGGCTTGTTCATACCCCCGGGGATGGCGGCGACGCCATGGACGCGCTTACCGGCGATGCAACGGATCACCTCCTGACCGTACTTGCGGAGCTTGACGCCCTGCACGGCCAGATCGGGATGGGCGGCGATTACGCCGATGATGTTCCGGCGCGCCACATCGGAACCGAAGCCGAAGAGCAGATCCGGGCTGGAGAGATGGAAGAAATGGAGGGCATGGGACTGGAGCATCTGGCCCACATGGAGCAGGCGGCGCAGCTTCTCGGCCGTGGGCGTCAGCTTCCGGGCGCCCACCAGCATGTCCACAGCCTTGGCGGCGGCGAGGTGGTGGCTCACGGGGCAGATGCCGCAGAGGCGCTGGACCATCACAGGGGCCTCCCAGTAGGGGCGGCCCTGGATGAACTTCTCGAAGCCCCGGAACTCCACGATGTGCAGGCGCGCCTGCTGGATCCGGTTCTGGTCATCGAGCAGCAGGGTGACCTTGCCGTGTCCTTCCACCCGGGTCACCGGTTCGATGACGACGCGCTTCAGGCCGGTAGGATCAGGGGCGGTTTCCAGGGTTCGGCTCATGGGATGTCCTCGGGATCAGACGGGGTGTCCGGTGTGTCCGGAGTACCCCTGGGGGTGCGCGAAGGGGGACATCGCGAACCGAAGGTGAGCAGGCGGTTCCCCCTCGTTCAGGTCAGTCGTAGCGGAGGAGCTGGAGGGGCAGGCTGGGATCCCGGCCCGCGAGGAGTTCGGTGAGGAAATGCCAGAAGGCATCGGCGGAGGGCGGGCAGCCGGGCAGGTGGTAGTCAATCTTCACGACTTCGTGGATGGGCCGGAGCTTGTCCAGCAGGAGCGGCAGCTCGGGGTCCGAGGGAATCTGCGCATTCTCCAGAGCCACGCCGCGGATGTAGGCCTCCTCCAGGCACTCCTTCAGGCTGAAGTGGTTCCGCATGGAGGGGATGCCGCCGGTGATGGCGCATTCGCCCACGGAGACCAGGATCCTGCAGTGCTCGCGGAAGTGCCTGAGCACGTGGACATTCTCGGCGTTGCAGACGCCTCCCTCGATGAGCCCGAGGTCCACCATCCCTTCGATCTGCTTGAGGTCGTTGATGGGGCTCCGGTCGAACTGGATGACCTCCAGGAGGTCCAGGAGGCGCTCGTCAATGTCGAGAAGGCTCATGTGGCAGCCGAAGCAGCCGGCCAGGGAACAGGTGGCGACCTTCAGTTTCTCAGCCATGGCGGCGCTCCTCCCGAGCCTTGAAGTTCTTCACGGAATCCACCCGGATGGGGGTCCGATCGTAGGTGCGCGCGCCGATCGGGATGGTGAAGCCGGTCCGCTTGAGCATGAGGGCCCCCACGGGGCAGACATGGGCCGCCTCGTCCTCCACGCTCAGCCGGCTGTCCTTGAGCAGGCCCGTGGGGGAATCCACCACGATCTCGGTCTTGATGCCGCGGTGGGCCATGGCGAAGACGTTCTTCTTGTCCACGTCCCGGCTCACTCGCAGGCAGTGGCCGCAGAGGATGCAGCGGTCGCGGTCGAAGACGAAGTCCGGATGGGAGGCATCCACCTCCCGGCGCTGGAAGAACTGGGGGAAGTGGTTGTCCTGGATGCCCAGGTCGTAGGCCGTGGCCTGGAGCTTGCAGCTCCCGCTCTTCTCGCAGGTGGGGCAGTAGTGGTTGCCTTCCACGAAGAGCATCTGGGTGAGGATCCGGCGCATCTCTTTCAACTCGGGCGTGTCGTTCTGGATCATCTGGCCGGCCACGGCGGGCTGGGTGCAGGCGGCGAAGGGGCGCCCGTTGACGATCACCGTGCAGAGGCGGCAGCTGCTGTGGGGCTCGTAGGCCGGGTTGTGGCAGAGGTGGGGGATGTAGACGCCCGCGGCCATGGCGGCGTCGAAGACGGTCTGGCCATCCTTGAAGGGGATCTCGCGGCCATCGAGGAAGAAGGTCTTGGTGTGGTCCATGGTCATCCCCTCACAGGTGGGCTGCGGCGTCGTCGCGTCCGGTGAGCTGGCGGGCCTCATCCAGGGCGGCGTCCAGATCGAAGGCGGGTTCGAATTCGCGGGTCATCATTCGGGCCTCCCAGACCGGGCGGAACTTGGCGATGCTGTCCAGCAGGTGGTTGGGCGCGGTCTGCCCGAGGCCGCAGTGGGCGGTGGTCTTCATGATCTGGCTGAGCTTCTGGATCTCGATGAGATCCATCGGGCCGCCCTTGCCTGCGGCCACCTTGTCCACGAGGTTCACCAGCAGGCTCGTGCCCACGCGGCAGGGGGTGCAGAGGCCGCAGCTCTCATGCTGGAAGAAGTGGGAGAAGTTCTCGACGGCCTCGAACAGGTCGCGGTCCGGCCCGAAGACCATCATGGTGCCGACCGTGGCCAGATCCTCGAAGGCGAGGATGCGGTCGAACTCCGACCGGGTGATGGTGGTGCCCGAGGGGCCGCTCACCTGGACCGCCTGGGCCCCGCAGGCGCCGCAGTCGCGGAGCACCTCGCGGACGCTCACGCCGAAGGGGTACTCGTAGATGCCGGGGCGTTCGCAGTCGCCCGACACGCAGAACAGCTTGGTGCCGGTGGAGTGCATGGTGCCGTGGGCCGCGAACCAGGCGCCGCCCTTGAGCGCGATCATGCCCGCGGCGGCGAAGGTCTCCACGTTGTTCACCACCGTGGGGGCCCGCTCCACGCCCGCCACCACGGGCAGGGGCCAGCGCTTGCGAGGCTTGCCGCGGCGGCCCTCGATGGATTCGATCATCGCGGATTCCATGCCGCAGATGTAGGCGCCAGCGCCCCAGTGGATCTCAATGTCGAACGCGAAGCCGGTGCCGAGAATGTTCCTTCCGAGGAGCCCGGCCTCCCGGCGGCGGGCCAGCACGGCCTCCAGGTGGGCCTTGAGATACCAGTACTCCTGGCGGATGTAGAGAATGCCCCGGCTGCTGTCCACGACATAACCGCAGACCGTCATGCCCTCGAAGACCATGTCGGCGTAGGTGGTGAGCACGACGCGGTCCTTGAAGGTGCCCGGTTCGCCTTCGTCGGCGTTGCAGACCACGTAGCGGTCGCCCCCCGGGGTGTCGCGGCAGGTCTCCCACTTGATGGCCGCCTTGAAGCCGGCGCCGCCCCGGCCCCGGAGATCCGAGCGGTAGAGCTCCTTCAGGGTCTCGTCGGCCCCTCGCTTCCAGAGGGTGCCGGAGGCGGGATCCAGCGCCTCTTCCTGCTGGATGTCCTTCAGGGTCTCGTCTCCGCCGCGCAGCATGGCGGCCTTCAGGGCGGCGCCAGGCTCGAAGGGCCGCCGGAACAGCACATCGGAACGGCGGAAGTTGTCCTCAACCTGGAAGAACTCCGGGGGCCACGCCGATACGGGCTTCCGGGCGGTGATGAGTTCCACCATACGGTCCACCCGCTCGCGCGTGAGCCGGGTGACGGGCAGGCCGTTCACGAGGGCGGCCGGCCCCTGGTCGCACAGGCCGGTGCAGGAGGTGAAGCGCACACTGACGCGGCCATCCGCCCGGACCTTGCCCAGCTTCACGCCCAGGCGACTGCACAGGTACTCGGCCAGTTCGCGGTTCCCGAGCATGCGATCGGTGATGTTGTCCGACAGGTAGATGGCATAGTCGCCCAGGTAGGCGGGACTGAGGAAGGCGTAGAAGCCCACCACGCCGCGGACATGGGCGCGGGTAACGTCCAGGTACTCCGCCACAAGATCCACGGCCTCGGGCGGCACGCAGTGGAGGGCGTGCTGCACTTCCACGAGGATCTGCAGGAGCTCCTGCGGGTCGCGGGCGTGGCGGTCGAGGATCGGCTGGACCGCCTCCTGGGGCGGAGCGAGCAGGGCGTGGGGCATGGACACCTCCCTTGGGCCGGGGCGTGCATCGCTGGCGGGCGATGCGCTTCGGCATCCTGGGAGCGGGTGTCGCCAAAGATTACCGAGGCATCGGCAATCTACGCCCCGGAAACATTGCCTACAACAAGCAGGGGCATTTTTGTGATGAACGTGTATTGATTACCTTGAGGTGTAATAAATACGAAAAGCGCGCTCCTCGGTGCGAAAGCACCTGTCCTCAAGGCATCCCGGAGCCGCCTGACGGGTTCCGATTCTGAGACACGGATTTGACGAACTGGAAAATCACTCCCCGGCAGCCAGCCGGTAGAGGTCCGAGGCGGCGACGCCCAGGTGGCGGGCCAGGGGTTTTACGGCCTCGCGCAGGGTCATGCCGCCGGTGCGCGCGGCGCTCAGGTAGGCGCGGGCCCAGTCCGGCAGGGTGGCGCCATCGAAGGCCGCCTCGGCGTCCGTCACCAGCCGCTTGGCGCCTGCTCCGGCCAGGACCAGCACCATCTCGCCCCGGTCCTCGGTGCCGAGCTGCGTCCGCACCTGCGCCGGCGTGCCGCGGTACCAGGTCTCGTGCAGCTTGGTGAGTTCGCGGCCGAGGGCGAGCTCCCGGTCGGGCAGCAGGGCCTCCAGATCC
>JAKAMQ010000034.1 GCA_021812805.1 Acidobacteriota bacterium
AGATCCCGTTCGTTCCCCAGCAGGATGTGGTCGAGGTCATCCATCAGCAGGGGATGCAGGTTGAGATCCGTGACGGGATCCTTCTTGCCGGGCTTGGTGCCCGCGGTCCAGACCACATCGCCATCCAGGTAGCGCCGCTTTTCCAGATAGGGATTCTGGGTCTGGTAGGAAAGGACGAAGCCCTTGGTGTCCCAGCAGACACTCGCTACCTCGGCCGGCAGCTTGAGGGTCCGCCCGAGGCTGCCATCCGTCTGCACCTGGATGAGCGAGGTGCCGGAGAGGATCCAGGCGCTGCCACGGGGATCCATGATCCATTTCGTCGGGGGGGTCTTGAGGCGGCCGAGCGGGATAGCCCGCAGCTCCCCGCCATCCTGCATCCAGGTGTGAAGCACCTTGGTGGCGGGATCGTAGAAGGTGAACGAGTCGTCCTTGTCCTGGCGCGACCAGCCCTGGGCCTGGGTGGCCGCATCCCAGTCCTGGGCCCGCAGGCCGAGGGCGCAGGTCGCCAGGATGCACGGCAGGAGGAGACAGGCTGGAGAAAACCTCACGGAACGCCTCGGGGTTGGGAAGGGATCAAAGGGTATGTCAAACCTTAGGAATTTCCCGCCCAGCGCGCAAGGTTTTACTTGAGCGTCCGATGGAATTCCCGGAGTCGGGGCAGAAGCGCCCCGAGGCTCAGCCCTTCCTCATCCAGCAGCCGCTTGGGATCCCCGTGGTGCACGAGGTGGTCGGGCACCGCGCAGCGGAGCAGGGGCAGGGTTAGCCGGGCATCCGCCAGGCTTTCCGCCACGGCGGCTCCGAAACCGCCTGGAGCGCAGCCTTCCTCGAGGGTCACCACCGCCCGGCAGCGCCGGGCCCAGCCATGGACCAGGTCGTCGTCCAGGGGCTTGATGAAGCGGGCGTTGAGGACGGCACAGGAAATCCCCTCCGCCGCCAGGCTCTCCGCGGTGCGCAGGGCCGGATCCACCATGGAGCCGATGGCGCAGAGCAGCAGGTCCGAACCCTCCCGCAGCAGTTCCCCCTTGCCGACCGGGAGGGCGGTGATGGGATCCTCCAGGGGCACGCCCAGGCCGTTGCCGCGCGGGTAGCGCAGGGCCGCGGGATGGCCGCAGTAGAGGGCGGTCATGAGCATCCGGCGCAGCTCGTTCTCGTCCTTGGGGGCCATGAGGATGATGTTGGGCAGGCAGCGCAGGTAGGCCATGTCGTACAGGCCGTGGTGCGTGGGCCCATCGGCGCCGACGATGCCGCCGCGGTCCAGGGCGAAGGTCACGGGCAGATCCTGGAGGCAGACATCATGCGCCACCTGGTCGAAGCCGCGCTGCAGGAAGGTGGAGTAGATCGCGCAGAGCGGTCGCATGCCCTGGGTCGCCAGGCCCGCCGCGAAGGTGACGGCGTGCTGCTCGGCGATGCCCACATCGAAGCAGCGGTCCGGGAAGGCCTTCTGGAAGAAGTTCAGGCCCGTGCCATCCAGCATGGCGGCGGTGATGCCGACGATCCTGCTGTCGTGCTTGCCCAGCTCCACCAGGGCCTTGCCGAAGACCGAGGTGTAGCTGGGCGGTGCGGGCTTCGCGGGATCGGCGGTGACCTTGATGATCTCGCCGGCCTCGGCGTCGAAGGCCGTTACCCCATGCCACTTCTGGGGATCCTGCGCGGCGGGCTCGTAGCCGTAGCCCTTCTGGGTCTGCACATGCAGCAGCACCGGCCCGTCCTTCATCTTCTCCTTGGCCTCGACCAGGGCCTTGGAGACGGCATGCACATCGTGCCCCTTGATGGGGCCCATGTAGCGGAACCCCAGATCCTCGAAGAGGAGGCCGGGCACCATGAGCCGCTTGAAGCTTTCCTCGCTCCACTTCGCGGCCTTGGCCACGCCCTTGCTGAGGCCCTCCAGCGGGATGGCCTTGATGGCGTGCTCGATGCGATCGCGCCACCGGTGGTAGTACTGCCCGGACATGATCTGGTTCAGGTAGCCCTGGAGCGAACCCACGTTGGGGTTGATGCTCATGTCGTTGTCGTTGAGGATGACCAGGAAGTTCTTCGTGGCCAGGTAGCCGGCCTGGTTCAGGGCCTCGAAGGCCATCCCGGCGGTCATGGAGCCATCCCCGATGACGGCGATGCAGGTGTGGTCCTGCTTCAAGAGGTCCCGGGCCTTGGCCATGCCCAGCGCGGCGGAGATGCTGGTGCTCGCGTGGCCTGCGCCGAAGTGGTCGTAGGGGCTCTCATCCCGCTTCAGGAAGCCGGACAGGCCGTTGTGCATGCGCAGGGTGGGGAAGCGGTCCTTGCGGCCCGTGAGGATCTTGTGGGGGTAGGCCTGGTGTCCCACGTCCCAGACGATGCGGTCCTGGAGGAAGTCGAAGTGGTGGAACAGGGCCACCGTCAGCTCGACGGTGCCGAGGTTGGAGCTGAAGTGGCCGCCGGTCTCGGAGACGGAGGCGATGAGGAAGGCGCGCACCTCGGTGGCCAGCTGCTCCAGTTGGGTCGGGGTGAAGTGGCGGACCTGCTGGGGGGCCGCCAGGGAGTCCAGCAGGGGATAGGGGCCAGGGGCGTCAGGCATGACGTGGCCTAGTTCGCGCGTTGGGCCAAGTACCGGGCCCAGGCTTCCAAGGAGGTCCGGTTGGGAAGGGATGCTAGTCGGCATAGGGCGGTCTCGGTCGCCTCCTCCAGGGCCTTGCGGGCACCATCCAGGCCCAGGAGGGACGGGTAGGTGATCTTACCCCTCCCGGCATCCTTTCCGGCGCGCTTGCCCAGGTCGGCGTCGGTCGCGGTGGCATCCAGGATGTCGTCCTGGATCTGGAAGGCCAGCCCCAGGGCTTCGCCGGTGGCCCGGAGGGCCTGGCGCGCGTCCGGGGCCGCGCCGCCCAGGACCGCTCCCATCTCCAGAGAGGCCCGCAGCAGGGCGCCGGTCTTGAGGCGGTGGATGAGCCGCAGGTGGTCGAAATCGTAGTGGTCCAGCGTCTCGCCCTCGAGATCGAGGGCCTGCCCGCCCACCATGCCCCGCCAGCCGGCCGCCTCGGCCAGGAGGGCCAGGGCCTCCAGCCGCCGGGCGGGGTCGCCGGGGCCGTCGGCCAGCACCCGGAAAGCCTCCGTGAGCAGGCCGTCCCCGGCCAGGATGGCGTGGCCTTCCCCGAAGACCTTGTGGTTCGTGGGCCGTCCCCGGCGCAGGTCGTCATCATCCATGGCTGGCAAGTCATCGTGGATCAGTGAATACGTGTGGATGTACTCCAGGGCCAGGGCCCCGGGCAGGGCGGACTCGATCTGCCCGCCCACGGCCTCGGCGGCCAGCAGGCACAGCACGGGCCGGACACGCTTGCCGCCGGCCTCCAGGCTGTAGCGCATGGCCTCGGCCAAGCGCCGGGCCTCGCCCTGCTGGAAGGCCGCCGTGAGATGGGCATCCAGCAGGGGGAGCAGCCGTTCCAGGTCCGCCTGGACCCGGGACGCGGCGGCCTGGCTCACGGGGCCCCCTTGCCGGGATCGAGCGGCTCGGCCCGGTACTCTCCGCCCAGGCCCGCCTTGAGGACCTCCACCTTGCGCTGGGCTTCGGCCAACTGCTGCTGAAGGGACTGGCTCAACTGGACCCCTTCCTCGAAACGGGCCAGGGCCTCCTCCAGGCTCAGGCTGCCGGATTCCAGCTGCTGCACCAGGGCCTCGAGGCGGTCGAGGCCATCATCAAAGGAAGGCTGGGGGGGCTGGGTAGTCATGGACATCCGGCGGCAGGGGCCCGTGCGGGCCGCCTCCAGTCTACCGGCTAGTGGCGGGGATGCGTGCCCTCGGACAGCTCCCGTCCGCCCTCCACCACCTGGTAGCCGCTGGGAAGCGCCCAGGCACTGGCCGGGATGGCCGCCGTCGAGATGGCCGTGGCCTCCGTGGTGAGATCCGAGCCCATGATGCCCTTGACATGGGTGCGGAGCGCGACGCCGTGGAGCTTCCCGATCTCTTCATAGAGGCGCTTGAAGACGTTTCCCATGGGCCCCGGAACCCGGCTCATCATGGACATGGTCTTGGCATAGTCGCGGATGGGGAACTGCAGGGTCGGGTCCATGCTCAGATCCTCCACGATCTTCCCGATGGTGATGCGGACCTTCTGGCAGGGACGGCCGAGGACCGTATCGGTGCCTTCCTTCTGGACGCTCACCTTGGAGGCATCGCCGAGCAGCATCTTGCTCATCATGCCGGAGAGGGCGCCCATCCGGTCGTTCATGGCTTCCATGGAGGCCTGCAGCTCCTGGAAGGTGAGGCGGGTGATGGTCTTCTTGCCGTGATTGATGACGTACATGACGCCCTTGCCGAAATCAATCAGGGTGTCGGTCTGGGTTCCCGTCTGGTCGAGGCGCATCCGGTCGGGGCTGATGTACTGCACCTGGGTTCCGTCCTTGGCCCCAGGGCCCTTGCCGGTCACCCGGGAGGTGATGGTGAGATCCCCGGCCACCAGGCTGAGGGTGGACAGGGCCAGGGAAGCCAGGACGAGCAGGGGCTTGCGCATGGGAGGCTCCGGGATAGGTGTCGTGAAGCATACGTCCACCTCCCTTCGGCCGAAAGGGCTGTTTGGGGTAACGTCATCCCGGGAGGAACCATGGCCCGCGTGCTGGTGGTGGATGACAGTCAGGAAACCTGCGATCTCCTCGAGGAGCTCCTGGAGAACATGGGCCTGGATGTCGCCAAGGCCGTGCATCCGGACAAGGCGATCCAGCTGCTGCACCAGGAGTCCTTCGATCTCCTCCTTTCGGATATCAACCTGGAATCCCGGAAGGATGGGCTGGATCTGCTGCGGGAGGCCAAACCCCTGGGCGTGGACACCATCCTGCTTTCCGGCTTCGGAACCCTCGAGACCGCGCTCGAGGCGGTGAAGGAAGGCGCCTTCGACTTCCTCAGCAAACCCTGGAACAACGAGGAGCTGAAGGCCCTGGTGGCCCGGGCCATCGCCCGCCGGCAATCCGGCGGACAGGGGGTGGAGGAGGCCGCCTCGCCGAAGGCGAAACGCAGCCTGATGATCGGTTCCAGCCCCCGGATGATGACGGTCTACAAGACCATCGCCAGCCTCCAGAACAGCCGGTCCACGGTGCTGATCATCGGGGAGAGCGGCACGGGCAAGGAACTGGTGGCCCGGAGCATCCATCTTTCCAGTGACCGCAAGGATCGCCCCTTCGTGGCGGTGAACTGCGGGGCCCTGACCGAGAGCCTCCTCGAATCCGAGCTGTTCGGCCACGTGAAGGGTTCCTTCACCGGGGCGGTGAGCGAGAAGCCCGGCCTGTTCGAGGAGGCCTCCGGGGGCACCATCTTCCTGGACGAGATCGGAGAAACCAGCCTCAGCTTCCAGGTGCGCCTCCTTCGCGTGCTCCAGGAGCAGGAGATCCGGCGCGTGGGGGGAACCCGCACCATCAAGGTGGATACCCGGGTCATCGCCGCGACCAACCGGGATCTCCAGCAAATGGTCAAGGCCGGGAGCTTCCGGGAGGATCTCTACTACCGGCTGAGCGTGGTCGAACTCGAAGTGCCTCCCCTCCGGGAACGTGGGGAGGACGTCCCTCTCCTCCTGGATCATTTCCTGGCGGAGAGCAGCCGGAAGGACCATCGCGTCTACGTGATCCACCCCGAGGCCCGCCACGTCCTGGAACGCTATTCCTGGCCGGGGAATGTGCGGGAGCTGATGAACGCCGTGGAAAACCTCACCCAGTTGAGCCGCGGCCGGGAGATCACGGTGGATGACCTCCCCCGCAAAATCCAGGCGGACGTGTTGAAGCGGGCGCTCCGCCAGCCGGGGGCCGGGGACGAGGTCTCCGTTCTCACGGAGGATTGGCCGACGTTGGATCAGCTGGAACAGCGTTATATCCAGCTCCTGGTCAGCAGGCACAAGGAAAAACAGCGCATTGCCGACATCCTGGGTGTGGACCGGACCACGCTGTACCGCAAACTCAAACGCTACGGACTGCATGAAGGCACCGAGTAGGCCTCCGGTCTGATGGATTCCGTCGCAGGCTGCGACATGTTGCAAGCTGCGACACTCGGGGGTTCTTTTTTTTATTTTAAATATTAAAAACAAACAATTTATATTTTGGCGCACATCCTGCTTAGTCTCGACTCGAATCCGGCCGTGCCGGATAACCCTATGGAGAACCCCATGAAGAAGCTCGTCGCGCTGCTCTTCGCCGCTGCGCTCATCAGCCCCGTTTTCGCCGGTGAGGCCAAGAAGCCTGAGCCCAAGAAGGCCGAAAAGGTGCAGAAGGTCGAGAAGAAGGAAGTCAAAAAGCACGTGGTCAAGAAGGCCGAGAAGAAGGCTGTGAAGGCCGAAGAGAAGAAGGCCGAGAAGAAGGAAGTCAAGAAGCACATGGTCAAGAAGCATGTCGCCAAGAAGGCCGCGAAGAAGGCCGAGGCCGCTCCTGCCGAGAAGAAGGCCATGAACGCCGAGAAGAAGGAAGCCAAGAAGGCCACCAAGAAGGTTGCCAAGAAGGAAGTCAAGAAGGCCGAGAAGAAGGCCATGAACGCCGAAGAGAAGAAGGTCGAGAAGAAGGAAGTCAAGAAGCACGTGGCCAAGAAGCACGTCGCCAAGAAGCACGTGGCCAAGAAGCATGTCGCCAAGAAGGCCGAGAAGAAGGCTGCGAAGAAGGCTGAGGCCGCTCCTGCCGAGAAGAAGGCCATGAATGCCACGGAGAAGAAGGCCGAGAAGAAGCATGTCGCCAAGAAGCACGTGGCCAAGAAGCACGCCGAGAAGAAGGCCGAGAAGAAGGCCATGAATGCCGCCGAGAAGAAGGCCGAGAAGAAGGAAGTCAAGAAGGCCGGCAAGAAGGTCGCCAAGAAGGAAGTCAAGAAGGCCGAGAAGAAGTAATCTTCAAGCCTCAGACAATGCGGGAAAGCGGGCCTCGAGCCCGCTTTCCCTTGTTCCGGCTTGGCGCGGGCGGCGCCCAAGGCGATGATGGGCTCCATGACGAATGATCTGCTCGACCTGACCTCTGAAATCCGCGCGCGCGTGTCCACCCAGGCGCCCCCCAGACAGGCGCAGCTCCTCGGGTGCCTCCACGGCACCTGCCTGCTGCGAGATGCCGAGGGGCTCCATTCCGTCCCCCTGGGTGATTGCCGCCCCCCCGCGGGGCCCTGGGCCCTGGCCCCGCTCATTGACCACACCCTGCTGAAGGCCGATGCCACTGCAGCGCAGATCGAAACCCTCTGTGGCGAAGCCAGGCAGTACGGGTTCGCCTCCGTGTGTGTGAATCCGGTCTGGGTTGCCCTCGCCGCCCGCCTCCTCGCAGGCAGCCCGGTGCGCACCTGCACGGTGGTGGGGTTCCCGCTGGGGGCCACCTCCACCGTGGCCAAGGCCTGTGAAGCGGAGGTCGCGCTGCGGGAGGGGGCCCAGGAGGTGGACATGGTCCTGGCCATCGGGCCCGCCAAGTCCGGCGACTGGTCGAAGGTGGCCGAGGATCTCAGGAACCTCCGCGCCGCCGTTCCTCAGCCAGCCGTGCTCAAGGTGATCCTGGAGACCTGCCTGCTCACGGACAGCGAGAAGGCCCGCGCCTGCGTCCTGGCCCGGGAGGCCGGTCTGGATTTCGTGAAGACCTCCACAGGATTTTCCACAGGCGGCGCCACGGAAGCGGATGTGGCCCTGATGCGCCAGGCTGTCGGAACGGGGCTGGGCGTCAAGGCCTCCGGCGGCATTCGCACCTACGAGGCCGCGCTCGCCATGGTGTTCGCGGGTGCCACGCGATTGGGGCTCTCCGCCTCGGTGGCCGTGGCCGGAGGCGGCGCCGGCTCTGGCGCCTACTGAATCCTCAACTGCGGTATCCTCCAGAAAGTTGTCCCCTGGAGGTCGTTGTGGCCAAGTTGGATCTCATCATGTTTGAGGAGGAATACAAGCTCCTCCAGGAGATCATCGGCCGGCTCGCTAAGGACGCCTCGGCCAAAGTCGTTTTCCTGGTGGACAAGAACGGTCAGCAGATCGCCGCGGCCGGCGATGTGAAAAGCATAGATGCCACCAGCCTTGCTTCTCTCACCGCCGGGAACGTCGCCGCCACGGATGGCCTGGCTAAGCTCATCGGGGAGAAGGAGTTCAGTCTGCTCTTTCATGAGGGGGAAAAGGACAACCTCCACATCTCCATCGTGGGCAAGCGCGGCATCCTGGTGGTCATCTTCGATCAGAATTCCAGTCTGGCTCTTGTTCGGCTGAGGGTGAAGAAAGCGAGCAAGGAACTCCAGGAGATCTTCGACCAGGTCGAACAGCGGGCCCAGAAGGAATCCGACACGGGCAGCCGTTTCGAGAGCCCCTTCTCCGAGATCACCGACGAAGACATAGACCGGCTCTTCGGCGACTGAATTCCGGAGTCGGCGATGACTTTCATCAACTACGCGTCCCGCGAGATCAACTGCAAGATCGTGTACTACGGTCCCGGCCTCTGCGGGAAGACCACGAACATCCAGTGGATCTACGAGCAGGCCAACCCCGAGAAGAAGGGCAAGCTGGTCAGCCTGGCCACTGAAACCGACCGCACCCTCTTCTTCGATTTCCTGCCCCTGGACATGGGCACGGTGAAGGGCTTCAAGGTCCGCTTCCACCTCTACACGGTGCCTGGCCAGGTCTTCTACGACGCCAGCCGGAAGCTCATCCTGCGTGGCTGCGACGGCATCATCTTCGTGGCCGATAGCCAGAGAGCACGCATGGAAGCCAACATCGAGTCCATCGCCAACCTGGCCACCAATCTCAAGGAGAACGGGTTCGACATCCGTTCGATCCCGTACGTGCTCCAGCTGAACAAGCGCGACATGCCCTCCGCTGCTCCCGTCACCGAGATGGAGCGACTGCTCCGGTTCCGGGGCGAGCCCATGATCGAGGCCGTGGCCAACCAGGGCACCGGCGTCATCGAAACCCTCAAGGCCGCCGCCCGCCAGATCCTCATGGAGCTCCAGCGGACCTAGAAGCCCCGGCCCCGCTTGAATTCGCGACAGCCTCCGGTAGAATGAGCTTTTGCCCTTTCCGGAGTAGCTCAGGGGTCAGAGCGGGTGACTGTTAATCACTAGGTCGGGGGTTCAAATCCCTCCTCCGGAGCCAGAAAAACCAAGCACTTACGGCCATCTTCCCGGGTGGCCGTTTTTGTTTGGGTATCCAAGGGGTATCCGGGCGGGATGTTCTGGGCCGGGCCATGTCTGTCCAGGGCGGCTCACATCCTGGCACCCAGTGCGCTACCCGCCACTCCGCACCCCCCTGGTGCCTTCGAGGCTCGCCGGGAAGCCCCGATTTCCCGGGGTGCTCCCGGAGAACCCTCATGTCCACCCTCGAACTCCTCAAGCCTTCCGAGGCCGCCGAATACTTGCGGACGGCCACCAGCGCCTGGAAGCATTCGACGCCCTGATCATCGATGACATCGGCGGCATCCAGCAGAATCGCAAGTAGGTCGAGGTGCTGTTCCACCTGCTCGCGGTTCAGCAGCACGAACACCTTGCCGCACCAAGCAGGGCTAGGAGGGCTCTGCTTGGACTTTGTCGGGTTGCCCCGAAAACACCCGGAAGGGTCCTCCACCTTCCGGCCACAGGGTGGTGGAGGGACCCGGGAACCGACGGTCAGGCGGTTAACTGCCCCGATTTCCCTATGGCCCGATCGTTCTGGCCCTCGATGCTCCGGGCATGTTCAATACCGCCTTCCGCTGGTGGAGATGATGCCTGCCTGGAACCACCGGGCTACATCAACAGAAGGCTTAGTGTTTTCGAGGTCGAGCCAGGCGGTTGGCTACTCGAGGGACAGAATCCCAGACCTCCGGCCGTGGCGGATGCATCCTACTTCCCGGTGAGGTAGGGCAGGATGGCCTGCTCTTTCAGCGTCCTCCAGGCTGCGAGTTGGACCGCGAGTTTGTGGTGCAGGTCCTGATACAGGGCCTCCTCGGGCTGGTTGGGTGCGGTGTCGGCATCGTCAAGAAGGCTCGCCAAGCCGTAGATCTGCTCGTTGAGCATGCCCGGGTAGTTCAGGTTGGCCTCTGAGCCCTTGAGATGGACCTGCACGAGTACGCCCTCGATGGCTTCGGCCTGGACAAGGAGTGCCCCGCCCCTAGCCTTGGCGCTGGCGTCTCCCTTGGCCACCGTGGCAGAGAGCCTCGTCTTGATCTCCCGCAGATCGTTGACGGCGCGGTGAAGCGCATCGAGATCATGGTAGACGGCGAGGGCCAGGGCGAACTTCTCCTCCATGCCGGTGGCCGCCCCCGTCACCCGGGGGTCGCGCACGAGGCGAAGCGGGGTCGTGTAGGTCTTCCCGCCATAGGTCATGCGCAGGGTGTACGTGCCGGGGAGGGCAAGGGGCCCCCGCGGCGGCAAACCGGCGTAGAAGGCCCCTGGGATCTGCACCGGGTCATCCCAGCGAAGATCCCACACGAAGCGGTTCAACCCTTCATTGGCGGGAAGGATGTCGGTCGCCTGCACTATGTCTGGCCATTCCTGGGGCTGTTCCACCTTGCTGGAGGTACCACTCGACAAGTGTCGGATCACTTGTCCTTTGGCATCACTGATCTCCATGGTTAGCGGTCCGGCGGGTTTCACAGGGAGGTAATAGTCCACCAGGGCACCGGCCGGTGGATTCTTGCCGTTCGGCGGCCGGACATCGACCTCATCCGGATAATGAAGCCTGTATGCACGTTCCGGCTCATAGAGGTAGAGCCCACCGGATGGGGTTGCCAGGGCCTGGGCCGCCTGGCGCAGCGGCGTGACATCATCGAGGATCCAGAATGAGCGGCCATGGGTGGCAATCACCAGGTCCGCGTCATGCACCACGAGATCATGGACGGGTGTGCGCGGCAAACCGACGTTGAGGGTTTGCCAATGGGCGCCATCGTCAAAGGAAACGAACACGCCGAGTTCCGTTGCGGCGTAGAGCAGTCCGGGGTCGACCGGATCTTCGCGCACGGCATGCACCACGGCACCCTCAGGCAAGCCCGCATCGATCGGGATCCAATCCTTGCCGGCATCGTGGGTCTTGAAGGCGTGCGGCGCGAGGTCATCGAGCTTGTGGCAGTCCACTGCAACATAGGCCGTTCCTGGATCGAAATGGCCCGGATCGATCATGCTGACCGTGCCCCAGCTTGGCATGGCCGCAGGCGTGACGTTCTGCCAGTGCTGACCGTCGTCCCGGGTCAGATGGATCAGTCCGTCATCGGTTCCAACCCAGATGAACCCCCTCGCCTTCGTCGATTCCGCCACGGCGAAGATGGTGTCGTAGTACTCGACGCTGGTGATGTCATGCGTGATAGGGCCTCCTGATGGGCCCTGTTTGGACCGGTCGTTCCGTGTGAGGTCGGGACTGATCGCCGTCCAGTGCTGCCCATCATCGGTGGTCTTGTACAGCCGCTCCATCCCCGTGTAGAGGGTGTCAGAATCGAAGGGCGATAGGATCAGTGGCAGCGTCCAGTTGAATCGATGCTTGAGTTCATCTGCCGCGTGGCCTGAGGCGTCGATCGGCCATACGGAAATGAGGCTGGACTGCATCGTGTGGCGGTTGAAGCGGGAGATGGTGTTCTCGGAGGTGGAGTAGATGATGTCCGGATCTCGCGGATCGGGCAGGACGAATCCACACTCACCGCCACCCGCCGGGTACCAGTCCTGGCTGGTAAGGGCTCCGAAATCCGAATAGCTGGCGGCAGCCAGGTTCGAGTTGTCCTGCTGGGCTCCGTAGACCCGGTACGGGAACCGGTTGTCGGTGGCGACATGATAAAACTGCCCTGTCGGCTGGTTGTTCTGGGTGGAGAAGGTCTTGCCACCGTCCACGCTGACTGCCGCGCCACCATCATTGGCGTTGATCATCCGCTGGGGATCGGTGGGGTCGATCCACAGCGCGTGATGGTCCCCATGAGGGGCCGGCAGCAGTTTGAAAGTCCTGCCGCCATCGGTCGAGCGAAAGCACCCCGTATTAAGGGCATATACCGTGTCCCGATCCTTGGGGTCGGCATAGATCTTGGAGAAGTACCAGGCGCGCTGTCTCAAACGGCCGTCATCATTGATGCGGATCCAGTTCCCACCGCCATCATCGGAGCGGAACAGGCCGCCTTCCTTTGCTTCGACCATGGCGTAGATCCGCTTGGAGTCGGCGCCGGAGATTGATATATCGCAGCGTCCTAGGATGCCGGTGGGGAGCCCATGTCCCGTTACCTGTGCCCAGGTGAGGCCGCCGTCGTTGGAACGATAGATGCCACTGTTCGGTCCACCACTGGAGAAGTTCCATGGCTGCCGACGCATCTGCCACAGGGCCGCCCACACAGTCTTGGCGTCGCTCGGGTCCAAGGTCAGGTCGATGGCACCGGTTTGCTCGTCCTTGTAGAGCACCTTGGCCCAGGTCTTGCCGCCATCGGTGGTACGGAACACGCCGCGCTCCGCATTTGGCCCGAAGGCATCCCCGAGCGCCGCCACCAGGACAATGTCGGGGTTCTTCGGATCGACTGCGATGGCCCCAATCTGTCGGCTGTCTTTAAGGCCAGAGAAGCTCCAGGTTTTGCCTCCATCGATGGATTTGTAGAGACCATCGCCCCAGGTCATGTCCCCGCGTGGGTCGCTCTCGCCCGTTCCGACGTAGATCACCTTGGAGTCCGAGGGCGCCACTGCGATCGCTCCGACCGAGGAGATCGGGGTCTGATCCGTGATGGGCAGCCAATGCTGGCCCGCATCGATGGTCTTCCAGACGCCACCCGCCACCGCTCCGAAATAGAACGTATAAGGATCACCGGGTACTCCGGCCACGGCCACGGATCGGCCACCGCGGGCCGGGCCGATGTTGCGCCAACGGAGAGCAGAAAGGGCCTTCGGATCCACACGGGTCAGGGCACTGGACCGGTTGACGGAAGGCGTCGGCTCAATGGCCTGACGGGCTTCGGCTGGAATCGGCAGGAGGCACACAAGCATGGCCACAAGGGTGGCCCTTGGTGAATGGCAAAACATCATGGCGTTCTCCGGTGGGAGGATCTTATCTAGTGTAAAACCATCGCGTGGGCTTCGGGAAATTCGGCTGAGCCTCGATGTGCCACGCCCTTCCTGGCGCTACCTATCCGTGGGGTATCCCGGCGGGGGAAAGCATGGGGGCGAAGCGGAAGGAATGGTAGGGAGATCGTGAAGTTTAATTTTTGAAATTGATGGTTTTATCGCGATTCAGCGAGAAATGGAGAAAATGGGCAAAGAGCCTTTGAACACTCTGTTAATTACTAGATCGGGGGTGCAAATCCCTCCTCCGGAGCCAGCAAGCAAAGCACTTGGCGCCACCTATGCGGGTGGCGCTTTTTGATGATGGGAGGATTCCGGCAGGGCGAACTTCCGGGTTGCGGGTCTGGGCGGTCTTGCGCTACCTTCGTGCACCGGCCCTGCGGGGCCGTTCTCATCCGAAGATCCTTGCCAGTTCCATAGCGAGTTATCCAGAAAGGTGGAGGGACGGGCCCTGTGAAACCTTGGCAACCTGCGAACGCAAGGTGCCAATTCCTGCCATGAGCAATCATGGAGAGATGTCGAGCTGTGTCGAACTGACAACATGCCGAAGGGGCCCGAGCGATCGGGCCCCTTCGGCGTTGGCGACTTCTGGACTTGCTTGGACGGACGGGGCCTCGGCCTTCTCAACCTTCCTTCTCCAGGAGACGCCATGGGCGCCACCGCCACCCAGACCCCCCGTTTCGAAACCCTCGCCCTGCACGGGGGCCACACGCCCGACCGGGACACGCGCAGCCGCGCGGTGCCCATCTACCAGACCACCAGTTACGTGTTCGATTCCACTGAGCATGGCGCGGCCCTCTTCAACCTGGAGGTGCCGGGGAACATCTACACCCGCCTCATGAACCCCACCACGGCCGTGCTGGAACAGCGCGTGGCGGAGCTGGAGGGCGGCATCGGCGCGCTGGCCGTGGCCTCGGGCCAGGCGGCCATCACGCTCACGCTCACGACGCTCCTGCGGAAGGGCGATCACGTGGTGGCGGGCAACAACCTCTACGGCGGCACCTACAACCTGCTGCGCCACACCCTGCCGCGCCTGGGCATCACCGCCACCTTCGTGGACAGCACGGATCCCGCCGCCTTCCGCGCCGCGATCACGCCCGCCACCCGGGCCGTCTATGTCGAAGCCCTCGGCAACCCCAAGCTCGACGTGCCCGATTTCGATGTGATCGCGGCGATCGCCCACGGGGCCGGCGTGCCGCTGATCGTGGACAACACCCTGGCGAGCCCCTACCTCTTGAACCCGCTGCGGCACGGCGCGGATCTGGTCGTCCACAGCGCCACCAAGTACCTGGGCGGCCACGGCACGAGCCTCGCCGGGGTCATCGTGGATGGCGGCACCTTCGACTGGCGCAACGGGCAGTTCCCCGAGTTCACGGAACCCTGCGATGCCTACCACGGCGCGGTGCTGGCCGATCTGGCGGGGCCCGCGGCGTTCATCACGAAGGCCCGCATCGAGGGCCTCCGGGACACCGGCGCGGCCCTCAGCCCCTTCAATGCCTTCCTCATCCTCCAGGGCATCGAGACGCTGCCCCTGCGCCTCGAGCGCCACGGACAGAACGCCCTGGCCGTGGCCCAGTGGCTCGAAGCGCGGCCGGAAGTGGCCTGGGTGAACCATCCCGGCCTGCCGGATGCACCGGGCCATGCGAATGCCGCACGTTTCTTCCGGCCCGGCGCGGGCTTCGGCGGCATCCTCACCTTCGGCGTGCGGGGCGGGCTGGAGGCCGGCAAGTCCGTCATTGACCGGGTGCAGCTCTTCTCCCGCCTGGCCAACGTGGGTGACGCCAAGAGCCTCATCATCCATCCCGCCAGCACCACCCACCAGCAGCTCAGCCCCGCCGAGCGGCTGGCCACGGGCGTGGGCGACGACCTCATCCGCCTCTCCGTGGGACTGGAACACCTGGATGATCTCATCGAGGATCTGGAGCAGGCCCTCGCCGGAATCCGCGCCTGAAGCAACCTGCCGCAAAGAGAATCTGGCCACAAGGAGCACAGAGGGCACAAAGCTGGTATTTAACGTGTGCGCTTTGTGGATTTTGCGGCCAAGGGTTCCTTTCTGTGGCTTCACCCCTGCCAGGAGCTTTGATGATCCGCACGACCTGCTTTCCCATTCCGCTTGAATGCGGCCATCCGCTGGAGGCTCACATCGCCTGGCGCCGCATCGGCCACGGGCCGGCGAAGGTGCTGCTCCTCCACGCCCTCACCGGCGGCCTCTACCCCGAAGGTCCGAAGGGCTGGTGGGGGCCCCTCTTCCTGCCGGACGCGCCCCTGGCGGCCACCCGCGCAACGGTGTGGGCCCCCAATCTCCCCGGCTCCTGCTATGGCTCGACGGGACCGCAGAAAGGCGAACCCTTCCCCGACCTCACGCCGCGCGACCTGGCCGAGGCCCTGGCCGCCTGGATCGAGGCGGAGGATCTGCGTTTCGACGCCGCCGTGGGCGGGAGCCTGGGCGGCATGGTGATCCTGGAACTGGCCCTGCGCCTGCCGGAGCGGATCGGCGCCCTCGGCGTCATCGGCACCGGCGGGCGCAGCGATGCCTGGATCCTGGGCCAGAACCACATCCAGCGCCGCATCCTCGAGGATGCTTCGATCCCCGACGAGGCCGCCATCGCGCTGGCACGCCATGCGGCCATGCTCACCTTCCGCACGCCGGAGAGCCTCAACGCCCGGTTCGCGGAAGGCGGCATCCAGGCCTGGCTGGACCACCATGGTCGGACCCTCGCGGATCGCTTCACCCGCGAGAGCTATCTGGCCCTTCTCAAGGCCTGGGACGCCCACGACCTGGGGCGGGGACGCGGCGGGCTCGTGCCTGCCCTGCGCGGGCTGAAGGCGCCCCTCCACCTCCTGGGTATCAACTCCGACCAGCTCTTCGTGCCCGCCCTGATCCTGGAACTGGCTGACGCCGCCCAGGCCGCGGGCGCCGAGGTCCGGCTGGACTGGCTGCACACCCCCCACGGTCACGACGCCTTCCTCATGGAGTGGGGGCAGATGGCGGCATGGCTCGACCGGTTGTTGCAGGAATAGAAACCGCAGAGGGCGCAGATGACACAGATGGGCTTGGCCTTTCCTGCGATCTGCGTCCATCTGCGACATCTGCGGTTAGACCTTCCTTTTCTCGGATGATCTCCATGATCAAGATCCTCAAGTTCGGCGGCAGTTCCGTGGGCAGTGCCGAGGCCCTGCGGCGGGCGGCGGGCATCGTGCGGGAGGAACTGCCTGCGGGTGGCCTCGTGGTCGTATCGGCTCTCAAGGGCACCACGGATCGCATCCTCGAGGCCGCCGCGGCGGCGGGCCGAGGCGACCTGCCCGCGGCGCAGGGCCAGCTCGCGGCCCTGCGCGATCACCACGCCGCCGTGGCCACCGAGCTGGGCCTGGCCGATGCGGTACGCCCCGCCTGGGGTCCGATCCTCGCCCGTCTCGATCAGCTGGTCACCGGCATGGCCCTGCTCGGGGAAGCCACGGCCCGGGGCCGGGACGCCGCGCTCGCGGCGGGCGAGACCCTCTCCGCCCACCTCGCCGCGGCCTGCTTCGCCGCCGCCTTCCGCGATGTGCGGGAGGTGATGCGAACCGACGCCCGCTTCGGCAAGGCCCGGGTGAACCTGCCCGCCCTGCGGGCGGCGGCGGAGCCCTGGCGCGAGGCCCTGGCCGATGGCGCCCTCTGGGTGACCCAGGGCTTCCTGGGCGCCGCCCCCGATGGCGCCACCACCACCCTCGGCCGAGGCGGGTCGGACACCAGCGCCACCCTGCTGGGCGAGGCCCTGGGCGCCGCGGAAGTCCAGATCTGGACCGATGTGGACGGCGTCCTCACCGCCGATCCGAGCCTCGTGCGGGAGGCCCGGCCCATCCCCCGCATGAGCCTGGGCGAGGCCGAGGCGCTCAGCGCCTTCGGCGCCAAGGTGCTCCACGCCGATTCCCTTGCCCCGGGCGGCCGGGCGGGGTTCCGCCTGGTGGTCGCCAACACCCTGCGCCCCGGCGCCTCCCGCACGGAGATCCTGCCGGTGCCGCCGCCCCGCGCCGCCGGGGAGGTGACCTCCGTGGCCTACAAGGAGGGGCTCTGCCTCCTCCGCTTCCCCCCGGCGGCGGGTCTGGAGCCGCCGCTCGACGCCGCCCGGCGCCTGGAAGAGGCCGGCGCCCTGCGCTTCGGCCTCGTCTCCAGCCCTGCGGGCACCCTGCTGGCCGTGCGGCCCGACACCCCGGCTGCGGTCGAACTGCTGGCCGACCTCGAGGCCGGGGGCGCGGAGCTGGCCTGCGGCTGGGCCGTGGTGGCCCTGGTCGGGGAGGGTCTGCGCGCCGACCCCATGGCCGCCCTGCGCCACCTGGCCGCCCTGGGCCACGAAGCCGTGGGGGGTCTCCTCACCGGCAGCAGCACCGTATCTGTCGCCTTCCTCGTTCCCGAATCCCGGCTGGGGGAGCTCATCCCCCGCCTCCATGACCGCTGCGTCCTCCGCAGCCCGGAGCCGATCCCATGCCCCTGAACCTCGCTTCCCAACGCATCCTCGTCACCGGCGGCAGCCGGGGCATCGGCGCCGCCACCGTGCGGCTGCTGGCCAGCCTCGGCGCGAAGGTGGCCTTCACCTACCTCAGCGCCGAACAGGCGGCCCTCGACCTCCAGGCCGAGCTGCGGGCCCAGGGCCGCGAGACCCTGGCCATCCGGGCGGACCAGCGCCGCCGGGAGGACGCCCAGGTGGCCGTCGCCACTGTGGAAGCGGCCTGGGGCGGATTGGACGCCTTCGTGGGCAACGCCGGTATCTGGGCCGCCACGCCCGCCGAGCTGGAGGACGAAGCCGTGCTCCTGGACATCCTGGAGACCAATGTCACCGGCCTCTTCCGCTGGAACGCCGAGATCATCCCCGCCCTGCGCCGCAGCGGCGGCGGCTCCATCGTGCTCCTGAGCAGCACGGCCGGACAGCGGGGCGAAGCCCGCCACGGGGCCTACGCCGCCAGCAAGGGCGCCGTCATCTCCCTCGTGAAATCCCTGGCGCCGGAAGTGGGGCCCGCGGGCATCCGCGTGAACGCCGTGGCGCCCGGCTGGGTGGACACGGACATGAGCGCCAGTGCCCTGCGGGCCGATGCCGACCAGCGGAAGCGCATCGCGGCGGCCTTCCCCCTGGGGCGCATCCCCGAGGCGGAGGACCTGGCGGGCCCCGTGGCCTTCCTGCTGAGCCCCTGGGCCTCCGCCATCACCGGGGAGGTGCTCAACGTCAACGGCGGCACGGTCCTGTGCGGCTGAAACGGTTCAGCGCTGGCGCAGCAGCCAGGCGTTCAGGCGGGTGCGGAAGCCTTCGGGATCGTCCAGATCCGCGGGGCGCAGGCGGGCGGGATGCCCTGGATCCCCCAGTTCAAGCGGCAGGGCATCCGGGCTGTTGGGCAGTCGCTGTCCATCGCCCAGGGACCAGAGTCCCTCCCGGCATTCCGGGTCTGCGGGCAGGGCTACCCCCCGCCGTGCATTCCGACCGTCCCAGGTCATGACTTCTCCTGCAGAATTCAAAAGATAGGCATCCAGGCATGGGGTGCCAGAGTCTCGTTCCCAACCTGGAGGTTCCATGACCCGCACCATCCTCATCACCGGCGCCTCCCGCGGCCTCGGTCGGGCCTGTGCCCTGAATCTCGCTGCTTCCGAGGGCGCGCACCTGCTGCTGCTGGGGCGGGATAAACCGGCTTTGGACGTCACGGCGGAATCTGTGCGGCAGACCGGAGGGACGGCGGAAACCTTCGCGGCGGATGTGACCGACCGCACCCGGCTGGCGGCGATTGCGGGAGGCCTGGGTTCCCTCGACGGCCTGGTGGCCGCTGCGGGCATCTCCGGCATGACGCCCGTGGACCGGGAGTCGAACAGCGAGGGCCAGCCCACGGATGCCTTCTTCGACGAGATCGTCGCTGCCGATCTCACGGGCCCCTGGAACACGGTGCGGGCCTTCCTGCCCCGGATGGGCCCCGGGGGGCGCATCGTCCTTGTCTCGAGTGTGCTCGGGCGTTTCGGCGTGCCGGGCTACGGGGCCTACTGCGCCGCCAAGCACGGTCTCCACGGCCTGGCCAAGGCCCTGGCGCTGGAGCTCATCGGGAAGGGCATCGTGGTGAACGCCGTGGCCCCGGGTTGGATTGACACCGACATGGCTCAGACGGGCATCCGCCAGATCGCCGCCGTCACGGGCCAGAGCGAGGCCGAGTTCCGCGCCCAGGCCGAGGATGCGGTCCCGGTGAAGCGATTCTTCCAGGCTGAGGAGATCGCCCGCGGCATCGCGTGGCTGCTGGATCCCGCCAACACCATGCAGGTGGGGCAGTGCCTCAATCTGGATGGCGGGGTGGTGCAGGTGTAGCCCCCGTCTGGAGCCAACCATGCCCCGCATCCTCGGCCACTCCGTCCCCGCCCTCTTCCCGGTCTCCGGGCCCGTTCGCGTCATGCTCTTCGGCGAGGCGCCGGGGCCCCGGGGCGCGGACCAGTCCGGCATCCCCTTCTGGGGCGATGGCGCGGGTATCGCAGTGTACCGGGCCCTGGCGGCGGCGGGCCTGGCGGAGGTGCCCGCCGCCGCATGGGAGGACTGGGATGGCGCCTCGCTGAAGCTGCGGGGACTCCGCCCGGTGCTGCGGGGCGTGGCGCTCAGTAACGCCTGGCCTGTCTGCCCGACGAAGGATGGGGAGCATTTCCGCGCGCCCACGGACCGGGAACTGCGCAGCCCGGACAACCTGCGGCGCCTGGCCGGGGAACTGGCCCGGGCCGCCGCGGGGAGGGGCGATCCGCTGCGCGTCCTCGCCTTCGGCACCCGGCCCCGCTGGGTGCTGGAACGCCTGCCCGCCCTTGCGGAAGAGGTGCCCCCCTTCGATCTGCATCCGCTGCCCCATCCCAGCGCCCAGGGCCTGCTCCAGGCGGCGCCGAACAAGGGCAAAGGCCTGCGGCTGGAGGATCTCCGGGTGGCATGGGAACGCGACCTCGGCAGATGGCTGGCCGGTTCTTAACAATTCTTAACTCAAGGGTGATGAATATCCGGACGGTTCTGCCCTATGCTGGAATTTTCCCACGCAGGGATCTTTCCCAGTCCGGAGGCCGCATGCCCTTCTCCCATCGTTTTGTCTGGCCGCTCGGCGGCCTGTTGGCCCTGGCGCTGGTGGCCGGGGAGGCGCCGAAGCCGGCACCCCGGATGGCCCCCGTCGCCAAGGCCCTGCCTGCCCCCGTGAAGGTGACTTCGGTGGAGGGCATCACTGAATACGACCTGGCCAACGGGCTGAAGGTGCTGCTGTTCCCCGATGCCAGCAAACCGACCACCACCGTGAACGTCACCTACCTCGTGGGCTCCCGGAACGAGAGCTACGGCGAGACGGGCATGGCCCACCTCCTGGAGCACCTGATGTTCAAGCCCTCCCGGACGTTCAGCGGGAAGGACGGGCATCCCAACCCCGTGGAGGTGCTCAACAGCGTCGGCGCGCGCTTCAACGGCTCCACCTCCTACGACCGCACCAACTACTTCGTGACCTTCCCGGCCGGCGACGCCAACCTGGACAAGATCCTGGACCTGGAATCGGACCGCATGGTCCACGCCAACATCGACGGCAACGACCTCTGGAACCCCCAGACGCAGAA
>JAKAMQ010000207.1 GCA_021812805.1 Acidobacteriota bacterium
CGAACACCGGAATCTCCAGCTCCTGGGCCGGAACTTCTTCCTTTTTCGGGGCACGGGCTCGACGGATCCGCGGTTCTTCTTCCTGCTTGTAAATGTACTTGATGTTGTGTTTGGGGACGAGCACGTTGGGTTCCTTGATCCGGTTGATCTTGAGACAGTGCTTGTCATACCACTCGATGACCCCCCGGATCTTCTCGTCATCCTGGAGCACGACCACCATGGGGGTCTTCGACTGCATCTGCTTCAGGTAGTAGAAGCTTTCGGCATTGGTCTGCTCAGGCGGCGCGATCCGGCGCCGGGGGCTGCCCAGCCCCTGGGGCGCCGTAGCCGCCGCCGGATTGGTGGCCGGATTCGGCTCGCCCCCCGGCGCGAGGGGAGAAGGCGTCGGGGTGATGCCTTCCCCGCCGGGCATCCGGGCAGGAATGCCCAGTTTGTCCTTGAGCTCGGCGAGGTTCGGACGGATGAGCTTGCGGTTCATGGGGAATCCTGGCGACGGGAGAACAGCGAAACCTGTCAAGGGTCTGCCCTGTGGGGGCCTCCTTGCCACTCTGGACAGGTCGCGCACCAGGGCCGATGACTGCACGGAAAGCGAAGGAGATGAAGCAACTTTGGCAGGAGCCGCAGGAGCCCCGCAAGGGAGATTGCATACAGGTTGGATGCTTGAATGCTGGTGGAAGTTTAGATCATTCAAGCAGACTCTGCCACGGTTCGCGATGGAGGAAAAATCGGCATTGTCAAATGGACTTCCGTACCCACCCCGGGCCAACTCTGGACCTCCAGATGCCAGCCCATCTCCTGGGTGAGTTTGAAGACCAGGCTCATCCCGAGCCCTGATCCTTCCTCGAAACTGCCAGCGAAGGGGACGAAGAGGCGGTCGAGCTGATCCCGGTCCATCCCGCATCCGTTATCGGCCACCACGAGCTCGATCTGGCCGTCCCGGCGCTGGAACCGGATCTGAACCTGGGGCGCAGGATGCCCGGTGAGCGCCTTCCGGGCATTGCTGAGAAGGTTCATGAGAACCCGGTGGATGGCGTGGGGATCGCCCTCGAAGGCCACATCCGGAATCGCTTCCATGGCCAGGGCGAGGCCCGCCGTTCGTGGATCCATCTCCCAGCTGGCCCGGGCATCCTCCATGGCCTGCGGGAGGGGGATCCGCTGGCGTTCGGCGGGGCCGGGACGGGCGAAGTCCAGGAAATCCGTCACAATGGCGTTCACGCGCTGGGCCTCCCGCTCGAGGATGCCCAGAACCCGACCTTGGATATCCTCCCCTGGCGCCGGCTTCTGGAGCAGTTGGACGCACCCGCTGATGGATGCCAGGGGATTTCTCAGTTCATGGGCCAGGCCCGCGGCCAGTTGGCCCACCGTGGCGAGCCGCTCGCTGATGCGGGTGCGCTCGGCCAGGGCCTGGAGTTCCGTCAAATCCTGGAACAGCAGAAGGCGGCCCGTGGTCTTGCCATCCGAAGTCCGGAGGGAGGCCAGGTGCCCGCCGAGAACGCGGCTGCCCTGGTTCTCGACGTGCAGGGTGAACTCGAACCGGTGTTCCCGCCCAGGCTGCAACTGGCCGAGGGGCTGGTCCAGGGGGAGGAGTTCCTGGATCAGCCTTCCCGGCGTGACCGGCGTCGCCAGGATGGACTCTGCGGCGGGATTGGCGGACGTGATTCGATCCTGGAGATCCAGTGTGATGAGTCCCGAGGTCATGGATTCCACCACCCGCCGATGCAGCGCGGACAACTCGTCCACAGCGGCCTCGGTGGCGCTGAGATCTGTCTTGAGGCGCTCGATGTTGCCCCGGATGAGCACCACCACCAGCGTTGCGGCGAAGATCTGCAGGGACGCCAACCCCAGGATGAACGCCATCTGGCTCGATTCGAGGTGGCGGGCAGCGGTGGATTCCCCGAAGGCCGGGAGGATCCCCGTGACAAAGCCCCCCACCAGGGCGATGTGCGTGAAAGCCGACAGGATGCCGATCCAGACGATTTCCACGGTGCCGAGGTAGAAGGCAGAGGCCAGGACCGGGAAGATGTAGAGGGTCGAGAAACGTTCCTGCGCGACCCCCTGGTAGGCGATGACCAGGGTGACGAGCCCCAGATCCAATGCGAGATTCCAGCGGATCCAGGGCAGGGAGGGCGTCGGGAACAGGCGCCCCTGAAGCCTCATTCCACGGCCCGCTTCCCAGATGGATTCGAGGAGCAGCACGCCCAGGGCCGATAAGTACAGTCCTTCCCCGGGGCCTCCGGCCCGGACCTCCGCCGGGAGGGCCAGATGGAGCACGAGCAGGCCAAGGGTCGCGAAGAACCGGAAGCTGAGGGGCAGAAAGGGCGGGGTATTCTCCGTAGCCTCGGGATGCCCTTGAGAGAGAGGGAGCATATGCCGTAAGCATGCCCGAATCTGTCATTCTGGAGTCATGAGTTCCCCGGGGCCCTCTCCATCACCTTCTCTGCGGGCCGCTGGCATGCGGCAGACGCCCCAGCGCCAGGGCATCCTTCGCGTACTGGGCGATTCGGACCGGCCCTTGTCGGTGGAGGAGATCTGGGAGCGCATGCCCGAACGCCGCTCCGGCCTGCCGACCATCTACAGGAACCTGGAACGCTTCGTGCAGGAGGGGTGGGCTGAGAGCATCCAGGGCGGTGACCAGATCATGCGCTTTGTGCGCTGCGAATCCCGGCACCATCACCATCATCTGCAATGCGAGCGCTGTGGCAGGACGACCGAGGTGGATGCCTGCGGGATGGAGTCCTCGTTTACCGAGATGGAGCGCCGGTCAGGCTTCCGGATCACCCGCCATCAGCTCATCCTCTTCGGCCTCTGCCCCGCCTGCCGTTCCGAAAAAGACCGTTGACCCCCAGGGCACCCATTGCTAGGATCTAGGTCTGATGCGGGTGTAACTCAGTGGTAGAGTGCAACCTTGCCAAGGTTGAAGTCGTGGGTTCAAATCCCATCACCCGCTCCACCACCCGGGCCGCCCTCGCGGCCCGGGCTGTTTCAGAACCGCAGGACCCTGGGCGCCGTAGCCAAGTGGTAAGGCTGCAGACTGCAAATCTGCCATTCATCGGTTCGATTCCGATCGGCGCCTCCAACAGCCCCCGCAAGGGGGCCTTTTTGCGGCGATCGGAATCGAAATCGCGGATGGCGCGCAGGCAAGCCCCGCCGGCCCCGCCACGGGGTGGCGTGAGTGGAGATCCCTACGGTCAGATCCTACGCTTGCTGTTTTTGGGGCGATGAAAGCCCGCCCTCAATGCGGACAACCTCCTGCCACGGAAAAGCCCCGAAACCAAGTGGTGACGGGGCTTTCAGTGTGTTGGTGGCTGGAGGCAGACTCGAACTGCCGACCTAGGGATTATGAGACCCTCGCTCTAACCACCTGAGCTACCCAGCCAGAGGGATCAGTGTAGCGGGGGCGCGGGTCTTCGTCTATGCGGGAGTTCCGGGGAGGTCGTCCACGAGGACCACCACGAGGCGCCTGGGGCCATGGACGCCGTAGGCGAGGGTCTGCTCGATATCGGCGGTCTTGCTGGGGCCGGAGATCATCAGGGCGTTGGGGGGCGGCGCCTGGCCCCAGCCCAGGGCCCGGATGGCGGACCAGAGGGTGTCGTGGATCGTGGAGGCCCGCAGCAGGGCGAGGTGGAGGGGCGGCACCAGGGAGAGCAGGCGGGGCTCGTGGGGACCGGGCGCCAGCAGGAGGCCGCCGGTCTCGGCCACCCCGCCCACGGTGGTGGTGAAGCCCGCATCCACCGACTGGAACAGCTCGGTCTTGAAGGTCTCCACCGGGGCGTCGTAGGGGCGCAGGGCGGTGGGCGAACCGGCCATGGCCTCCGCCAGCCGGCGCCCGGCCTCCGTGGCGGGTCCGTAGAGGAGCGTCCGGAGTCCCTCCCGCTCACAGAAGGCGCGGAGGCCGGCGGGCCAATCGTCCGGCCCGGCCTCCAGGAACTCAGTGTGGACGGACGCCATGCCCTGGCGCAGGCGCTGCACCCGCTCGGCGGCCAACCAGTGCCGGCCCTCGAGGACGGCGGTGTCGAGGGCGGGCAGGGGGCTGTCAGCGCCGGCGGCGCGGAGGCGGGCCAGGATGGCGGCACGGGCGTCAGACATGGGGCATCCCCTCCTTCCGGAGGCGCTCCTGCATGGATCGCGCGGCGGGCAGGGGCTTGGTGCGGGACATCGTCCAGGCTTTCAGCAGGGGCAGCCCGCCGGGGATGAACCGGCGGAAGCGGGTGGCGAACCAGGCGGAGAGCCGGTAGAGGCGCGGCCGTTTCAGGACAGCCGCCCAGGCCCGCCAGGCCAGGTCCTCGGCGGCCGTGCGGCCGGTCCCCTTGCCGGCCACCTTCGATCCCGCGTCGGCATGGGTGGCCTCCCGGCGCAGGCGCACGAGGATGTCCGGGATGGGGATCTCCACGGGGCAGACCTCGCTGCAGGCGCCGCAGAGGCTGGAGCCGTGGATGAGGTCGTGGCGGAGGCCCACGCCCT
>JAKAMQ010000035.1 GCA_021812805.1 Acidobacteriota bacterium
TGGTGGGCCTCAGCCCGGCCTTCACGGGCGTCATCCATGACACCGCCAGCACCGCCACCTTCACCGCCCTGCTCTGCGCCCGGGAGAAAGGCTCGGACTTCTCCCAGAACGAGGGGGGCCTCCAGACCCGCGGCTTGGGCCCCGCCCAAGCCGCGGGTGGGGGTCAAAGGGGGGACGCAGAGCGAGCCGAAGCGAGCGGGCGGTCCCCCCTTTCCGGCTCAGGCGGAGAGGCGCCCCTGGTGGTGTACGCCTCCGACCAGGGGCACAGTTCCATCGAGAAGGCGGCCCTCCTGGCGGGCTTCGGCCGCAGCTTCCTGCGCCTGATCCCCACGGACGACGCCCACGCGATCCGGCTCGACCTCCTGCAGGCCGCCATCGAGAAGGACGTGGAGATCGGCCTGCGCCCCTGCGCCCTGGTGGCCTGCGTGGGCACCACCGGCACCACGGCCCTCGATCCCGTGGCGGCCCTGGCCGACCTCGCCGAGAAACATGGCATGTGGCTCCACGTGGACGCGGCCCTGGCGGGCACGGCGATGGTGCTGCCCGAGTGCCGCTGGATGTGGGCGGGCATCGAACGGGCCGACAGCCTCGTCTTCAACCCCCACAAGTGGATGGGCGTGGGCTTCGACCTCAGCGCCTACTACGTCCGCGACCCCCAGCACCTCATCCGCGTGATGAGCACCAACCCCAGCTACCTGCGCACGGCCCAGGACGGCCAGGCGAGCAACTTCCGGGACTGGCACATCCAGCTGGGCCGCCGCTTCCGGGCGCTCAAGCTGTGGTTCTACCTCATGGATGTGGGCGTCGAGGGCCTGCAGGCCCGCCTGCGCCGCGACCTGGAGCACGCCCAGTGGCTGAAGGCCCAGGTGGACGCCGCGCCGGACTGGGAACGCCTCGCCCCCGTGCCCCTGCAGACCGTCTGCCTCCGCCACCTCAAGCCCGGCCTCGACGAGGCCGCCCTTGCCGCCCACAACCTGGAGCTCGCCCGCCGCGTGAACGACAGCGGCCAAGCCTACCTCACGCCCTCGATGCTCAAGGGCACCCAGATGCTCCGCGTCAGCATCGGCGCCGAGACCACCGAGCGGCGGCATGTCGAGGCGCTGTGGGAGGCGCTCCGCCTGGCCGCGCAGTGAGTCGGCCCTCCGGCCGCGTTCTCGGCTCCCCGCGGACCGGGGAACAGCCGCGCCCGTGAGCGGGAGAGCCGTGACCCCATCCAGGCCAGGCCACTGACCAACGAGTTCGCCTCAACCTTCGGGCTGGTTTGGCAGCGTTTCTAGGGTGGATAGCATGTGGGCGGAGCGCACTACTTCCCGTCGCCTGGATCTCCGGAAGGGACCGCCTGCCCGTTCCCCATCATCCTGGTGAACCAGGCGGGAGTCGGGGGCTGATGGCGGAGGGCGACCCCCCAGTTGGCCCGGGTTCCGAGCCGCCGCATCACATCCTCCGCCAGGGCCCGTCCTTCCTCGCGCCTGATGGGCAGGCTCTCGTCCTTGCCAGCGACCGCTGCGGGCAGGGGGTTCATGAGGGTAAGCATCTTCCAGCCATCCAGGTCCTCCCCATACACGTTCTCCTTGTCCAGGAACGAGACAGTGCCCACAACGATGAAGGGCCGGTACCCGAGTCGTTCGAGGCGGTGCCGGTCCACCTCGCGGCGGATGCCGCGGACGACGAGACTCTCATGATCCTGGTACCCTGCCTGGATGCCCTTGGAGGCGAGCAGGGGCGCCATGATCGCGTCCATCATGGTGTCCTTGAGGGAGTCCTTCAGCAGCCCCTTCTCCAGAACCGGCGGCTCCAGGGCTTCGATCGTCACCTGCACTTCGGGTGTGTCTTCATCCGGGGCCGGTCCATCGAGCACCTCGCCGTAGGCCTGCAGGCGGGACTTGAGGGCCTCGCGGTAGGCCTGCGCAACCGCCTGCCGCTGTTCCGGAGACAGGGTTGGGGCGGCCCCCGACAGGTCAACCGCCAGGGCCACCTTCTTCTTCTCGCTTATGAGGGAGGTGGGTGACTGGCAGGCGATGAGCCCCAGCAGGGCAAACAGCACGAACGAGAGGCGTGTCATGAGGTTCCAGGGGCGGAGGGTGTCCGGAGAGGAGGGCCAAGGGGCGACCGTTCGGCCGGTGGAAGGGATCGGCACGGGTCGCTGGCTGGCATCACGGGAAGGCGTCCCACCTAGAATGCCAAAGATGGCCCAAGGGTTCCAGTTGCGCGGTGGATCGCGGGCGCCGAAGGGCGAGGCCAATTCCCACGATGGAACCATCTCCACCGAGAAGCCCGACGAGCTCTGGGGCAAGGATGGGACCACGGCCCAGGTGGTGGAGGAAGCCACCGTCTGGATTTTCGGTGCCATCGAGCACTGAAACGCCGGGTGCGTGGGTATCCCTGCCTGCAAGATCGGCGATCGCTTCAACGCCATGGAGCCCGTCAAGCAGAGGCTCTGGAAGCATTACGGCAGCCGAGCCAAGGGCATCGCCACGTGGCTGCCCCTGCGCTGCGATCACGGGAGTCAGTGCACCTCCGATCATTTCCAGATCGAACGCAAGCACTTCGGCATCCGCCAGAGCCTGGCCCAGGTCCGCGATCCGGAGACCAAGGGCGTCATCGAGCGCTTTTGTAAGACTATTGAAGAAGCAGGTGCTGGAGGGCCGCATCTACCAACCCCTCGCCGACCTGCGGAAAACCGTGCGCGAGTTCGTAGACCTCTACAACCGCCGCTGACGCCTCGAAAAGCTCGGGGGACACACCCCCGACGAGGTCCGTCAGACTTGGCTTAACAACCAGGCAGCGTGATGATGAGGCCTGGTCCAATCAACTGGACCCGGTACAGAGGTTCTTACCAATGAACAGCTTCGCGGCAACGGGATTCGAGTTCCGGCACCGTTCCTGGTTCATCTTCGCCATCTTTTTCTTCGCCTACGAGCTCAACTACTTCTTTCCAGACAACGCCTGTGTCGTCCTCGTCGGCCACTTTGTGCCGAAGGGCTCGCCTTTCTTTCCGATCTGGCTCCATGCGCTCTTCGGGGGCGCGGCACTGGTGGCGCTGACGGGCGCCGCGGTGCGCACGTGGGGCACGGCCTACCTGGGTGCGGGCATCATGACGGACCGCGGCCTGCACTCGGAGAGGCTCACGGCAGACGGGCCCTTCCGTTTCGTCCGCAACCCTCTCTACGTCGGGCTGGTCCTTACGGCCGCGGGTTTGAGCGGGACGATCGACATCCCCGGCGGGGTTCTACTCGTGGTTCTGATGGCGCTCTTCGTCCTGCGCCTCGCCCTGCGGGAGGAGTCGGGGCTGGCGGCGGCCCAGGGCGAGGCGTACGAGGCCTACCGGCGCCGAGTGCCGCGCTTCCTGCCGTCGCCCCGTCCCCGGCTGCCCTCCTCCGGGGCCTTGCCGCAGTGGCGCCAGGCGCTGGTCGCGGAGTTCATGGCGTGGTCCTTCGCCGTCGCCCTGGTCGTCCTGGCGGTCAGCCTGAACGGGCGCCTCTACTGGGAGACCTTCGCAGTGGGGCTGTGCGCCGGGACGATCGTCTACTCGCTCCAGCGTCCGCGGACCCGGGCGGATGCAAGCGCAGGAAGCTGCGAGGGGTGAGGGTAGAAGAGCCAAGAGGAGAAACGTGCATCGCACGGACTGCCCCACCTGGAGGTCGCCGCTGGTCCCGATGGGACTGGGCCTGAGTCTCGCGGGGGTGGGGGTGATGAGAAATTGGAAATTAAAGGGCCCCATTTTGGCGCGATGGGGAGTGACACCCCAAGTTGAGGAGATGGATTAAAACCCTGCGAGGGCTGGAGGGGCCACTCATAGGGCCCCAAGGCCTCTTCATTGCCCTGATCCAGGCTGTCAACGAGAGGTTCCCAGCCAGAATGTGAGACGGCTTGGCCAAGATCAAGCCTGCCCCTGCCAGGATCATCCGCGATGTCGAGAGATCGAGGTTCCTTCAAGGCGGCTGTTCCTTCTGGCTGGGACCGTCGAGGATCGCGGGGATCACCGTGGGCTGCTGGATCGCCCCCGAACCCATCGAGCGGCGGCATGTCGAGGCGCTGCGCGCGGCTTCGAACGAAACCCATTGCGCGCAACCCGCTCCTGCGGCAGACTCTCCCCCACGATGTTCGCCCTCCTTCTCCAGACCCCGCGCCCTAGCCAGCCGCCCCCCGGTGCGCCGGCAGGAGAGGGTCTAAGCTAGACGCAGGTCGAGCCCACCTCACCCCCGATCGCACCCGCGGTCGGGGGTTTTTCATTTCAGGAGACCGCATGTCCGAAGAAGACCGCCTCCCCGTCACCGCCCTCCTGGGCTTCGGCACCATGGGCCGCGCCCTGGCCGCGGGCCTGCTGGCGAAGGGGCTCGCCACGCCGAAGGTGCTGCGTGTGGGCGCCCGCCGGCCCGACGCCGCCCGAGCCCATGCCGAACCCCTGGAGCTCGTGGCCATGCCCCCTGACGAAGCCGCCCGGGGCGCGGAGATCCTTGTCCTGGCCGTGAAGCCCCGGGATGTGGCGGGACTCCTCCAGCGCTTGAGGGAAGCCGGCGCCCTGGACCATCACCCCCTGGTGATCTCCATCGCCGCGGGTGTGCGAACCGCCTCCCTGGCGGACCAGGCTCCCGGTTGCGCCCTCGTGCGGGCCATGCCCAACACCCCCTGCGCCATCGGCAAGGGCGTGACGGTGATCTGCGCCGGACCCGGCGCGGAGGCGCACCACCTCGACCTGGCCCGCCGCATGTTCGGCTGCCTGGGCGCGGTGCTGGAACTGGACGAGAAGCACATGGACACCGTCACCGGCCTCAGTGGCAGCGGCCCCGCCTTCATCTACCTCGTGCTGGAGGCCATGGCCGAAGGCGCCGTCATGCGCGGCATGCCCCGGGCCGTGGCCCTGGAACTGGCCGCCCGCGTGGCCCTGGGGGCCTCGGAGATGCTCCTGGCCACGGGCCGCCACCCCGCCTCCCTGCGCGACGATGTCACCACCCCCGCTGGCTGCACCATCGCGGGCCTGCTGGCCCTGGAGGACGGGCGCATCCGCTCGGTGCTGGCCCGGGGCGTGGAGACCGCCGCCAAGGTGGCCGGGGAATTGGCCTCCTAGCCGCCTCCGGGTGCCATTGAAGACATCAAGGTCACCTCATGATTCGGACACTGTGGCCAAGTTCACCCAGGCCCCCCCATCCGCCCTCATCCAGTCTGGATGCCGTGCAGATGCGCCACGCGTGGGCTCAAAAAATCATTACCTTTGAATCTTCTTTCTGACGTTGCGTCAAATTTCCACCCTTTTGCATTGCCTTCGGCACTTTGACAGGAAGTGGCCCCGGATCGGCTGGTATCCTGATCTCCAGGCTCGTCGTCGCTGCGTTTCCGCAGGGGCGGCTTTTTCGTATCGGTCCACCGCGCCCCATCCGCCCTGGAGGTTCCGTGTCCACGCCCCTGCTGTCTTCCGAGACGCCTGCTTTCGCTGTACCTGAAGCGAACCTCGTCCCGGCGAGTGATCATCTGGGCCGATTGGCACCGATTCCGCCCTCCCGCATGTTCCTCATCAACAAGTCGCTGAAGGTGTTCCAGCAGAAGCAGCCCGGCGTGCCGGTCTTCGACGCCAGCCAGGGCGACGGCGGCGCCTCCCTGCCCGGTGTGCCCGAGGCGCTGCTGGACCGTGCCTTCGAACTGCAGAAGCAGCACGGCACCGCCTACGATATGCCCTTCGGCACCGAGGCCTACCGCAAGGCCGTGGCCGAAACCTACTGGAAGCTGGATCCCGCCACGGGCTGGGGGCCCGGCAACGTCATCGGCACCCAGGGGGGCCGCGATGGCCTCCAGAAGGCCTACCAGGCCATGCTGGCGCTCGGCCACGGCCGCCAGGGTGATGTGATCGTCGTCAGCCGCGTGCCCTGGATCAGCTACAACTGGGGCCCCTACGGCGTGGGCGCCAACGTGATGTGGGCGCCGGGCCGCCCCGAGGAGGGCTGGGCTTACTCCGAGGACGGGATCCGCGCCTGCGTGGCGGAAGCAGCCCGGCACGGCCGCAAGGTGGCAGGCCTCGTCATCACCAGCCCCGACAATCCCACGGGCCAGACGCTCACGCTCGAACGCCAGATCGCCTTGGCGAAGGCGGCGTTGGAGGCGGGCGTGGCCTTCGTCCTCTTCGACTGGATGTACCACATCGTCAGCGACCACCAGCCCTACGACGTGAACGCCCTGCTGAAGGCCTTCGAACCCGCCCAGCGCGAGCGCCTCCTGGTGCTGGACGGCATCACCAAGAGCCTGGGCGGCTCCAATATCCGCAACTGCCACCTGCTGGCGTCGGAATCCGTGGTGAAGGTGATCGTGGCCCAGGCCTCGCACACCGTGATCCCCTCCTTCTTCAGCCTGGCCGTGGCCATGGCCGCCTACGAGAAGGGCATCAAGGAGGCTGCGGCACCCATCCTGGGGCCCACCCAGGCCAGCCGGGCCTGGCTGCGTGGCTTCCTCAAGGAGCAGGGCCTCCGCCACATCCTGGGCCAGGGCTACTACGCCTTCCTCCATGTGGGCGATGCCCTCAAGGCCAAGGGCTGGGCCGATTCCGAGCCCCTGGGCCAGCACCTCGCCGAGGAGGTGGGCGTGGCCGTGGTGCCCGGCGCCTTCTTCAGCCCCTACGGCGCCGAGTGGATCCGCTTCTCCTACGCCACCCCCCCCGAGCGCACCCAGGGTGCCGCCGAGCGGCTCGTCGCGGCACTGACATCACTCCAGAGTTGAAAAGGGGAAAGATTCACCGCCAGGACGCCAAGAGCGCCAAGAAAAACAAAAGAAATTTTCTTGCAGTTCTTGGCGCCTTGGCGTCTTGGCGGTAATCAGTCGCAATTCCCATGATGATTTCGGAGCACCCGTGTTTGATCTGAATGCCTTCGTCGAGAAGTTCACGCTGGCGCGCCAGACGGCGCTGGAGACCCGTCCCTCCGGCGGGCTCTGCGGCCTGGAGCTGGAGTGGAACCTCATGGATTCCCGGTTCCGTCCGCTGCTCACCGTGGGCACGGGGCCGGACCGCATGTCCTTCGTGGACCACCTGCGCGCGAAGGTGCTGGCGCCCTGGACGGAGCCCTACCACCAGCTGGAGGTCTTCCACTGGATGATCGAGTGGGTGACCCGCCCCTACCACACGCCCAAGGGCGCCATCTACGAGGGCCGCCTGCTGGAGGCGGAACTCATCAACGCCCTGGCCCGGGATGGCCGGACCTTCGGGGAACCCCTCTACTACTGGCACGGCAACCTGCTGGTGCTGCCGGAGATCGGACCGGACTGCGTGCCCGAGTCGTGGCACCTGGCCAAGCGCCGCTACCTCCAGCGCTGCGTCGAGCTGTACGGCACCGAGCTGGCCACGGCGGGCACCCACTCCAACCTGAGCCTGCCCGAGCCCATGCTGGCCTGGGACTTCATGCACCTGCCCGCCGCCGAGCGCGGCGACCGGCACCTGGACGACTACAAGAACCAGGTCTACATCACGGGCACGCGGCTCATGCGGGCCTTCGCGGCCCTCTTCATCGCCACCAGCGCCAGCACGCCCATGCAGGCCTCGGAAGAGAACGGGAAGCCCGTCGTCCGGCTCACGCCCTTCGAATCCGTGCGCAACCTCACCTTCCCGAACCCGCCCGCCCTCGACGTGCCGGACCTCAACCGCAGCCACCCGGACTACCTGCGCCTGTCCTACGACCTGGTGCGCCGCGGCGTGCGCTTCGGCAACAACAACTGGATCCCCGTGCGCGCCCGCTCCCAGGCGGAGCCGGTGGAGCGCCTCATCCAGGTCACCAGCGACCAGCTTCACGACATCTACGCCCGGGGCCTTTTTGCCGCCGGGGAAACCCACAACGTCGAGGACATGGCCGCCCAGATCGAGCGCCAGAATCTCTTCGCCCGCATTGACCTGCCCATGGCCCGCGTGGAGGTCCGCACGGACGATCCCGGTCACGCGCTGGACCTGGACGTGGCCAACCTCACGCTGAAGCACCTCCTGCTCCTGCGGTTCTACGGCGATCCCGACTTCGCCCGGGGCTTCCGCTACGACGCGGAGGACATCAGCCGCGCCCGCCGGAACGAGGATCTCGCCGCCCGGGAGGGCCTGCGCGCCGTCATCGAGGATCCCCTCACGGCCAAGCCCGTGGCCATGCGCGCCTTTCTCGCCTGGACGCTCGACCAGCTCCGGCCCTTGGCCGAGGCCCTGGACTTCTGGGAGGACCTGGCACCCCTCGTCGAGATGGCCGCCGGCGCGCCCAGCACCGCCGAGCGCATGCGCGAGCGGCTGAAGGCCGACCTCAAGGGCGCCGACCTCGTCCCGCCCGAGCTGCTGGCCCGGCTGGCGGAGGAGCGCCAGGCCCGCGTGGCCGCCGAGGTGGAAGCCCTCACCGGGAACCTCGCCATCCTCGGCACCGAGGAGGACAAGCTCCAGGACTTCCTGGAGCGGGCCCGGGACGAGGTTTCCCTGGATGCCCGCGCCCCCATCCGTTTCCAGCCCCGGCCCGAGGCCCTGGTGGAAACGGAGTACGCAGACAAGACCGCCGAGATCCTCGCCCTCTCGCAGCGCCTCATCCGCATCCCCTCCGTCACCGCCTGCCCCGAGGAGCGCATCGCCGAGGTCCACCGGGCCGGCACCTTCATCCACGATTACCTGCGCAACCACGGCGTGCCCGTCCGCACCTTCGACGGGGCCACCTTCCCCGCCCTGCTGGCCCACTTCCCGGGCCATGAGCAGGCCCCCGCCATGCTCTGCGGGCACTTCGACGTGGTGGCGCCGGAGCCCGACGACAGCCAGTTCGAGCCGAAGGTCGAGGGCGACTACCTCTGGGGCCGCGGCGCCGCGGACATGAAGACCGTGCTGGCCACCTACCTCGTGTGGATGAAGGACACCTTCAAGCAGGGCGCCCCCTACCCGCCCGTGAACCTGCTCATGGTGGGCAACGAGGAGAACGGCGAGCTGGAGCCCATGGGCACGCCCCACGTGCTGGCGCGGCTGAAGGAGGAATCCGGCTACGAGCCTCGATTCTTCGTGGCCGGCGAGCGCACGGGCGAGCATGGCACGGAGCTCTGGGGCGAGGTCTGCACCCAGAACCGCGGCGTGCTGCGCTTCGAGCTGGTGGCCACGGGCACCCGCGGCCACAGCGGCCTGGCGGGCGGACCCGACCTCACGGAGCGCCTCCTGGGCGCCCGGGAGGCCCTGCGCGAGCTGTTCCCGAAGCACCTCACCCTGAAGGACGAAGGCGGCTGGCAGTCCCTGGCCCGCTTCGCCTACATCCAGGTGGGCACGCCCGGCATCTACAACATCACGCCCGACCGCGGCAGCCTCGGCGTGGAGATCCGCCCCATCCCCCAGGACGACGTCTCGAAGCTGCGCGCCGAGATCGAGGCCCTGGCCGCCGAGCGGGACCTGGAGCTGGTGCCCTCCGCCTGGGAGCCCGGCGTGGCTTGCGATCCCGAGAACCCCTACCTGAAGGCACTGCTGGCAAGCATCACCGCCACCGGAGGCGAGGCTCCCATCGGGCGCAAGGGGGCCGGCACCTCGGCCCGCTTCGCGCCCGGCGGCCAGGCCGTGGTCTGGGGCCAGAGCGGCATCGGCCCCCACGCCAAGGGCGAGCGCCACTTCATCCCCAGCATCGAGCCCTACTACCGGGCCCTGGAGTCGTTTGGACAGGCGTTGTCGCGCCTTCGCTAGACCGGCTCAACCGGCTCCCAGACTCATGCCCACGTGAATCAGGCGAGCCGCACGCCGGGTGGCGGCCTCCAGCAGCACGGCCGCCTCGGCCATGCAGGCCTCGAGGGCCATGGGGCCCGGGGCCAGGGAGGCCAGCGCCGATAGGCCGAAGGCCTGGAGATCCTCCGCACCTTCGCCCAGGCCCCCGCTCAGGCAGACCACGGGGATCCCCTGGCGGCGAGCCGCCGCCGCCACACCCAGGGGCGCCTTGCCCAGGGTCGTCTGGGCATCCGTGCGCCCCTCGCCGGTGAAGACCAGATCCACCTCGCGCAGCCGCGCGTCGAAGGCCGAAGCCTCCAGGCACACCTCCACCCCGGAGCGGATCTGGGCGGAGGTGAACCAGAGCAACCCGGCTCCGAGGCCCCCCGCCGCACCCGCGCCGGGACGATCGGCCACGTCCCGCCCCATGTCCCGGGAGGCGATGCGGGCCAAATTCGCGAGGGCCGCGTCCAGCGCCTGCACCCCTTCGGGAGGCAGGCCCTTCTGGGGGCCGAACACGGCCGTGGCGCCCCGGGGCCCGCACAGGGGGCTGTCCACATCCGACGCCACGAGGATCTCCGTCTCCCGCAGGCGCGGGTCCAGCCCGCAGGCATCCACCCTTGCCAACCTGTCCAGGGCGGCGCCGCCCTCGGGCAAGTCGCGCCCCTCCGCATCCAGGAAGCGTACGCCCAGGGCCCGGGCGAACCCGGCGCCACCATCGTTGGTGCCGGTGCCGCCCAGGCCCAGGAGGATGCGCCGGAACCCGGCCTCGAGGGCCGCCTTCACCAGTTCTCCCGTCCCGAAGGTGCTCGTCAGCCGCGGATCCCGGCGCTCCTCGGGCACCAGACCGAGCCCCGAGGCCGCGGCGGCCTCGATCACGGCGGTGCGGCCATCACCCAGCACACCCCAGATGGCTTCCACGGTGTCGCCCAGGGGCCCGCGCACCCGGGTGCATCGGGAGGTTCCGCCGGTGGCCGACAGCAGCGACTCCACGGTGCCTTCGCCGCCATCCGCCACGGGGATCTCCAGGATCTCCGTGGCGGGGAAGACCGAACGGAGCCCCCGAGCCATGGCTCCGGCAGCCTCGGCTGCCGTCAGGCTGCCCTTGAAGGAATCCGGAGCGACGAGGAAGCGCATGGAGATCACCGGCGGTTCCCGCCATCATAGGCCCTTCGCCCGCAGCACCTCCGCCACCCGAAGGGATTCATGCGACTCCGCCTGCTGACCTGCCTGCTCCTTGCCTGCGCCCTGCGGGCCCAGGATCCGCCCCTGGTCGTCAATCCGAACCGGCCCACCTTCGCCACACCGGCCCTGACCACCCAGAGCGGCCAGATCGAGCTGGAGTGGGGCGGGCAGCAGAGCCTCTACCGGGACGACGGCACCACCTTCGGCACCCCCACCCTGCTGAAAATCGGCTGGGCCAAGGATCTGGAATTCCGGCTCGCCACCCCCGGGTTCCAGCGGTTGGGCAACCAGGGCCCCGAGCCCGTCTCCGGCCTGGGCGATACGAACCTGGGCGTGCAGTGGTGCTACCGGCATGACGGCCTGTTCGGCATGGACCAGGCCATCCAGATCAACCACACCTTTCCCACCGCCAGCTACCCCAAGGGCCTTGGCAACGGTACCGCCAGCGATGGCCTGATCCTGCTCTTCAGCCGTGACCTGGGGCTGTACCACGTGGATGTGAATGCCCTGGAAAGCTGGCTGGGGCGGCCGCCCGGAACCGGCGGCGGGCGCGTCCGCCAACCGGCGGCGACAGTCTGCCTCAGCCGCACCCTCTCCGATGCCTGGTCACTCACCGGGGAGCTCTACACCATTGGTGGCACCGAGCTGAACCCTCGCATCGTCTCGAACCTGTGGGCCTTCGGGTACAAGGTGTCGCCCGCCTGCGTCCTGGACGGAGGCGTGGATATCGGCCTCACCCGCGGCGCCCCGGTGCGCACGGTGTTCGCGGGATTGACCGTGGCTCTGGGGCGCTTCCGGCACGCGCGGTAGGTTCCGGATCAGTGGGCCAGGGTGATGTCCCCGGCCCAGGTGGCCACATGGAGGGTGTAGGCGCCGGTCCCCTGCCAGTCGAAGGCGCGGAAGAGGCCGCTCCGCTCGCCTCCGAACGCGTCCGCGTGGATATCCCCCGCCCACACCGAGGCATGCACGCGCCCGTAGCTCTCGGGCTTGGGGATCTCCATCCGGAGATCGCCGGCCCGGAGGGAGATGTCCTTGCTGCCCTCAACGGGTCCGATCCTCAAATCTCCGGCGGTCAGTCGTACCCGCAGATCGCAGCGGGGCGGAACCTCCACCCGGGCGTGGAAGTTCTGGTGGGGTGTCCCCTCGACCACCAGGCGGGCCCGGGTGGCGGTGCCCTCGATCCAGGCCTTGGCGTGCCCCTGCTCGTCCCCGGTCCAGGTCACGAGGACGCGGTTCCCGGTGCCCGGGACGAGATCGTAATCCCCCGCTTCCAGCTTCAGGGTGAGCTGCCCTCCCGGATTGAAGGCCATCTGCGCCCGGGGCGCGGGGGCCTGCCCCAGCAGAGCCAGGGCCGGAAAGGCGACAAGGGCGAGGCGGAACACAGGTTTCATGGCGGACTCCCTGTTCCGGTCTACGACTGCCCCCTGCCGGCGTTTATCGTCCGTTCCGCGCCAGCATCCGGCTGAAGAAGCGGCTCTTCACCTGGTCAGAGGCCAGGGCCTGCTTGAGGGGCGGCAGCTTCAGGACCGCCCCCAGGATGGCCGCCGCAGCCCGGTGGCCGTAGGTGGACTGGCCATCCACCAGCAGCTCGGCGAAGGTGCCCCGCTCGATGGCCATCATGACGGCGCGATGGGCGGTATTGGCCGGAGTGAGCACCCGCCGGCCCCGGCGCCGCAGGTGGATGCGCTGGCGCGTGCAGGCCCGTGCGCACACGCCACAGCCGAGGCAGCGGTCCGCCTCCAGCCGGGCCATCCGGGCGGAGGGCCGCTTGGGATCATGGGCCGACACCAGACTCAGGGCATCCACGGGGCAGGCGCGTACGCACTTGCCGCAGCCGTCGCACTCCCCAGCCAGCTCCGGTAGCCACTCGGAGGTGTGCACGGGCTTGAGGAAGGCATGCGTGCGGGCAACGACCAGCGCCTCGCAGCAGCAGCCGCAGCAGTTGCAGATGAAGCCCACGTCCTGCCTCACGTTCTCGCCGAACTGCACCAGGCCCCGCTCACGGGCCTCCTCCAGCAGATCCATGCCCTCGGCCGCGTCCACCCGCCGGGCATGGCCGTGCCGCGTCAGGCTGTCAGCGGCGGTGCCGAAGGTCATGCAGATCTCCATGGGGGCCTCGCAGGCCCGGCCCAGGTGGGCCATCTTGCGACGGCAGTAGCAGTCGGAAACGCCCATCACCCGGGCGCTGCGGATGACCTCGCTGGCCCGCTCGTAGTCCAGCACCTCCACCGTGTCGGGCGGCGGCAGGGCCGCCTCGTCCACGAAGACGCGCCCCATCTGCGTGTCGCCCTGGAGCACCAGGGCGCGCATGAAGTCCTGCTCCACATTGAGGTACTGGTGGAACAGCTCGGAGAGGGCCTTCTGGTCCAGATCGCCGCGCACGCGCATCAGGGAGAACTCGAAGAAGCCCGCCATGGGCGGCGGCAGGGCATACCGCGTCTCGCCGTCCTTCACCAGATCCAACAGCATCGCCCGGTCCGCGAGGCCATCCAACAGCTTCCGCGCCTCCGCTTCGGGCACCTTCCAGATGGCCGCGGCCCGGGCAGCGGTGAAGGGGCGGATGGGCACCTGCGCCAGCAGGCCCGCCTCCCGCTCGCTGAGCAGCAGCCGGAGGATCTGGAACAGCCGCTCGGTGGGCGGCGCCCCCTGGGGGAAGCGGTTGAGCCGCACCGCGAACCGGCCATAGGCGCCGTCTCCCGGCTTCAGGATCCGCTGGACCATGGAGGCCTCCCTCCGGCAGGATAGCCGCCCCGTGCGATGATGCCGACATGGATGCGCCCATCTCCGTCAAGCGCCTGCTGGAGCAGGTCAAGGCCCGCCTCGAGCCGCCCTTCGCCGCCGTCTGCGTCGTGGGGGAGGTGTCCAACTTCAAGGGTTCGGGCCGCCACTGGTACTTCACCCTGAAGGAGGAGGGGGCGGCCCTCCAGTGCGCCGTGTGGGCGGGCCAGCAGCGCTTCCTGGCCCACACCCCCGCCAACGGACAGCGGGTGGTGCTGAAGGGCAGCCTGAACCTCTACGTCGCGGGCGGCAGCCTCACGCTCGCTGTCACCCACTGCGAGCCCGCCGGTCAGGGCGACCTCCAGGCCCGGCTGCGCCAGCTGGAGGCGGAACTCCGCGCCGAGGGTCTCTTCGACCGCCCGAAGCGCCCCCTGCCCCGCTTCCCCCGGAAACTCGGCGTAATTGCGGCCCCGGGTGGCGCGGCCTTGCGCGATGTGCTGGAGGTGACCGCCCAGCGCGCGCCGGGCATTGATCTGCTCATCGCCCCGGCAGCGGCCCAGGGCGAGCGCTGCGTGCCCGAGACCCTGCTGGCGCTCCAGGAGATCCAGGATCCGTTCTGGGCCTGTGAGGCCGTGCTGCTGGTGCGGGGCGGCGGTAGTTTGGAAGACCTCTGGGCCTTCAACGATCCCACCCTGGTGCGGGCCGTGGCCGCCTGCCGCCTGCCCATCGTCACCGGCGTGGGCCACGAGATTGATACGACCCTGGTGGATCTCGCCGCCGACCGCCGTGCCGCCACGCCCAGCCAGGCCGCGGAACTCGCCACCCCGGACCGGGCCGCGCTCGCGGCGGACCTGCGCCGGCGGGCCGATGCCCTGGCCGCCAAAATGGCCTGGCGCCTGCGCGGCGTCGAGACCACCCTCAACCTGCTCACGGACCGGGGCCTGCTGCGATCAGACCCGATCCTCAAGACCCAGGCGCGCCTGGGGGCCCTGGGGCACCGCCTGGACCTAGCGCATCCCCGGACCCGCCTGGACCAGGCCACCGGGCGGCTGGCCCTGCTCCGCCAGCGCCTCCGCCACGCCGCCCGCTGGGCGGAGGGGGAGGCTGACCGGCTCCGGGTCCGCGATGCGCAGCGGCGGCTGAGCCCGGCCCTGGCCCGCCTCCTCCAGCGCCAGGACCAGCGCCGTGCCGTGCTGACCGAGCGGATCCGGGGGCTGGATCCCACTGCCCCCCTGAACCGGGGTTTCGTTCTGGCGCGGAATGCGGAGGGCCTGCCTGTCACGTCGGCCGACCGGGTGACGGCGGGCCAGATCCTCCACCTCGCGTGGCGGGATGGCGCCTGGACCACCACCGCCCAGGCACCCTCCCAGACCCGAACGGCCGGCCCCCCTCGTCCAGACCAGACGCGGTGACCCGGCTTGGCCGGGGCGCCGCGTGGGGGTGCACGAGGGGGGACATCGCGAGCCGAAGGCGAGCAGGCGGTCCCCCCTCGTCCAGATCAGAACCGCAGCGAAACCCCCGCCTGGAGACGGCGACCGGGCATCAGGTAGTACTGGGCGTCGCCCATCTCGCTCTCGGCCACCGGATCGCGGCGGTCGGTGAGATTCTGACCCGTGGCCTGGAATTCCCAGGGCCCGGTGCGGTAGCCCAGACGGGCGTCCACGGTGGCATAGCCGCCATAGGGCACGCGATTCCGCTTGTCGAGGAAGACGCTGCCCGTATAGCGGGCGGTGAGGGCGCCCGTGAACCCCTGCGCGGGCGCGTAGACCAGGCCCAGGGAACCGAGGTGATAGGGCGTCATTTCCAGGCGCTTGCCCGCGAGCTGGGCCGGGGTGCCATCGAAGACCTGGACATAGTCCCGGAAACGGCTGTCGTGGTAGCTGTAGGCGCCACGCAGGGTCCAGTCGGGCCGGAGCCGCCAGTCCGCACTGCCCTCCACCCCCTGGAAGCGCTGCGTTCCCGCGTTCACGAGCACCGGCAGGCCCCCGAGGCTCTGGGAAACCACGAGGTTCTCGAAGTCCATGAGGAAGGCGCTCACCTCCAGGCCGAGGCGCCCGCCGGCGAGGCGGGACTTGGCGCCCAGATCCCAGTTGCGGGCCGTCTCCGGCGCCAGGATGCCGGGCGTACTGTCCAGGCCGAAATCAATGGCGCTGGGCTTGTAGGCGGTGCGGACGCTGGCGAAGAGGTTCACCCGGTCCACCCCCGCTTCCCAGGCGGTCCAGGTGGCGCCAAGGCTCCCCGTGAGGCGGTTCACCGTGCGCTGGTCCTGGCCGCCCACGTACCCCGCGGCGGGATTGCCGAAATCGAGGGTGTAGGCCCGCCGCGACTCGTTCGTGCGATTCATGCGCAGGCCGGCCTCCAGGATCCAGCGGGAGGCGGGATGCCACTCGGCGAAGCCGTAGAGCCCGGAGAAATCGCGGTGGTCGTCCACGCGGATGTCGGCGGCGGGGGGCAGCGCAGCACTGCCCGGCGGGTTGCTGCCGTTGAGGTTCACGGTGTAGTCGAAGTCCCCGCCGTGGCCAGTCCCGGCGCCATGGAGATGATCGAAGCCCGCCACGACCTTGAGTCCTGGCAGGTCCGTCCAGGTGAGGTGCGTATCGAAGTAGAGGTCCGTGGTTTCGATGCGTTCCCGGTAGCCGTGGGCGTTGAGGCTGGGGGTCGAGAGATCCACCAGGAACCCGCGGAACACATCCTGGCGGGCGCGGGAAGCCGATAGGATCGTGGACCAGACCGCCGATCCAGCATCCTGGTCCCAGCCCAGGGTGAAGGTGGCCCGCCGGTCATTGAGGTAGGCGCCTGCGGGATTCTGGTTGGAATCCACGGGCACATCCGGGCTGAACACCGCGCCCACGCGGGGCCTCGGGCTGGCGGGATCCTGGTCCACCGCCGAGGCGTCCAGATCGAAACGCAGGGTGCCGGAGGCCAGCTCGGCCCGGTTGCGCCAGAGCACATGGCTCCGCTTGAAGCTGGTGCGGGGATCGTCGTACCCCTGCTTGGCCACATCCGCCGTGAGGCTGGAATCCACCTTGGACCAGCGGGGCAGGCGAACGGTCGCCACGGTGCCTCCGCTCCCGTGAGAGCCCGCAGAGATCTGGAGGGAATCGTGGATATCAGCGGGCTTCTTGTGGATGACCTGGATGACGCCCACGAAGGAAGTCGCGCCGTACATCACCGGCGCGGCGCCGCGCTGGATCTCGATGCGGTCCACATTCTCCAGATCCAGGGTGGAGAGGGCGGGATTGAAGGTGCCGCCCCAGGGCACGCCGTCCACCACCAGCAGGAACGCGTCGAACTCCTTGAGTCCCATGAACTCGGGGATGCTGGCTGCCGGACCCGCATCCCCGCCGGGGGCGATGTTCACGCCCGCCACCAGGGCCAGCGCGCCCTGCAGATCCGTCACGCCGCGGGCGGCCAGTTCCTGTCCCGTCACCACCTGGACCGAGGCGGGCACCCGGATCGGATCCTCGGGGAAGCGGGTGGCGGTCACTTCCACGATGGCCGAGTTCGAGGGAGACACCGGCGGGGCGGGCGCCTGGCCACACAGGGGCGCACCGGCCACCAGCAGGCATGGAATCAGGGCCAGGGCGGGTTTCATGCATCCTCCGGGGGCTCCAGAAGAACATGAATAAAACCTTACATCAAGATGAACTTCCCATCAGGAACAGGGCAGATCCAGGGTGACACGCGTGCCCCGGCCCACCTCGCTGCGCAGATCCATGGCACCCCCCAGCATGGTCGCGATGCGGGCGACGATGGCCAGCCCGAGGCCCAGTCCGCGCCCCTCGTCCGGTGGACGGGTGAAGGGGCGCCCCAGCTTCGGAAGCCACTCGGGGGGAATGCCTCGGCCCGTATCCTCGACCCACAGCTGGAGACCCCCGCCTCCCGGAGCCGCGCCCAGCGTCACGCGTCCGGCCCGGGGGGTGTGCCGCAGGGCGTTGGCCACCAGGTTGTGGAGCGCGCGGGTCAGCAGGAGGGGATCGGCGGACACGCTGAGGGGTACCGCGTCCACCCCCAGGGCGATGCCTGCCTCCTCCGCCGCCGCCTCGAAAAAGGCCCGGACCTCCTCCAGCAGGGCCGCCACGTCCACCCGCACACGATGGAGGGGCGTGGGCCCAGCCTCCGCCCGGGCGAGGAAAAGGATCTGGTCAATCAGGGCCGCCATGTGATCGCAATCCTCCAGCAGGCCGCCCAGCGCCGTCCGCTGGGCGGGCGGGCAGGCGGGTCCGAGCGCCTGGTTCTCCAGGGTGCTCCGAAGGTTCTGGAGGGGGGTCCGCAACTCGTGGGCCAGCTCCGCTCCCAGCTGGCCGGTCCGTTCGAACGCGGCCTGGAGGCGCGCCAGGGCCGCGTTCAGGGTGGTCACCAGTTCCTGGAGTTCCTGGGGGAACTGTTCCGCCGCCAGGCGGGTATCGAGATGCTGATCGTCAATGGTTCCGGCTTCCCGGATGATGCGGCCCAGGGGGGCCAGCCCCCAGGCCGCCACGAGCCGGGCGAGCAGCGCCGCGGCGAGCGCGGCCAGGGCCACCGCCAGGGCCAGGGTCCGGCGGAACCGGGCGACCAGGGCGTGCTCATGGCTGCGGTCCATGACCAGGATCAGCCGTCCGCCCGCACCAGCCGGCCCCCGCCACGGGCGCACCAGCAGCGTGAACGTGCGGCCATCCTGCGAGGTGGCCTCCCGGGGAGGATCACCGGGTCCGGGCAGGGTCAGGGCTGGCAGGGCGGCCAGGGCCGGGCTGGCCGCCACCACGCGTCCCGAAGCATCCTGTACGCGCCACTCGGCCTTCTCGAGACGGGGCCGTTCCCCGGAGGGAGGCTCCAGGCGGCCGGTCGCGAGCTGCTGGGTCATGGCCCGGGCCTGGTCCTCCATCACCTGGGCATCCTCGGCCTCCAGGGAGCTCTGGAGGCCGCGGTCCATGAAGAGCGCCATGGCCGCGGCCAGCAGCATCGCGGCCAGCGCGAAACCCGCCTGGAGTTTCCAGAGGATGCTGCCGCTAGTCCGCCTCACGGGGCTCCAGCACCAGGCCCACACCCCGCAGGGTGTGGATGAGTTTCAGGGGGAATGGGTCATCCACCTTCCGCCGCAGCCGGAGGATCTGCACATCCACCGCATTGGCATCCACCGCCCCCTCGATGCCCCAGACGGCCTTCACGAGCTGGCTTCGCGGCACCACCCGGCCCGCGTGCTCCAGGAGCAGCACCATGAGGGCATACTCCTTCGGGGTGAGCTCGATGCGCTTCCCGCCTCGGGCCACGCTGCGGCGCGCCGGGTCCCAGATGAGATCGGCCACCTGCACCGGCGCGGCCAGGATGGGCTGGGCCCGGCGGGTGATGGTCCGCAGCCGGGCCACCACCTCGAGAATGCTGTAGGGCTTGGCGAGGTAGTCGTCCGCGCCCGCATCGAGCCCCCGCAGGCGGTCCTCCAGGTTCCCCTTGGCCGAAAGGATGATGATGGGCACCGGGTGGCCCGCCGCGCGGAGAACCTCCACCAGTTCCAGGCCCGAACGTCCCGGCAGCATGATATCCACCACCAGGGCCTCGAAAACGCCGCTCTGGGCCAGGGGCAGGGCCTCCTCCACGGTGGTGGCCACCACCGCCTCGAAGCCCGCGTTGACCAGGCCTGAACGCAGCTCTGAGGCCGTCCGGGCCTGATCCTCGACAATCAGGACGCGCATGGAATCCACGCCACCAGGGCGCCATCCTCCTCCCGCACCTCCACCGCCAGGCGAACGGCCATGGCCCGCAGCCAGAGCGAGGTCAGGTTGAGCGAAGCGTCTTCGGGCGGATCGGGCCTCAGGGCAGGCGGCAGAGGGGGGGCGGACGGCCAGCGCAGGCAGAACCCGCCATCCCCCGCCTCGGCCTCCAGGCGGAGGGTGCCGGGAGCAACCCAGGGCAGGATCTGGCGGCTGAAGGCCGCCGCCCAGTCCTGAAGCAGGGGGGCAGGCCAGGAGGCCCCCTCCCCAGCCACACAGGCCACTTCCACCGGACAGGAGAAGAGCACAGACAGGGGCTCCAGCCGTTGCAGGAGGCTCTGCCGCCATTCGGGCCAGGGCAGGCTGCCGGTATCCGGCACCCGTTCCAGGGCCAGGGCGCGGGCCATGACCACCACATTGCGCCCCTCGTGGAGGGTGGCCTCCAGGCGCAGCCGATTGCGGGGGCTCAAGGGCTGGGCGGGGTCGCTCAGATCCAGCACCCCCTGGAGGCCGGCCAGCAGGTTGTTGACATCATGGAGGACGGTCCGCCAGAGACGTTCCGAGGTCTGATGAGGATCTGCGATCATCATGGGTCCTCCGCTCTGGCATGATCACCGTCAAACAAGTTAACTTGAAGCCGGTTTCCGCCGAAATCATTCCCATTCCAAGGCGCCTCCCATGCAACAACCAAACAAGCGGCTGGGTGAACTGCTCGTCGAGGCGGACCTCATCACCCCGGCCCAGTTGCAGAGCGCCATCACCCACCAGAAGATCGCCCGGGGCCGCCTGGGCAGCAATCTGGTGGCCCTCGGCTACATCACCGAAGAAGTCCTGATGGACTTTCTCAGTCACCAGACCGGCGTGCCGCAGATGGATGTCCGCGCCCTGGAGGTGTCGCCTGCCCTCCTCAAGCTGATCCCCCATCGGCTGGCTGAGCAGT
>JAKAMQ010000036.1 GCA_021812805.1 Acidobacteriota bacterium
TACCACATCAGCATGTACTGGGCAAAGCCGATGTAGGACCAGAACACCGTGAAGGCGAAGAGGAAGCCGCCCAGGTTGTAGAGGTGATCCCGGCGGACGCCTTCGAGCCGGCACTGGTCCTTGAGGTGGAGGACCGCCAGGGATGTCGCCGCCAGGCCGCCCAGGAAGGCGCCGGCGAAGAGGTAGACCCCGAAGATGTCGCTGTACCACGCCGGCGTCAGGCCGGAGATCCAGTCGAAGGCCACCAGGGTGATCACGAAGGCGAAAATGGCCATGAAGGCCGGCGCGAACTTCCGGGCGCGGATGTTGAAGGCTGGATCCTTGGTCCGGTCCTGCTTCAGCGATCCGCCCACCAGCACGGCCAGGCCCAGGAGTACCAGGGTGAAGGCGATCACGGCGCGCAGGGAGACGAAGGGCAGGCTCAGCCAGAAGGCCTTGCCGGCCAGGAGCTTGTCGTGCAGCGCCTCGGGCCGGGTGCCCGGGAACAGCACCGGCAGGGCGCCGATGGCCAGCAGGCCGGTGAGACACGCGGGAATCAGCAGCGTGGCGATCCGCTCGGGGACGCGGCGGATGGGCACGCTCCACTTGGCGTTCACCAGGTGCTCGAGCGCCACGATGAAAAGGGCGCCCAGGGCGACCGTGAACAGCAGGATGAACCAGAGCAGCCAGTTGGCCCAGAAGCGCTCGGGACTGGTCTTGAGGTAGGCGGCGCCGACGCCGATGGCGCCCAGGAGCAGCGTGCCCCGCAGGAAGGTGGTGGTTCCGCTCGACTGGCTCATCGCGCCTCCGCCGCCTTCACGTCCGCATCCGTGGCGTTCTGGGCGCGCTGGAGGGCGCGCACGTAGTGGACGATGGCCCAGCGCTGATCCACCGTCAGATCGGCCGCGTGGGACGGCATCGCGTTCTTGCCCATGGTGATGACCCAGAAGATCTTGCCATCGGGGTAGTTCCGGATCTGCTCCGACTGGAGGTTCGCGGGCTTGGCGCCGTAGGCGGCGGTGAGGGTCGGCGTGCCGTTGGCGAGGGGGCCGTGGCACAGCTCGCAGCGGATGTGGAAGAGGCGCTTGCCTTCGGCCAGCACCGCCGGAGTGGTGGGAAGGGGGTTCACCAGGGCGGCGGCCTCATCCTGGGAGGACACGCCGAGGGGCAGGTAGCCCCGGGCAACGGTGCCGGGAACGGGCATCCGCATCCCGAAGCCATCCTTGAAGAAGGGGTCGGCCTTCTGGGCATCGAGGCGGGGCTGATCCTCGATGTGCGACATGGGCGGCAGCACGGGGAAGAGCTTGACCGCGCCGTACATCAGCAGGCCGGCCACCACGCAGGCGGTGAAGATGCCACCCGCCACCCGGAGGATGTAGTCGCTGGTGAGGAAGGGCCCGCGATCCGGGGCGGGCAGGGCTTCGATGCCCGTCGCTCCGGCGGCGGCCAGGGCGGCCCGTGCCGCCGCGGCGTCGAAACCGTCGTCCTCGGCCTCAATGGACAGCGCGAAGCGATCCCGCGTGATGGCCTTGATGGCGTCCGAGGCGAGCACCGGATGGCCGAAGAAGGGCAGCTTGTTGAGGAGGAGGAGCATCCCCAGCCCGGCGGTGAAGGTGGCGAACAGCACCGTCACCTCGAACATGATCGGGATGAAGGCCTCCCAGGAACCGGGCGCCTTGCCGCCGGTGACGATGGGATAGTCCACCGCGCTGATCCAGTACTCGAAGCCGAAGGCGGTGATGGCGCCCAGAATGCCCATCACCAGCACCATGCCGCCCAGGGGGGACTTGCGGAGCCCCAGGGCCCCGTCGAGGCCATGGACCGGGTAGGGCGTGTAGGCCTCCAGGCGGCCCAGCTGCCGGGCCTTCACCGCGGGGATGGCCTCCAGCAGGGCGCCGGGGGTGTCGAAGAGGCCGAGGACGGCGGCGGTCCGCTCACTCATGGTGGCCTCCATGCGGGGGCTGGGCGCCGGGCAGGATCGCCTTCACCTCGGTGGTGGCGATCACCGGAAGCACCCGGGCGAAGATCAGGACCAGCGTGAAGAAGAGGCCGAAGGAGCCCAGCAGCACGCCGAAGTCCACCAGCGTGGGCTTGTAGATGCGCCAGGCGGAGGGCAGGTAGTCCTGGTGGAGGGAGATGACGATGATGACGAAGCGCTCGAACCACATCCCCACCGTGACGCCGGCAGCCACCAGGAGCATCCAGAAGTAGCTGGTGCGGCACTTCCGGAACCAGAGCAGCTGCGGGATGAAGATGTTGCAGCTGATGGTCAGCCAGCCGGCCCAGCCGTAGGTTCCGGTGATGATGTTCATGAAGGTGTGGTGGAGGTAGGGATTCATGGAATACCACGCCGTGAACCCCTCCATCATGTAGCTGTAGCCCATGAGGCAGCTCATGCCGAGGATGACCTTGTTCATCACCTCCAGGTGCCGCAGGGTGATGAGGTTCTTCAGGTCCATGGACTCGCGCACCACCACCAGCACGATCACCACCATGGCGAAGCCGGCGAAGATGGCGCCCGCCACGAAGTAGGGCGGGAAGATGGTCATGTGCCAGCCGGGCACCACGGAGGTGGCGAAGTCGAAGGACACCACCGAGTGCACCGAGAGCACCAGGCCCGTGGCCAGGCCCGCGAGCAGCAGGTAGGCCTTCTCGTAGTGCTGCCAGTGGGAGGCGGCGCCGCGCCAGCCGAGGCTCAGGACGGTGTAGATCCGCCGGCGCAGCTTGCTGGGGGTGCGGTCGCGCATGGAGGCGAGATCGGGCAGCAGGCCCAGGTACCAGAACATGAGCGATACGGAGAAGTAGGTGCTGACGGCGAAGACATCCCAGAGCAGGGGCGAGCGGAAGTTGGTCCAGATGCCCCGCTGGTTCGGGTAGGGGAAGAGCCAGAAGGCCAGCCAGGGGCGCCCCACATGGATCAGCGGGAACAGGCCGGCGCACATGACGGCGAAGATGGTCATGGCCTCCGCGAAGCGGGCGATGGCGTTGCGCCAGCGCTTGCGGAAGAGGAAGAGGATGGCCGAGATCAGGGTGCCCGCGTGGCCGATGCCCACCCAGAACACGAAGTTGATGATGTCGAAGGCCCAGAATACGGGGCTGTTGTTGCCCCATTCGCCGATGCCGGAGAACAGCGTGTAGCCGATGAACCCGAAGCCGGTGAAGAGGGCCGTCAGGGTGACCGCCAGGCCCAGGTACCACTTCTTCGGGGGGCGGCGGTCGGGGAAGGCCAGAACCTGGTCGTCCAGGCTGCCGGGGGTGACCGGTCCATCGGTGAGGGGCGGCTCCAGCAGGCGCTCGGGGATGGCGCGCGGGACGAGGGCGGCATCACTTCGCATCGCGGCCTCCCTCGAAGGCAGGGTTCTTCAGGTCCGCCAGGTAGGTGATGGCGGGCTTGACCCCCAGCTCTTCCAGCACCTTGAAGCCCCGGTTGGAGGCCGCCAGACGGGACACCTGGCTGTGGGGATCCTTCAGGTCGCCGAAGACGATCGCCTCGGCGGGGCAGGCGGCCACACAGGCCGGGGTGATCTCGCCGTCGCGCAGGGGGCGTCCCTCGCCCATGGCGCGGATCTTCCCGTCCTCGATGCGCTGCACGCAGAAGGTGCACTTCTCCATGACGCCGCGGGGACGCACGGTCACCTCGGGGTTGTAGACCAGGCTTTCGGGCTCGGTCTTGTCCGACATGAAATCCAGGAAGTTGAAGCGGCGCACCTTGTAGGGGCAGTTGTTGGCGCAGTAGCGGGTGCCCACGCAGCGGTTGTAGACCATCTGGTTCAGCCCCTCGGGACTGTGGTTGGTGGCGTTCACCGGGCACACGTTCTCGCAGGGGGCGTCGTCGCACTGCTGGCAGAGCATGGGCTGGTGGACCACCGTGGGGTTGTCCACCGGCCCTTCGTAGTAGGTGTCCAGGCGGATCCAGTGCATCTCGCGGCCCTTGGCCACCTGTTCGGGGCCCACCACGGCGATGTTGTTCTCGGACTGGCAGGATACGGAACACCCGGCGCATCCCACGCAGGCGGAAAGGTCAATGACCATGCCCCACTTGTGGTTGGGGAAGCGCTGGTCCGGGTAGAGCGAGACCGGTTCGGCGTCCTTCGTGAACGCCTTCGCCTCCTGGGCGTACTCGGCCAGGGAGAAGGTGCGCACGATGTCCCTTCCATCCAGGCGGTGGTGGGCCTGGGTGCGGGAGAGGGTCCGGCTTTCGCCGGTGGCCTGCAGCCGGAAGCCGCTGCGGAGGAAGGGGGCCGGGCTGCCGGCGGCCACCAGGGGGAAGGCATTCACCCCCTTGCCCGTGGCCACCTCGCCCGTGCTGCGGCCGTAGCCCAGGGCCAGGGACACGACGCCGGCGGCCTGGCCCGGCTGGAGGACCACGGGCAGGCGCAGGGTCGTGCCAGCCAGCGCGAGTTCCACCTCGTCGCCATCGCGGAGATGGAGGCGCTGGGCATCGGCCACGGAAAGCAGCAGCGGGTTGTCCCAGGTCATCTTGGTGACGGGATCCGGTGTCTCCTGCAACCACCCGTTGCCGGCGTGGCGGCCATCGAGGGTGGCGAAGCCCGGATGGAGGAAGAGTTCCATCCCATCGGCCGTCGCGGCGAACGCCTGGCGGGCCGCGTCGGTGAGCCCGGCCCCCTTGAAGGCGGGCGCGGCCGGGGCCTGCCCATCCTGGACCAGGCCGTCATGGAGGGCCACCTCGAAGTAGCGTTCGAAGGGCACCGGGCTGCCACTCGGGTACACCGTCCGCTGCCACCGCGCCTTCAGGTAGGTGTGGTAGTCGCCGGGGGCGGCGGCGCCCAGGCCGCGGAGCAGGGCCAGGAGGGTGTCTTCGCCCTGGCGGGTGTCGTAGAGGGCGCCGATGGTGGGCTGCTGGAGCACGGCCAGGCTGCCGTCCTCGTAGTCGTTCCACGCTTCCAGCCAGTGGTGCTCAGGCAGGAGGAGTGAACACTGGGCGGCCGTCTCGTCCTCCGCCAGGCCGATCCAGGCCCGGCAGGGCACCTTGGCCAGGGCCTCCTTCCAGGCCTGGGCGGCGGGGAAGGCGTAGGCGGGATTCACCTCCCAGAGGATCGCCGCGGCGTAGCGGCCCGCGGCCATGCCCTGGACGGCGGCGGTGAGCTCCGGCAGGGTGGCCAGCGCGTCCGCGGGTCGCAGCTCCTGGGCCCGGGAGCCCAGCATGGCGTTCAGCAGGTGGGTGGCCTGGTGGGCCTCGCCGGACAGGCTGGAGCCGCAGAGCACCACGGCCCCGGATCCGGCGGAGGCCAGGTCCGCCAGCAGGCGGCTCCAGGTCTCCCCGGGCAGGTCCACGCCCGGAGGGACGCCACCGGGGACGGCGGAAAGATCCACGCCCGCGGGCAGGGCCAGCCCGTGGCGGGTGTGCAGGTCCTTCGCCAGGGCGAAGGCCACGGCGGCGAGCTGGGTGGGACGCAGGGGGATGCGCTCGTCGGCGTTGGAGCCCGTGAGGCTCAGGGCGCCTTCCAGCACCCACAGGCGGTTCATGGGCTGGCCGGGCTGGCTGAGGCGCCGCTGGGACGCGAAGGCGGCCATGGCTTCCGGATCCTCGCCGTTGAGGAAATCGGAGGCGAGGGCCAGGATCACCTTGGCGTGCTCCAGGCGCGGCACGGCCACCACATCGGTGCCGAACACGGCCCGGGCGCCCTCGAGGGCGCCGTCACCGATCGCGGGCTCCCAGGCCAGGTGCTCCAGGGTGGGGAGTGCGGCCTTGAGGTCCGCGAGCAGCGCCCGGCGGGTGGGGGAGGCCACGGCGCCGGTCAGGAGGAGCACGGGTTTCCCGGCGGTCTTGGCGTCGGCCAGGGCCGCGACCAGGCGGCGGTCAACTTCCGGCCAGGCAGCGGGCCGGCCGTCGGCCTTCGGCCCCCGCAGCCGCTCGGGATCGTAGAGGCGCAGGATGTCGGCCACCACCCGGAGGCTGGTCTTGCCCTTGAATCCGGGGTGCTCGTCGTTGCCCGTGATGTGGATGGGGCGGCCTTCGCGGGTCTTCACGAGCAGGCTGTAGACCCGCCGGCCCTCCGAAGTGGCGCTGGCGTAGTAGTTGGCCACGCCGGGGATGACTTCCAGCGGACGCCGGGTGTAGGGGACGATGGTGCCCTGGGCCGTCCGGTCGCAGGCCACCGTGGCGGCCAGGGCCGCGGCGCCGCCCAGGATGCCCAGGAAGCCCCGGCGGGACAGCTCGGAGGGCGCCGGCAGGTCCGCGATGTCCACGGCCCCGGGCAGGAACTCATCGTGGGCCGCCCGGCGGGCCTCGGGTGTCTCCACGCGCTCGTCCAGGGTGCGCCAATGCCGGGGCGGCATGACGGGCGGTTCGGGGGTGTCGGGGATCCGGGTCTTCATCGGCTCATCCACGGCGCGGGACGGAATGGGAGGGTGGGGCGAGGGTGGGACGGCGCGGGGGCTGGACCCCGGGTGAGGCCTCGGGGGGCGCGCTCCTCCCGGTCTGGAGCGCCAGGCCCAGCGCCTTCCGGCTCAGCAGGAGGGGGCCCGCCACCAGGGCGGTCAGGCGGCCCAGGATCTCGCGTCGGTTCAAGGTGCCCATGGTCATCTCCGGAGATCGTGGTGAGGGCCTATCGGTGGCACGCGGAGCAGTACTCCGGGCCCCGGGTGATCGGGCTGCCCTTGGGCAGCGCCGCATGCGGATCCCGGTGACATCCCAGGCAATTCCCCATGCGCATGCCCATCACCCGGGTGACCACCGGCATGTCCTGGACCTGGCCGTGGCAGGTCTGACAGGCGATGCCGGCGTTCACATGGGGCCGGTGGTCGAAATAGACGTGATCCGGCAGGGTGTGGACCCGCTTCCAGAGGATCGGCTGGCCCGCGTTGTAGAGGCGGGTGAGCTTCTGGATGGCGGGGCTGTCCGTGCGGGTCACCCGGTGGCAGCCCATGCAGACTTCGGCGCTGGGCACGCCCGCTGAGCGGGAGCGGGTCGCGCCCGAGTGGCAGTAGAGGCACTGCATCTTCATCACCCCGGCGTGCAGCTGGTGGGAGAAGGGGATGGGCTGCTGGGGGGCGTAGCCCTTGGCGAAGCGATCGGGCTGCGTGAACCAGCCCACCGTCAGCACCGTGAAGAGCACGGCCAGCGCTCCCACGGGGAGCACGAAGCGGGTGGCTCGATCGAGTGGATGCATCACGACCTCGCGTGGACGGCGTGCCGGGCGGCTGGGGATGAAGCGAAGGGAGGGGCTGCACCATTCCAGGGCCATGCCAGAGCAGAAACAACCCGCCCGTGGGATCACAGCCTTGGAATCGCATCCCGAGCATAGATCACCGAGAAGCGACTGTTAAGCTCTTTTTTCAGAAGGTCTGATTTATTTTTTAAGTGATTTTAAGGTTATTTATGAGGGCTCACTGAAGTGATCGGTTTCATCCATGTGTGACGTAAATCACACGGGTTGTGGACCCGCAGAGGGCCCAGAGGGCGCGGGCGATCCCCTTCATCCACCTCAACCCGGGAAGCCCACCCAGGATTTCAGGACACCCAGCGACAGGAACAGGGCGCCCATGCGCTCCACCGGCAGCCCCATCACCGTGGAGAAGCTGCCCTCCACGCGCTCGATGAAGAGGGCCCCGATGCCCTGGATGGCGTAGGCCCCGGCCTTGTCCATGGGTTCCCGGGTGCCCACGTACCAGCGGATCTGGGTCTCGGTCATGGGACGGAACAGCACCTCGGCCGTGTCCACGAAACTGTGGATCTCGTCGTTCTTCTGGAGGCAGAACCCCGTATGGACCTGGTGCTTCCGGCCCTGGATCAGCTGGAGCATCCGCACCGCGTCCTCGGCGTCCGTGGGCTTGTTCAAGGTGTGGTGGTCCACCGCCACGGTCGTATCGGCGGCCAGGATCCAGCGGCTGGGGTTGCGGCGGGCGACGACCTCGGCCTTGAGCTCCGCCAGGCGCAGCACCAGATCGCGGGGCTCCTCGTCCAGGAGGGGGGTTTCGTCCACCTGGGGCGCCTGGAGTTCGAAGGGGATGCGGAGCGCCTCCATCCAGTGCCGCCGCCGGGGACTGCCACTGGCGAGGACCAGCGGCAGGAGGGAGGCGCCCGGCAGACCGGGGAAGGTGTCGGTCACCGCAAACCCCTGCGTTGGAGTTCGCCCACCGCCACCCGCATGTGGACCGCATCGGGACCGGCGGCGGGCTGGAAGCCGAAGCGCGGGTAGAAGGGCGCGGCGTCGCGGGTATCCAGGACGAAGTGCTGGACATCGCCCACCCAGGGATGCCGCAGGGCCCACTGCACCAGGGCGGACGCGATGCCCAGGCCCATCATGTCCCGGGAGGTGACCACATCGTAGAGCTTGGCTTCGTAGGCATGGTCGGACCAGAGGCGGGTCGCGCCCACCAGGCGGCCGCCCATGGTGCCTTCGGGCACCAGGCGGGCGGTGAGCATCCGGGAGCCGGCCAGCAGGCGCCGCCACTGGGCGATGGTGCGCTCGGCGGTCCAGTAGACATCCTCCGCCTGGAAGAAGATCTGCAGTTCCCGGGGATCAATGTTCCAGGTCTCGTCCGCGAACGCCACCAGACCCTGGGGGGTCGGGAGCGGCTCCGGTACCAGGAAATCGCGGGTCATCGGACCTTCCGGGGGAAAGGGCTCCATCCTAGCAGGAGGGTTCCCAGGGCAAGACCCGCGACCAGCAGCCGCCGAAGCCAGGGCGAGCGGGCCGGGGTGTGGACGGTCCGCCAGGCCAGGGGGAAGGCGTAGGCGCCTTCGCTCAGGGGGCGGCCCCAGACCTGGAAGTGGCCATCCTCCCGGAACAGCCCCGACTTGCCGGTGAGGGTGGCTCGGACCAGGGGAACCCCCAGTTCCACGGGGCGCAGGCGGATCTGGGCCGCGTGGAGGTCCGTGGCGATGCTGCGATCAAACCAGCCGTCGTTGGTGTGGTTGGTGAGCAGGTTCGCGTGGCCCAGATCCAGGCCCCGCCGTGCCCGCTCGGGATCCAGGGCCTCGCTGCAGAGCAGGGGCGCCACCCGCACCCCGCCGGAGTTCGGCACGGCGAAGGCGCAGCCCGGCGTCAGGTGGCCGGGCTCCTGGGAGATGAAGCCCATCTGGGCGTCCAGCCAATGCCGGAGCCAGGGCGGCCCCGGCATGCGTTCGCCGAAGGGCATGGGCTCGGTCTTGGCGAAGATGAACGGCGGCTGGCCCGCCGCTTCCCCGCGCACCAGGTTGTAGGGGCCGCCTTCGGTGCCGTAGAGCCAGGCCACGCCGCGACGTGCGGCCTCCACCTGGAGGTGGGGATGGGGCAGCCGGTCATCGCGGCCCAGCACCGAACTTTCGGCCCAGAGCAGCAGGGTGGCCCGTCCGGGTCGCGGCAGATGGGCCGCGGCCAGGAGGGCATCGCTGCGCCGCCACATCTCGGCCTCCATGCCGGGCCAGCGCACCCCAGCGGGGAAATTGGGCTGCACGATGGCCACGTCCAGCTGCCGCTCGGGCCCCCGCGGCAGCGCGTACCAGGCCAGGCCGAGCCCGCCCAGGAGCGCCACCGCCCCGGCCAGGGGAGCCAGCACCCGCCGACCCGGCGCGCCCTGCACCCGCAGGGCCGCAGCCCAGGTGCCGGCACCCCAGGCCAGGGCGGCCAGCCCCCGGGTGCCGAGGAAGGCCGCGCTGCGGGCCATCCAGGGCAGGGAGCCGAAGGCCGCACCCCAGCTCCAGGGATAGACGTGGAAGCCCCAGGACTCCCAGAGGGTGACGGCCAGGGCCGCGCCGAAGGCCGCCGCCGGGGCGCCGGAGCGGCGGAACAGCCACCGGGCGAGGAGCACCGCCGCCAGGAGGCCCAGGACTTCCCAGGCCCAGAGCAGCACGGCGCAGGCCACGGCCAGGGACCAGGGCAGGGGGCCCTTGCTGTGGAGGGTGGCCGGCACCCAGGCGAAGAGCAGGGCGAAGCCGGCGAACAGTCCGGCGGCGAGCCAGAGGGCGTGGCGTCCCCGGAAGGCCGCCTCCATGAGGAGCAGGGGGAACAGCAGGGCTGCCGTGGGCTCCAGCCACCCTCCCAGGGCCCCCGGGAACCGGAAGGCCAGGGCGAACACCAGCCCGAGCACCAGGGCCTCGAAGGGACGGAGGAGGGCGGGTTTCACGCGCGGAGCCTCCGGTCCGCTTCGTAGCAGGCGATCCCGGCGGCCACGGCGGCGTTGAGGCTTTCGACGCCCCGGGTGGGGATGGCGAGGCGGCGCAGGGCGGGGGGCAGCTCCACGCCCGCCCAGCCGTGGCCCTCGTTGCCCACCCACAGGCGCAGGGGCTCGGAGAGATCCGCCTCGGCCAGGGGTACCGCGCCGGGCCCGCCATCCAGGGCGAACCACCGGCCGGCATCAGGCTCCAGCCGGTCCACACGGCGCACCGGGAGGAGGAAGGCGGCGCCCATGCTGCCCCGCAGGGCCCTGGGGCTGAAGGGATCGGCGCAGCCGGGCCCCAGCAGCGCTTCCTGGAACCCGAAGGCGGCGGCGCTGCGGAGGACAGCGCCCAGGTTGCCGGGATCCTGGATGCCCCAGGCGCCGATGACCCGCCGGGGCAGGGGGCCCGCGGGATCGGGGGCCAGGTCCATCAGCAGGGCGTGTTCCGGCGGGCTGCCCGCTTCCGCCAGGTCGCGCATCAGCGCCTCGCCCAGCACGAGGGTGTCCAGGCCCAGCTGCGCCTCCAGCGGGTGCGGCACGGCCTGGTCCAGGCGCAGCCAAAGGGCAGGGCGCAACCGGCGCCCGGAAGGGGTTCCGCGCACCTCGGCCCAGGCTTCGATGAGCTTCCCGCCCAGCAGCAGCGTCTCCGTACGCCGCGTCCCGCTTGGCCGGAGGCGGGCCAGGAGGGCCTTGAAGCGCGGATTGGCCTTGCTGGCGAGGAGGGCCATGGCACCAGGGTACGCGAAGGCGGACCTCCGTGGTTCAGCGGGCAACCGGGGCCTGGGGCGTGTGGGCCTTCTGCCAGGCGGCGATGGCCGCGCGGATGGCCGGCAGGGCCTGCTCCGTGGCCACGATGCAGGCCTGCATGCAGCGCTTCTTCTGGGTGAAATCCAGCATCCCCACGTCCCCGATGCCCGCGGGGGTGATGAGCACGTCAGCCTTCTTCTTTGAGTGTGCGACGTTGCGGGCGAACATGATGTTCGTGGCCTGGAGGGTGACATCCACGAGGTTGTGGATGTCCGTGTTCCCCAGGTTGGCGCTGATGTCCACGGCGATGACGAGGTCGGCGCCCCGGGCCTTGGCCACCGCGATGGGGATGTTGTCCACCACGCCGCCGTCCACCAGGATCTTGCCCTGGTACTGGACCGGCTGGAACACGCCCGGGATGGCGGCGCTGGCGCGGATGGCGCGGGCCACCGTGCCGTGATCGAGCACGACCTCCTCGCCCCAGTTGAGGTCCGTGGCCACGGCGGCGAAGGGGATCTTCAGCTGCTCGATGTTGGCGGTCTTCACGTGGCCCTTGACCCAGGCCTCGAGCTTGTCGCCCTTGGCGAAGCCCATGCCCGTGAGGGCGTTGAACACGCCGAAGTCGAAGAGGTCGTCCTTCTGGAGCTGGAAGGCCGTCCACTCGAGATCGAAGCTGCTGGGATCGGAGGCGTAGATGGCGCCGATGAGGCTGCCCACGCTGGTGCCCACGATCATGTTGATGGGGATCTTCTCCTGCTCCAGGGTGCGGATGACGCCCACATGGGCAAATCCGCGCGCGGCCCCGCCGCCCAGGACGAGGGCGATCTTGGGCGTGGGCGGCGGTCCCTGGGGCACCTGGATGGGCGGCGGCGGGGGAACCGTGACGGGAGGCGGGGTCTGGCAGGCGGTCAGGAGGGCCAGACCCGTGAGGGCGAAAAGGGGCAGCAGGCGCATGGGAGTCCTTGGGGATATCCGTGAGCGGGAGCATACCTCATCCGGGTTGTGACGCTGGTCCGGTCGGGTGCCCCATGCGGCCTGGTTTCCGGTTTAAACTGTCGCCTTCTCCCGACGTTGCTTTCCAATTCCCGACGCGCCTTCCTAGGAGCCTCCATGCAACCGTTCGTCCCCTCCGACCAGAACCTCAGGGAGTTCTCCCTCCGGGCGGTGCTCATCGGCCTGGTCATGGCCGTGGTCCTCGGTGCGGCCAACGCCTACCTGGGCCTGAAGGCCGGCATGACCATCGCGGCCACCTACCCGGCGGCGGTGATCGGCATGGCCCTCATCAAGCTGATGAAGGGCACCATCCTCGAGGAGAACGTCGCCCGGACCGTGGGCAGCATCGGCGAATCCATCGCCGCGGGCGCCATCTTCACCCTGCCGGCCTTCGTCATCAGCGGACTCTGGCCCACCTTCTTCACCCGGGGCCACTACCTCACCAGCTCGCTCATCATGTTCGCCGGCGGCGTGCTGGGCATCATGTTCGTGGCCCTCCTCCGCCGCGTGATGGTGGAGGATGCCGAGCTGCCCTATCCCGAGAGCCTGGCGGCGGCCGAGATCCACAAGGCCGGCGCGCGGGGCGGCAGCGGCACCAAGTACCTCTTCGGCGCCATGGGCATCGCGGCCCTGATCCAGGCCCTGGTGCAGGTGCAGCTCTTCGCGTCCACTTGGGAGAAGTTCATCCAGTTCAAAGTGGCCACCATCAAACTGGCCCAGGGCCTGAAGGCCAAGGTGGCGGGCGGCCTGCTGCTCAGTTCCCCCGGCATCAGCCCGGCCTACATGGGCGTGGGCTACATCATCGGGCCCAAGCTGGGCGCCCTGAACTTCTCCGGCGGCATCCTGGCCTGGGGCCTGCTGGTGCCCATGATCACCTACTTCCTGGCCCCCGGCGTCTACCCCAACGGCGCCTCCAACGGTGACTGGATCAACCTCTCCTACGCGGTGTGGATGAACATCGTCCGCCCCATCGCCATCGGCGGCATGCTGGTGGGCGCCGGCTTCACCCTATTCAAGATGCGCAAGAGCCTGGCCACGGGCCTCACCCGCTCCGTGTCCGATGTGAAGAAGGCCGCCGCCGGTGAGCACACCGTACAGCGCGTGGACAAGGACATCCCCTTTACCTGGGTGCTGGTGGGCATCGCCTTCGCCGCCGCGGTCACCTTCCTGGTGACATGGCGCATCTTCGACGTGAAGCCCCTGGTGTCGCTGGTGGCGGCCCTGGTGATGGTCATCCTCGGCTTCTTCTTCGCGGCGATCAGCGGCTACCTGGTCGGCATCATGGGTTCGAGCAACAACCCCATCTCCGGCCTCACGCTCACGGCGCTGGTCGTCACCGCCCTGGTGATGGTGGCCCTGGGCGTGAAGGGCAATGCCGGCGTCGCGGCGGTGCTGGGTGTGGCGGCGATCGTGTGTGTGAGCGCGGCCGTGGCGGGCGAGATGCTGCAGGATCTCAAGGCCGGCCACATCCTGGGCGGCACCCCCTGGCGCATGGAGATCGGCGACATCATCGGCGTGGCGCTCGTCTCCTTCGTCCTCTTCATCCCACTCATGGTGCTCCACGAGGGCGACATCAAGGCCCGCGGCCTCGAACGCCTCGCCCAGCTCCAGTCCCAGCAGGTGCAGACGGTGACCGCCGCGGACGGCAAGACCTACACCCTGGACCAGATCAAGGCCCTGCCGGCGGACCAGGAGAAGACCGTGCTCAACCTCGACGCCGGCTTCGGCTCGAAGCAGCTGGCGGCGCCCCAGGCGGGGCTCATGGCGCTGCTGAGCAAGGGCATCGTGGAAGGGAAAATGGCCTGGCCGCTCATCATCGTGGGCATGATGCTGGGCTTCGGGTTCATCCTGATGCAGGTCAAGAGTCCGATGCTCGTATCCGTGGGCATGTATCTGCCCCTCGAGACCACCTTCGCCATCTTCCTGGGCGGCCTCATCAAGGGGATCGTGACGATGATCGCTGAGCGCCGGGGCCTCAACGAGGCCCAGAAGGTGCGCGTGGAGAACAACGGCGTGCTGCTGGCCGCGGGCCTCATCGCCGGCGAGGCCCTGATGGGTCTGCTCTTCGCCTCGCTGGCCTTCTTCGATGTGAACTTCCGCCTGACGCACTTCATCTGGGGCCACGGCCATGCGGCCGGCGCCTTCTGGATCAGCCTGCTCATCCTGCTCGGCATCGCCATCTACCTCATCCGGGTGCCCCTGGCCAATGCCGGCGCCGCCGACGAGCCCGCTCCGCCCAGCGCCAATTTCTGAAATCCTCCGGGGGTTCCGCGCTGCGCGCACACCCCCGGGCCCCCGCGCCAAGGCCCGGCTGAGCCGGGCCTTGGCTTTCGACTTGACCTTGGGCGGACCGAGATGACCAGCTTTCCCGATGAATCCTTCCTTGCCCTGGTGCCGGTCCAGGTGCTGCCTTGGGAGCCCGGCGAGGGCGATACCGTGGTGCTGGTCCGGCCCAAGATCCTCTCGCCGCGCTGGGGGTGGCTGGTGCGCCTCATGGCGAAGCCGGTCTACCGCGTGAAGCTGGATCCCCGCGGCACAACTGCCTGGCGGGCCTGCGATGGCGCCGCCACGGTAGCCCAGGTCATCGAAGCCGTGGCGGAGGCCTTCCCGGGGGCGGCGGATCCGGTGCGCACGGCCCTCTTCCTCCGCGAGCTGGCGCTAGGGGGGTTCATCCGGCTGCAGGGTTGATGGGCAGTTCGCGGATCTTCCGGTCCAGTTCCTTCATGGAGAAGGGCTTCTGGATGCTGTGGACCTGCGGGTGCTGGGCCACCAGGTTCGCGATGTCCTCGTCGCTGTAGCCGGAGGCCAGCAGCACCGTGGCGCCGGGTCGCAGCTCCAGCAGCCGGGGGAGCACCTGGGCGCCGGTCATGCCGGGCATGTTCATGTCCAGGATCACCAGATCCACCGCCAGGCCGTCTTCGAGGCGCTGGAGGGCCTCGGCTCCACCCTCGGCCTCCGTGGCCTGGTGGCCCAGCAGGTCCAGGACCGAGAGCAGCGATTCCCGGATGAGATTGTCGTCATCCACGACCAGGATCCGCAGGGATGCCTGGGCCGGCGGCGCATCGGGCGCGGGCGCCTCCGGCGAGGCGGCCGCCACCACCCGCTCCGCGGGGAACGCCAGGATGGCTTCCGTACCCCGTCCCGATGTGCTCTCCATCGCCAGGGATCCCCCGTGGGCCCGCAGGGTGCTGTGGGCCATGGACAGGCCCAGGCCGGTGCCCTGGCCCTTGGGCTTGGTGGTGAAGAAGGGCTCTTGGCAGCGGGCCAGCACCTCGGGGGTCATGCCTTCGCCGGTGTCCTGCACGCACACCCGCACACCGCCCCCGGGAAGCCGCTCCGTCCGCAGGCGGAGGGTGCCCCCTTGGGGCATGGCGTCGCAGGCGTTGACGCACAGGTTGAGCAGGGTGTGGCTCAGGGCGCCCGCATCCCCCCGGATGCGCGGCAGATCCCGGGCCAGGTCCACCTCCAGGTGCACCCGCTTGAGGGTGGTGTAGCTCAGCAGCTGGCCCATCTCTCGGGCCAGGGCGTTGAGATCCACGGGGCCTTCTTCGGCCAGATCCCTCCGGGCGAAGTAGAGCAGGCTCTTCACGACGCCCCGGCCCCGGGTGCAGGCCTGGACGATGGTATCCAGGGATCGGGCCATGGCGCCGTCCACGCCGGCCTGGACCTGCAGGGTCGAGGCCAGGCTCAGGATGGCGCCGAGGACGTTGTTCATGTCGTGGGCCACGCCTCCGGCCAGGCTGCCCAGGGCTTCCAGTTTTTGGGACTGCTGGAGCTGTTCCTCCAGGATCCGGCGGGCTTCCTCCGCCTCCCGGCGGTCGGTGATATCGGTGGCCGTGCCCACGCCAGCGGGCCGCCCCTCCCAGAGGATGCGGCCCGCGGTGAAATCAACCCACCGGATCTGGCCGTCCTTGGTGCGGATGCGGAAGTCGTAGCGGGAGGTCACCTCTTCTCCGGCCAGGCGGGCCCGGGCCCGTTCCAGCACCAGGGGCCAGTCCTCCGGGTGCACGAGATCCTGGATGAGGAGCCCCCCGGCCAAGTCCTCGGGGGCATAACCCGAGAGGCGCTCGAAGGCGGCGTTGGAGAAGACGAAGTGATCGCCCTGGTAGATGAACACGGCGGCGGCCATGGTCTCGGACAGGGCGCGGAAGCGGGCCTCGCTCTCCACCAGGGCCGCCTGGCTGGCCATCCGATCCAGGGCGAAGGCGAGGTCCGTGGCGGCGCCTTCCAGGAGCTGGGCCTCACCGGGACCGAAGGCGTCCGTTTCCTGGGCATAGACCACCAGGGCCCCCCGGATGGTGCCCGCGTCCCGGATCGGGAAGGCTGCGACCGCCGCCACGGTGGATTCCCGCAGAGTGTCCCGCCAGGGCAGGGAGGCCGGGTCGTTCAGGTAGTCGTTGACGATGCAGGGACGCCCCTCGCGGATGGCGGTGCCCACCGCCCCCCGGCCTTCCGGTGAATCATCGGTGCGCACGGTGACCCGGTCCAGCAGGTTCCGGGTATCCCCCCAGCGCGCCGCCACCTGTACCCGATGGGACTCGGCCTCCTCCCACGCGACCCAGGCCAGGCTGAATCCGCCGATGTCCACCAGCGCCTGGCAGACCCGGTCGAAGAGCACTTGGCGGCTTCGGGCCCGCCCGATGGTCTGGCCGATCTGGCCGAGCGCGGCGTAGAGCCGGTTCAGGCGGAGCAGGGCCGCTTCCTGGGCCTTCCGCGCGGTGATGTCGCGGCTGAAACCGAGCAGCATGGGCTCGCCGCCCAGCTCCACCCGCCGCGCATCCACTTCCACGGGAACCACGGTGCCGTCCGCTCGGAGGAAGGTGGACTCGAAGCGCGCAGGCTCGCCTTCCAGGAGCTGCTGGAGCCATTGGCGCGAGGCAGCCTGGTCCTCCGGACGCCGCAGTTCCCATACGGGCCGGCCCCTTAGGGCATCGAGAGGGTGCCCCAGGAACGTGACCGCCTGGGCATTGGCATCCTGGATGCGACCTGCCGTGTCCATCAGCAGGATCATGTCCCCCGCCTGTTCCATGAGGCTGTGGTAGCGGTCCGCCAGGCTGCGCCGCTCCCGCTCCAGGCGGAGGTGCGCCTGGGCCTGGGCCAAATTCCGCTGCCGGAGGGCCAGGCCGAGGACGAGCGTCAGCAGGCCGCAGAGCCCCAGCAGGGCCAGCTCGAAGAGGCGGGCCCGGAGCCGGGCGCCGCGGTACACATCGTCCTGCCAGCCCACCACCTCCAGGGTCCAGGGGGAGCCGGTGACGCGATAGGAGGCCTCCACAATCGGCCGGCCCTGGGCCCCCAGGGCCTCGTGGGCGCCGAGGGGGCCGGAGGGCTGGCCCTCGGGAATCAGCAGGGTCCGGGCCTGGGGGTGCAGGCCGATCCGGCTATGCAGCAGCGGATTCAGGAAGGGCCAGGGATCCGTGAGGAGGAGCAGGGCCCCCCGGGCCGGATGGCCGATGGGCACCCAGAGGCCGATGTGCAGGACACCCGAGGACCGGTGCTGGTGGAGGGGCTGCAGCAGCGTTTGTTCCGAGGCCACCACGGACTGGATCCAGGGGCGGACATCGGCCTCGGGGCCGGGCAGGAAGGACTTGGAGTCCGGCCCCTGGACCAGGAGCCGCAGCTGGCCCGAGGCATCGTAGAGCCCGACGGCGCGCGTTTCCCGGTTCAGGGGGGCCCGCATCCAGGCTTCCACTCGGGCTTGCGGGGGGCGCCTGGGGCCCGCCCGCCAGGTAGCCTGCCAGGAGATCCTGCACCAGGGGGCTGCGCCCCAGACGCTCGGCTTCCCGCAGGCGCTCCTCCTGCCAGCGGTCGAGGAGCTGGAGCTTCAGCCGGGCGACCGCATCCAGTTCCTCCAGGGTGCGCTGGTGGGTGCTCTGGATCATGCCCCGGAGGAAGTACGTGCCGCCCCCCAGCGTGAGGGCGGCCAGGGCCAGGAACAGGGCCAGGGTGCGCCGGGATCCGGGGCCGGGCGCCGGATCGTCGGGCCGGGCCGTGGCGCCGCGGAACAGGGCCAGGGGCCAGGTGTCCCAGCCCGCCTGGTAGATCTGGGCCGCGGCCAGCAGGCTCAGCCCTGCCGCCCCCAGGGCCGGCAGGAGGGGGGCCTGCCCGCCGTAGAGCAGGGGCAGGTTCCCCGCGGCATCCCCCAGGGCCAGGGCGGCCAGGAAGAGCGGCCCCAGGGCCAGGAGGGCCGAGATCTGGCGCAGGCCGTGCCGCGGGCGCCCTCCGGCGGGGCCCCAGCGGAGCAGGAACCCGGCGAGACCGGCCAGCAGGGCCAGGTGGACGAGACGGAGGGTGGGCCATCCCAGAGCCGCCAGGGCGCCGATCCCGGCCAGCCCCGCGGCCAGCAGGGCCCAGCGGCGCCTCCGCCCGGCCAGCACAACACCCAGGGCCCAGAGCGCCATCAGGCCGAGGAGGGGTAGGCCAGGGAGGAGGGCGCAGGGCAGGGGCAAGGTCATGGACAGGGCTTCGGATCCTTCGAGCTAACCCATCGGCATCCCTGCGAAAAACCGTATTCTGGGCGCCGGAGGCGTCATCCATGGCCAGGCAGGGGAAGGAGGAGGGCCAGGTCCTCATCCGGACGCGGAAGCAGCTGCACGAACCGTCCCTGTGGCAGGTTCTGCTCCACAACGATGACTACACCACCCAGGCCTTCGTGGTCTGGCTGTTGAAGACGGTCTTCCGCAAACCGGAGCCCGAGGCGGTGGCCATCATGCTGGCCGTCCACACCTCGGGCCTCGGCGTGGCGGGCGTCTATACCCGGGATGTGGCCGAAACCCGGGCGGAGAAGGCCCGGCGCCTCGCCGAGCGGGAGGGGTTCCCGCTGCTCTGCACCGTGGAGGAGGTCCATGCCTGAGCTGCCCAGCCTGAGCCCGGGGCTCGATCCGGAGTTGAATCGGGGGTTCCAGCGGGCCTTCGAGCTGGCCCGGGCCCGCCGCCATGAGGATGTGGCCCTGGAGCACCTGCTGCTCGCCCTCCTGGAGGATGGTCATGCCGCGGCCACCCTCAAGGCCTGCGGGGTGAAACGGGCGGCCCTGCAGGCGGACCTGGAGGCCGTCCTGGAACGCGACTTCGAGCCCGTGCCCGAAGGCGAGGCGTTCCAGCCCCACAGCACCCTCGGCTTCGTGCGGGTGGTGGAGCGGGCCCTCATGCACGCCCTCAGCGCCGGGCAGGCCTCCATCCGGGGCGGGGAACTGCTGCCCGCACTGCTGGAGGAGGTGGACAGCCCCGCCCGCCATCTGCTGGAGAAACACGGCCTGAAGCGCCTGGCTCTGCTGAAGGCCCTCAGCCACGGTCCCGCCGCGGGGCGGAAGGCCGGCAGCCGCAAGGCCGCGCCGGCTCAGCCGGAGCCGGAGGAGGCCGAGGAGGCCCCCGAATCCGTGGATCCCCTGGTGGCCTACGCCACGGACCTGGTCGCCCGGGCGGCGGCGGGCCGGCTGGATCCCCTGGTGGGCCGCGAGGCGGAGATCGCCCGCATGGCCCAGGTGCTGTGCCGGCGCCGGAAGAACAACCCGCTGCTGGTCGGCGACTCCGGCGTGGGCAAGACCGCCCTCGTGGAGGGACTGGCCCGGCGCATCCATGAGGGAAAGGTCCCCGAGCCCCTGGCGGACGCCCGCATCTTCGCCCTGGATCTGGGCGCCCTGCTGGCGGGCAGCCGCTACCGGGGCGATTTCGAGGAGCGTCTCAAGGCGGTCCTCAAGGCCCTGGCCGAGGTTCCGGGCGCCATCCTGTTCGTGGATGAGCTGCACACGATCGTGGGCGCCGGCGCCACCACGGGCGGGGCCCTGGATGCGGCCAATCTCCTGAAGCCCGCCCTGGCTTCGGGCGAACTGCGCTGCATCGGGGCCACCACCTTCCAGGATCTCAAGGGCTCGCTGGACCGGGACCGGGCCCTGGCCCGCCGCTTCCAGGTGGTCGAGGTGTCCGAGCCTACCCAGGAGGAAGCCCTGGCCGTCCTCCAGGGACTCAGGGCCGAGTACGAGCGCCACCACGGCGTGAAGTACGCCGAGGAGGCCCTGGACGCGGCGGTACGCCTGGCCGCCAAGCACCTGCCCGAGCGCCGCCTGCCGGATAGCGCGCTGGATGTGCTGGACGAGGCCGGAGCCGCCCAGAAACTCCTGCCGAAGAAGGCCCGGGTGAAGCGCATCGGTCCCGCCGAGGTCGAGGCCGTGGTGGCGCGCATGGCACGGGTGCCCGTGGCCACCGTCAGTGCCGACGACCGCGCGGCCCTGGCGGATCTCGAAGGCACGCTGAAGGCCCAGATCTTCGGCCAGGATGCCGCCTGC
>JAKAMQ010000037.1 GCA_021812805.1 Acidobacteriota bacterium
CAGCAGGAACTGGTCGGCATCACCCATCAGCTGCTCACGCTTCCGGCGGACACGATCGTCTACCCGGGGCACGGGGAGGAGACGACCGTGGGAATTGAAAAGGCCAGCAACCCGTGCCTGAGACCGGGCCCGGTCGGGCCGGCCGGTACGCCTGCCCCATTGTTCAACGCGCATTGAAACGCCCATCCTGGAGGTTCGACCGTGGCTTCTTCCTGGTTTTCCTGCGGAATCCTGGCCTTCGCCCTGTTGATGTCGGCCCCTTCCCTGCGTGCCGATCCCCTGAACACAACCTATGACCGCTACATCGCCACCGGGGATCTTATGAAGAAGGCGACCAGACTTCTCGCTGAAGGCAGGTTGAAGGATGCCAAAGATGCATTCGAGGCCTGTGTCCGTCAGGTTCCGGACCACTACGAGGCGCACTACTTCCTGGCCCAGTTGGCCTACGAGAGCCGGGACTATCCGGCCGCCCTCACACAGATTCAGATCGCGATCCACAGTCTGGGGGAGATGGCCCGCAGCTTTGACCATGAAACCGCGGCGAGCCAGAAACGCATCGCGGCCCGGCGAGCGGAATACCAGCATGTGCTTGATCAGATCATGCAACAGATTGGCGGCTCCGGTGCCTGCCGGGCTGCCACCGTAATTGATGCCCGCCAGTCCATTCAGGCCTTAGACCAGGAGGCGGACTCCTCAAATGGCGGGGCCAAGCCCTTCGCCATTCCTGCCGCCTACTATTTCGTCGAGGGGAACTGCCTCCTGCGCCTCCACCGGAACGCGGAAGCCCGGGAGCAGTACACGAAAGCCATCCAGATCGATCCCAAGCACGCCGAATCCTGGAACAACCTGACCTATCTCTGGTTCGCGGACCATGATGTGGCCAAGGCCCGGGAGACCCTTCAAAGGGCGGAGGCCCTGGGGGTTACCCTCAATCCCGCCCTCAAGCAGGCCATTCTCGAGGCCGGGAAGAAGGACGGCGCCAGATAGCGCCCGCAGCGATCCGTGTCCCCCCGGGACCGACGTTCCATTGGGGGCCCAGCACACCAGGCTGGGGGCGCAGCAGGCAGCGATCGCTACACCTTGCTCCAGGGAACTTCCCCCGCCGCGAGGAAGGCTTCCCCGTCCATCCCCTCCGCCTCGGCGCGCTGGAGGAGGTGCTGGAGGGCCTCGGCGGTGGCTTCGGCGTCCTGGAGGGCGCGGTGGGCGCGGGTGTTGACGATGCCGAGGAAGGCGCAGAGTTCCGCGAGGCTGCGGCGGGGCAGTTCGGGGATGAGGCGTTTGGCCAGCAGGCGGGTGCAGATGAGCCGGTGGCGGCGCCAGACCCCTTCCGGCAGCCAGGCCTTGAGGAAGCTGCCGTCGAAGGGGGCGTGATGCGCCACCCACACGCGGCCTTCCAGCTTCGGCGCCAAGTGCAGGGCCACCTTCTCCCAGGAAGGCGCCCCGGCCAGCATGGGCAGGCTGATGCCCGTGAGGCGCTGGATCTCCTCGGGCAGGAAACCCTCGATGGCGGCGAGGCTGGACCAGCGGTCCTCCAGTACGGGGCCGGACAGCTGCACCAGCCCCACTTCAGTGATCTCGGAGGCGGGGATGAAGCGGCCATCGCGGCCCCAGCGTCCGCGGGGGGTGCCGCCGGTGGTTTCCAGATCCAGCACCGCGAACCGCAGTTCCCGCAGTCCGAGGGAGGCAGGTTCCAGGAGCGACCCGTCGGTCATGCGCTGACCAGGGTTTTCAGGCCGTCCTTGAAGAGCACATCCACCTTCCGGCCCAGGCGGCGCTGCACGCGGCCGAGGCCGAAGGAGGGATGGTCCATCCACGCGCCTTCCTCCCAGCGGATGGAGATGGCGTAGGGGAGTGCCCTCGCGCCTCCCTGCTCCTGGGCCACCAGCTGCTGGTAGAGCGAGGCGGAGCCCCCGGAGCGTGGCGCGGCCGGCGTCTTGGCGGAGGCTGGGAGCTGCGGCGTCCGGGGCTCGGGGACGGGACGGGGCGCGCGGAACTTGTGAACGGAGCGGCAGTTGGCGCAGATGAGCTGCTCGGGTACGCCGTTGGTGATGGTCAGCACCTGGTGGCGCGTCTCGCAGCCGCACCGCCCGCAGGGCGCATCCACATCCTGGCCTGCGTAGTAGGTCTTGGTTCCCATGCCATCAGCCTAGCATCCGAGGCCGGGGGCGGCTGCCTGCCCGCTGGGAGGAACCTCGCCCGCGCCCGTAGGCCCAACGGTGTAGGGTCATTTCAATCATTCTAACTACATGTTAAAAAAATACTTAATGACCATTGCATACCTGTGACACAAGCCTCATCTTGAGCCATCCCGACGTCCGTTGTCAGCACAGGGACGTCATCCAACCTGCGCATCGGCCCCGGAGGTTCCATGGCACGGATCAACCGCAAGACCCTCCTGGGCGCCACGCTCCCCCTGGCTCTCGCGGGGCTTCTCGCGGCGTGCGGGGGCCACGCCTCCTCTTCAGCCGATGCGGGAGGCTCATCCTCCTCCGGCCCATCGAGCGGCGCCGTACCGGGTGACTATGTGGTGCTGGCCTGGAACGACCTCGGCATGCACTGCCTGAATCCCAGCTACGATGCGGCGGTCATCCTGCCGCCCTACAACACAGTGGTGGCCCAGGTGGTGAAGCGGGGCAACCCGCCCCAGCCGGTGACCGCCGGCCTCACGGTGAGCTACCGGATTCTGAACAACACCATCTCCTCGACCAAGGGAACCTACGGCCAGTTCTGGGCCAACGCGCAGGCGCTGTTCGGCGTGACCCTGCCCCTCGACACGGGCCTGAACCTGGACGATCCAGCCCGGCACAACGGCCTCGCGGGGACCATGGTGGCCAAGGGCGACCATTTCCTTGCCGCGGGCATTCCGCTCACGCCCGTGGACGATTCGGGGGTGTGGAACCCCTACCAGGTGGGCGAGATCACCGTGAAGGATGGGAGCGGCAAGGTGCTGGCGCAGACCACGACCACGGTGCCGACCTCCGATGAGATCAACTGCGCCAAATGCCACGGAGCCGATGCGCTGAACGATGTTCTGAAGAAGCACGATGCGGCCATCGGAACCCAGCTCTTCACCCACCGGCCCGTGTTGTGCGCCAGCTGCCACGGCAGCCCGATCCTCGGGGCCACCGGCCCCGGCTCCTCGGGGATGTACCTGTCCCAGGCCATCCATGGCTTCCATGCTTCCCGGGGGGCCGCCTGCTACGACTGTCATCCCGGCGCGAAGACCCAGTGCAGCCGGAGCCTGGCCCACACCGCGGCGGACGGCAACTGCACCAGCTGCCATGGCGACATGGCTAACGTGGCGGCCACGGTCCAAAGCGGAACGCGCATCCCCTGGGTGAACGAACCGAAATGTGTCACCTGCCATGCCGGCGTCGCCGAGGTGGATACGGGCGCCTCGCTCTACCGCAACGCCCGGGGCCACGGCGGACTCTACTGCGCCGCCTGCCACGGCAGCCCGCATGCGATGGTGCCCACCTCCCAGGCCAGCGACAACGCCCAGGCCATCCAGTACCAGGGCATGGCCAAGGCCCTCGGCAGCTGTGCGGCCTGCCACGACTCGAACCGTGGCGAGGGTTTTGCCGGATGGGCCCAGGAGCACGGCAACGGGGGCCGGGCCTCGGCCTGCAACATCTGTCACACCGGCTTCACGGATCCCCAGCAGGCCAAGTGGCCCCATCAGTTCCAATGGCAGGCCCGGGGCTCGACCGGCGGCTGAGTCTTCGCGGGGCGGCCAGCATCGTCCCCCTCGCTCCCGTCAGCCCAGCAGGGCCTTCACCTGGGCGAGCCGCTGCTCGCGTTCCTCGGCCTGGCCGCGCAGCTTGGCCACCGCCGCCGCGGGGGCCTTGGTGATGAAGCTGTCGTCCGCGAGGCGCGCACGGAGGGGCTCCAGCTCCTTCTCCAGCTTGGCCAGCTCCTTCTCCAGCTTGGTCTTCTCGGCGGCGGGATCCTTGAGGCCCGCCAGCTCCAGGGCCACGGCGCCCCCGGCCACCACGGCCACGGCGCGGGTGGGCGAGGCGAGATCGTCCTTCGTGAAGGTCACCGATTCCAGCCGGGCGATGGCCTTCAGGGCCTCTGCGAAGGGCTCCAGTTCGGTGAGCGAACAGAAGGCGGCCACGCGTTTCGCGGGGTCCACACCCTGCTCGGCCTTGAGGCGCAGGAAGGCGGAGAGCACGTCCTGGAACCGGGGGATGAGGGTCGCGTCGCCGCCCCGGGTCTGGAGCAGCGGCTCGTGCAGCGGCCAGCCGCGAAGGGCCAGCAGGGTGGGCTCCCCGGCCGGAAGACGGCCTCCCATCATGGCCTCGTGGATCTCTTCGGTCAGGAAGGGCACGAAGGGGTGCAGGGCCCGGAGCAGGATGTCCAGGAAATGGAGGATGGCGGCCTTCTGCCCCGGGGTTCCGTCCAGCAGCTGCACCTTGGCCAGCTCAATGTAGGTGGCGCAGAAATCGTCCCAGACCAGGTGGTACAGCAAGTCCGAGGCCTCATGGAAACGGAACTCCTCCAGGGCTTTCGTGACCGCCGACAGACTATCGTCCATCCTTTGGATCAGCCAGAATTCGGCTTCGCCGAACTCCGGCTCTGTTTCCAGGGTGACGGACTCATCCAGATTCATCTGCACGAACCGGGCGGCGTTCCAGAGCTTGTTGCAGAAGTTGCGGCTGGCCTCCAGCCGGGCGGGGCTCATGGCGATGTCGGTGCCGGGCGCGGCCATGATGGCCAGGGCGAAGCGCAGGGCGTCGGTGCCGTACTCCTCCATCACCTCGAGCGGATCAATGACATTGCCCTTTGTTTTGGACATCTTTTGTCCACTGGCATCGCGCACCAGGCTGTTGAAATAGACCTTCCGGAAGGGCACATCGCCCATCCAGGTGAGGCCGGCCATGGCCATGCGGGCCACCCAGAAGAAGAGGATGTCGTAGCCCGTGATGAGCACGCTGGTGGGGTAGTAGCGTTTCAGCTCCTCCGTCTCGTCCGGCCAGCCGAAGACGCTGAAGGGCCAGAGGGCGGAACTGAACCAGGTGTCCAGCGTGTCGGGATCCTGGGTGAGTTGCGTCGAGCCGCAGGTGCAGGCCGCCGGAGCCTCCATCTCCACGTGCAGCTTGCCGCAGGCGTCGCAGGTCCAGGCGGGGATGCGGTGCCCCCACACCAGCTGGCGGCTGATGCACCAGTCCTGGATGTTCGTGAGCCAGTGCTCCCAGACCGCCACATGGTGCTCGGGCGTGAATTGGATGCGCCCGTCGCGGACGGCCTCCAGCGCCTGGGCCGCGGCCTCCTTCACGTCCATGAACCACTGCTCGCTGACCAGCGGCTCCAGCACGGCGCCGCTGCGGTCGCTGAGGCTGATCTTGTTCGTGTAGTCCTCGATCTTCACGAGGAAGCCCTGGTCCTCCAGGTCCGTCACCACCCGCTTGCGGGCCTCGAAGCGGTCCAGGCCCGCGTAGGCGCCGGCGGCGGTGGTCATCTTGGCGTCGAAGCCGATGACGGTGATGCTGTCGAGCTTCAGGCGCTGGCCCGCGGCGAAGTCGTTGGGATCATGGGCCGGCGTCACCTTCACGCAGCCCGTGCCGAACCCGGGATCCACGAAGGCATCGGCCACCACGGGGATCGTCCGGCCCGTGAGGGGCAGATCCAGCGTCTTCCCGATGAGGTGCTGGTAGCGTTCGTCGCTCGGATGCACGGCCACGGCGGTGTCGCCCAGCATGGTCTCGGGCCGCGTGGTGGCCACCACCACCTCGCCGCTCCCATCGGACAGGGGATAGCGCAGGTACCAGAGCTTGCCCTTGCGCTCTTCGTATTTCACTTCCAGATCGCTGAGGGCGGTCTGGAGGGCGGGATCCCACTGGATCATGCGGGGGCCACGGTAGATGCGGCCCGCCTTGTAGCTCTCCACGAAGACCTTGCGCACGGCCTTGTTGAGCGCGGGATCCAGGGTGAAGCGCTTGCGTGTCCAGTCCACGGAGCAGCCCAGGCGCTGGAGCTGGTGCTCGATGGCCCCCTGGTGCTTGTCCTTCCAGTCCCAGATGCGCTGCTCGAAGGCGTCGCGGCCCAGCTGGTGGCGATCGGTGCCCTCGGCCTTGAGCTGCCGCTCCACCATCATCTGAGTGGCGATGCCGGCATGGTCGGTGCCGGGCACCCACAGCGCGTCGTAGCCCTGGGCCCGCTTGAACCGGGTGAGCACGTCGTGGAGCGTGTTCACCAGGGCGTGGCCCATGTGCAGGTTGCCGGTGATGTTGGGCGGCGGGATGACGATGGACCAGGGCTGCTTGCCGCTCGTCGGCTGGGCCTCGAAGGCCTTCGCGGCCTCCCACACCTCGTACCACCGGGTCTGGGCGGTCCTGAAATCGAAGGCCTTGTCCATCTCGCGCATGGGGATCCTTGAAAGCATGCCTGGGTTCGACTCGGTTCGGCCCGGGAACGGCTCCGCCTTTTCCGGGGTGGGAAGAACCAGAATGTGCCCAAGGGCCGATGGCTCCTGGTGTCGAATGGGTCAGTTTACCGGCCGCGGCAGGCGGGTTCCACCGCGTCAATCGCTCTGCATGCGGTCCCAGTGGTCTTCCCACTCCAGGTCGCTCCACCACTCGGCTTCCAGTCCGTCGCAGGTGGTGCCGAAGGAGGCGCAGTTGACGCAGCCATCGCCGCGGGGGGCCTGGGGATCCGCCAGGGGCGGGTAGGCGGCCAGCAGGGCCGGGGCATCCTCGAAGGCCGCTCGCTCCGCCGGAGTCATGGGCCGGGAGGGCAGTTCGCGGACATGGGCCCGGCGCAGGCGCTCCTCGCCTTCGGGGAAGAGGACGGAATTCTCGGCGTCCATGTGGCGCCAGAGGGCGTGGCTGTAGTCCACGGCCAGGGCATGGAGCCTGGTCCGGTCGCCCGCGTCCGCCAGGTCGCTCCCCAGGAGGCCGCCGAGGGCGTCCAGCAGGCCCGCCATGCGACGGTGCTCGCCGGTGATGGCGGCGACGGGACCGCGGTCGCCCGGCAGTTCCGCCTGCTCGACCAGCGCCCTGAAGAGGACGGCCTCTTCCTTGTCGTGGTGGAAGTCTCCGGCGAAGCGGTGGAAGAAGGCCAGGTAGCGGGCCCCGTCGGCGGAATCGCCCCTGCCCTCCAGGCGGGCGGCCACGAAGGCGCGCAGCGATCCGAGCATCGGTTCGATGAGGTCGTGCTCGCGGCGCAGATCGTCGAGGAGCTGCATGGGATCAGGCCTTGACCGCCGCGCCCTCGATGCGCATGCCCAGGGCCTCCAGCAGCCAGTGGTCGTGGCTGCCGCCGGGGTTCGGGGTGGTGAGCAGCTTGTCGCCGGTGAAGATGCTGTTGGCGCCCGCGAAGAAGCAGAGGGCCTGGAGTTCGTCGCTCATCTGCGTGCGGCCGGCGCTGAGCCGGACCCGGCTTTCCGGGAAGAGGATGCGGGCGGTGGCGATCATGCGCACCAGCGCCAGCGGGGGCAGGGGCGGGACATCGGCGAGGGGCGTGCCGTCCACGGCCACAAACTGGTTGATGGGGATGCTCTCGGGCGCGGGCTCCAGTTCGGTCAGCTCCTGGAGGAAGTGGATGCGCTGATCCACCGTCTCGCCCATGCCCACGATACCCCCGGAGCAGACCTCCAGGCCCGCGGCGCGCACCGCGGCGATGGTCTCCAGGCGCTCGTCGAAGGTCCGGGTGTGGATGATGGTCTCGTAGAAGTCGCGGCTGCTGTCGAGGTTGTGGTTGTAGATGGTGAGCCCCGCCTCCTTGAGGCGCCGGGCCTGGGTCTCGTTGAGCATGCCGAGGGTGACACAGGCTTCCATGCCGAGGGCGGTGACGCCGCGCACCATGGCCAGCACCGCCTCGAAGTTGGCGTCGTCCTTCACCTCGCGCCAGGCGGCGCCCATGCAGTAGCGGGTGCTGCCGTTCGCCCGGGCCTCGGCCGCCCCGGCCAGCACCTTCTCCACGTCCTTGAGGGGTTCCACCTTCAGGTTCGTGTTGTAGCGGGCGCTCTGGGGGCAGTAGGCGCAGTCCTCGGGGCAGGCGCCGGTCTTGATGGAATCCAGCGTGGCGAACTGGATCTCCTCCGGGTTCCAGTGCTGCCGGTGGGCCGTGGCCGCGCGGTAGAGCAACTCGGGGATCGGCAGATCATGGATGGCGCGGATCTCGGCAGTCGTGAGGGGCATGAGGGCTCTCGAAAACGCTCATTGTACCGGAGAAAGGACTTTATCCTTCGGACGCATCCAGCTCCAGCCGGTAGCCCACGTTGGGCTCGGTGAGGAAGTGGCGGGGCCGGGTGGGATCGGCTTCCAGCTTCCGGCGCAGCATCGCCATGTAGATGCGGAGGTAGTGGGTGTTCCCGGCGCCGCCGGGGCCCCAGACGTCGGCCAGCAGCTGGGCGTGGGTGGCCACCCGCCCGTTCCGCCGGACGAGGGCCTCCAGCAGGCGGTACTCCAGGGTGGTGAGGTGGACGGGGCGGCCCTCCAGGCTCACCTCCCGGCGCGCGAGATCCACCCGCAAGCTGCCGCCGGCCACCACCGTCTCCCCGGCCTCCGTCTGGATCGTGCGGCGCAGGGCGACCCGGAGCCGGGCCAGCAGCTCGGCCGCGCCGAAGGGCTTGGCCAGGTAGTCGTCGGCGCCCCCGTCCAGGGCGCGGACCTTGTCCCGCTCCTGGTTCCGGGCGCTGAGAATGAGGATGGGGCGGGCGCTCCAGAGGCGGAGCTGGCGCAGCACCTCCATGCCGTCCTGGTCGGGCAGGCCCAGATCCAGCAGCACCAGGTCGGGGTTGTGGCTGCGGGCCAGGGCCAGGCCCTCGGCGGCCGTGGCGGCCGTGAGCACCTGGTAGCCCTGGCCGGTCAAGGTGGGTACCAGGAAGCGGCGCAGCGCCGGTTCATCTTCCACCACGAGGATGCGGGGCGTGCCCGCGCCGCTGGTCATGGCGCGCCTTCCGGCAGGGCCGGAGGCTCCCCGGGCAGGGGCAGGCGGATGCGGAACGCCGTACCCCCGCCGGACCGGGCCTCGGCCGTGAGGGTGCCGTCATGGGCCTGGACGATGGCGCGGCAAATGGCCAGTCCGAGCCCCACACCGCCTTCGCCCGCGCCGGGCAGGCGGACGAAGGGATCGAACATCCGCTCCCGGAAGGCTTCTGGAACTCCGGGGCCGCGATCCGCGACTTCCAGGGCCAGGCAGCCGGGCTCGCTCCAGGCCCGGAGATCCACCCCCCCGGGGGCGTGGCGCCGGGCGTTGGTCAGCAGGTTGATGAGCACCTCCTCCATGAGGGCGGCATCGAGGGGCACGAGGGGCAGATCGGGCGGGAGATCCACCCGGACGGGGAGGGGGCCCTCCCGGCGCTCCAGCCGGCCCAGCGCCGCGCCGACCACCTCCTCCAGGGGCTGCCACTCCTTCTGGGCCCGGAGGACGCCGCTCTCCAGGCGCGTGAGATCCAGGAGGTCGCCCAGGAGATGGGCCAAGCGCTCGCTCTCATCCTGGATCATGGCCAGCAGATCGCGGCGCGCCGAATCCTCGAGGTCACCCGGCAGGAGCAGCGTACCGGCAGCACCGTGGATGGCGGCCAGCGGCGTGCGGAGATCATGCCCGATGGCGCCCAGCAGGGTGCTGCGCATGCGTTCCGTCTCCCGCTCCAGCTGGGCGCGACGGGCCTCCTCCAGCCAGCGGAGGCGCTCCAGCGCGAGGGCGATCTGGGCCGCGAAGGCCTGCAGGAGTTCCCAGGTGCGGGGCGGCAGGCCTCCGGCCTCCCGGGGGAGAATCCGCAGCACACCTTCGCTCCGGTCGGTGCCGGTCAGGGGGAGATAGAAGGCTCCGCCCAGCGGCAGGGGCTCCAGGGGATCCCCCTGGCGGCCTCCCAGATCCAGGCTGGCCGCCAGTTCCGACGGCGGCGGCAGGGATGGATCCTCCAGAGGCGAGGGCAGCGCCTGCCAGGTGTCCTCCCGCGGGAGCAGGAGCCAGGCCTTGGCCTTGAAGGCCCGCCCGATGTGCTCCCCGGCGGCGGCGGCGATCTCCTCCGGTGTCCGGCTCCGCGCCAGGGCGCGGCCCAGCAGGTAGAGCGAGGCGGTGTGGAATTCGCGGCGCTGGACTTCGCGTGCCTGGAGCCGCAGGCGCCTCAGCAGGCCCATGACGAGCTGCGCCGACAGCAGCATGGCCAGAAAGAAGAGCAGATTGGGCCAATGCTCCGCCGCATGCCGGAAGCGGGGGGTTTCCAGCAGGAAGTCGTAGAGCAGGGCGCTCAGGGTGGAGGCCAGCACCCCCAGGCCCTGGCCCCAGCGGTGGGCGATGACGGCCACGCCCAGAAGGTAGACCGGCAGCACCAGGGAGAGGTTCCCTTCCCGCGGCACGAGCCAGGCCAGCCCCGTGCAGGCGGCCAGGACCAGGAGGGTGCCGAGGGTGGCGCCGAAGGGCGTTCCCGGCCGCTCCGCCCCCGCCGCTTCGGGAGGATCGTCCAGCACCACCAGATCGGCGTCGAGGCCCCGCCGCTGAAGTTCGTCGGCGGTGGAGTGCCCCAGCCGCGCCCAGGGCCAGCGGCCCCTCGAGCGGCCCAGGACGAGGGCCTGGGCATGGGTGGCGCGCGTCAGGTCCGCCAGTCCCTGGGCGAGGGTCGGTGCGGAAACCGTCTGGACCCCCGCGCCCAGGCGCTGGGCTTCCTGCATCCAGACCTGAACCTGTTCCAGGTCATCCGGGATCGCGCCGGAGGCGGCTTCCACATGCACAGCCAGCCAGGGCGCGTTGCGTTCCCGGGCGAGCCTGCCGGCGGCCTGGATCAGGCGGAGGGCGCGGACCTCTGAACCGAGGGCCACGAGGATGGGCCGGGCGGGCGTGTCCATGACGGTCCAGGGTACCCAGGAGGGGGACATAAAAAGTGCGTAAAAAAGGAAGCCTGGGGGGCTCCCGGGAGGCCGGTTCCCGCCGATACTGCCGGGTCCGAACGTTTTAGGGATGAGGAGGTTGTCTTTATGAACCCGGTGGCGATCACCCCGGCTCCGATGCCGATCAACGTGGGCAACACGGCCTTCATGCTGCTGTGTGCCAGCCTCGTCATGCTCATGACGCCGGGCCTGGCCTTCTTCTACGGCGGGCTGGTGGGCCGGAAGAACGTGCTGACGATTATGACCCAGAGCTTTGTCTCCCTGGGGTGGACCACGGTGCTGTGGTTTGCCTTCGGCTATTCGATGTGCTTCGGCCCGACCTGGCACGGCATCGTGGGGAATCCCGCCCACTACGCCTTCCTGCGGGGCATCACCCTCCAGACCATGTTCCGCGGCAACAACGCGGGCATCCCGCTCATGGTGCATGTCGCCTACCAGATGATGTTCGCCATCATCACCCCGGCCCTGATCACCGGCGCCTTCGCGAACCGCGTGACCTTCAAGGCCTACTTCCTCTTCCTCACGGGCTGGCTGATCTTCGTCTACTTCCCCTTCGTCCACATGGTCTGGAGCCCCGAGGGCATCCTGAACCGCTGGGGCGTCCTGGACTTCGCCGGCGGCATCGTGGTGCACAACACGGCGGGTCTGGCCGCCCTGGCCTCCATCCTCTATGTGGGCCGGCGCAAGGTGGTGGAGAACGTGCCCCACAACATCCCGCTCATCGCACTGGGGACCGGGCTCCTCTGGTTCGGCTGGTACGGCTTCAACGCCGGTTCCGAACTCCGCGTGGATTCCGTCACGGCTTCGGCCTTCCTGAACACCGACATCGCCGCCTCCTTCGCCGCCGCCACCTGGCTCCTGGTGGAATGGACGAACGCCAAGCAGCCCAAGTTCGTGGGCCTGCTCACGGGCGCGGTGGCGGGTCTGGCCACCATCACCCCGGCCGCCGGCTATGTCTCGCTCGGCACCGCGGCCCTCATCGGCATCCTGGCGGGCATCATCTGCTACTACGCCGTGGCCCTGAAGAACAAGCTGGGCTGGGACGATGCGCTGGATGTCTGGGGCGTCCACGGCGTGGGCGGGTTCATCGGCGTGATCTTCCTGGGCATCTTCGCCTCGAAGGCCTGGAACCCCGCCGGGTCCGATGGCCTGCTGCTGGGGAACGTGGGCTTCTTCGGCAAGCAGTGCGCCGCGGTGGCCATCTCCTCCGTGTGGGCCTTCAGTTTCACCTACGGGATGCTCTGGATCATTGACCGCATCACGCCCGTGCGCGTGGCCCCCACCGCCGAGGAGCGCGGGCTCGACACCGAGCTCCACGGGGAAGAGGCCTATCCGCAGGGGCTCTGAGGCACGGCGAACCGTCCAGGCCACAGCCACCTGGGCTTTGAGGGTGCTCACTAGGAGGATGGGGTTGCATCCTGGGAAGGGTGTCGGGAAGGTGTCACGCGTGCCCGCTGCTATTAACGCTTTCCTAATGCCCACGGGTGCCTTCTCAACACCCCCTTAACACGGAATTCCACGACACTGCCTTGCGGCTGAGCGACCGCAGTGGAGAATCCATGAAACTTCTCATCCTGGCCGGGCTGGTCACAGGACTACCTCTGCTGGCCCAGGCCGCCGGGTCTCCTCAACCCGATGCATCCAAGCCCCAGGAGGTTCCGGCGGTCGCGTCCGGAAAGCCTGAGCCCTTCGCCTTCGCTGATTTCACCTGGTTGAACGGCAACCCCCGTACCAAGGATTCGATCCTCGATTCCAAGTACTTCACGGGTGAGTTCCGGGTGGATACCAACCTCGTCTACGACTTCAACCACCCGCAGGACCACACCCTCGTGGGGTCCAGCGAACTGGGCCGCACGAACGAGGTCCAGGTGCAGCAGCTGGGCATCGGCGGAGACTTCCACTGGGACCACGTGCGGGGCCGCCTCATGACCCAGTTCGGGATGTACTCCACCATGACGCCCCGCAACGATGCGAGCCCTTCCAAGGGCCAATGGCAGACCGACAACGCTTACCGCTACATCTCTGAGGCCTACGGCGGCTACCACTGGGACGTCCTGGATGGCCTCAATGTTGATGCGGGCATCTTCATGTCCTACATCGGGCTTTTCAGCTACTACAACTTCGACAACTGGGCCTACCAGCCCTCCTATGTCTCCTCAAACACGCCCTGGTTCTTCAACGGCCTCCGCGTCCAGCTCTTCCCCAGCGACAAGCTGAAACTGGAGATGTGGCTCACCAACGGCTGGCAGTCCTACAACACCTTCAACAACACGCCGGGCATCGGCGGTTCGGTGGTCTACCGACCCACGGGTGATTGGTGCTTCATTTCCAACAACTACTTCCTCGGCGCCGATACCCCCGGCAACCCGAAGCGCACCCGCCGCCACACAGACAACAGCATCGAGTGGAAGTACTACGACCGCCCCGGGGCCTTCCTGGACAAGATGGCCTCGACCTTCACGTTCGATCTGGGCGATGAGCAGGGCGGTGGCGTGAGCCGCAGTGGAACCGCCACCGAGCCCAAGCAGTACTTCGTGGGCTGGATGTACTACCAGCGCTTCTGGTTCTCGGGCGACCGCCACGCGATCACCCTGGGCGGCGGCGCCATCACGAACCCCGGCCGCTACCTGGTGCTGATGCCGCCCATCAACGGCGCCACGGCGGCCTCCGGCACCCCATACTTCACGGCCAACCCCGGCGACCCGTTCCATGCCTGGGACTGGTCCGCAACCTACGACTACATGCCGAGCGAGTTCATCACCCTGCGCGCGGAATTCAACCGGCGCGGGGCCAATGTGCCCTACTTCGCGGGCCCCGGCGGGGTGACCCCGCCTGGGGGCAACCAGGGTGCCCTGGGCTCCCTCGTCCCGGGGTGGGCGCCGGATCTTCGCAAGACCGAAAGCCGGATCACCCTAGCCATGCTCGTGAAATTCTGAAGCAGGCATGGGGTTGGTAGATCTTCAGGGGCATCGCGGCGCCACGTTTTGACGATGCAGCGGTGGTCTGTGGAAGGCTGTGAAGACAGCCTGGCAGGCCCGGGGGCGTGCTAGATTGTCCCTTCGTAACGCCATCCGGCGAGAGGAGTGACCGTGGTTGCCACCCCCCTGACGCGCGACCAGCGCGTGGCGCTGTACCGGACGATCTATGCCGCCCGGCGCATTGACGACAAGGAGATCACGGGCAAGCGGCAGAACAAGGTGTTCTTCCAGATCAACGGCGTGGGCCATGAGGCGATCCAGGCGGCGGCGGCCATGGTCCTGCGCCCCGGCCACGACTGGTTCTTCTTCTACTACCGCGACCGGGCCCTGGCCTACGGCCTGGGCGTCACCGCCAGGGAAATGCTCCTGGGCTCCGTGGGCTCGCCGCTCGATCCTGCCAGCGGCGGCCGACAGATGCCCAGCCACTGGGGGCACCGGGCGCTGAACATCTTCAACACTTCCAGCCCCACGGGCAGCCAGTTCCTCCAGGCCGTGGGCGCCGCCGAGGCCATCCTGCGGGCGGAACAGGGGGGCCTCCAGGAGCAGCTCGGGATCAAGTCCGACGAGGTGGTGCTGGTGACGACCGGCGACGGCACCTGCAGCCAAGGCGAGTTCTGGGAGGCCGTGAGCAATGCCGTGAACCTGAAGCTGCCCGTGGTCTTCCTGGTGGAGGACAACGGCTATGCCATCAGCGTGCCCAGCGAGGTGCAGTACCCCGGCGGCAACGTGGCGGCCCTGCTCAAGGGCTACGAACCCCACGGGCTGCTGATCCTGGATGATGTGGACGGCTGCGATCCCATCGCCAGCCACGCAGCCATGCAGGCGGCCGTGGACCACGCTCGGTCGCGCAGGGGCCCGGCCCTGGTGCGGGCGCGGGTCATCCGGCCCTACAGCCACTCGCTGTCCGACGACGAGCAGCTCTACAAACCCAAGGCCCAGCGGGAAGCCGAGGCCCGGCGCGATCCCGTGCGCACCTTCGCCGAGCGCCTGGTGGCGGAGGGCGATCTCACAGAGGCCCAGCTCCAGGCCCTCAAGGACGCGATCCAGGCCGAGATTGACGCCGCCTGGGCCGAGGCCGAAGCCGCCGCGCCGCCCGAGAGCGGCAGCTTCATCCCCCACCTCTACTGCGAATCGGTGGATCCCACCGGTCCGGCCTTCGATACCGAAGCCCAGGCGGGCGATCAGGCCATCGGGGCAAAGACCATGATTGACCTCATCAACGCCACGCTGAAGCACGAGATGGCGCGGGATCCCCGCATCCTCGTCTTCGGCGAGGATGTGGCCGACGCCAGCCGCGAGGAGGTGCTCGGCGAGGTCAAGGGCAAGGGCGGCGTCTTCAAGGCCACCCACGGCCTCCAGAAGCAGTTCGGCGGCCACCGGGTGTACAACTCGCCCCTGGCGGAGGCCACCATCGTGGGCCGGGCCATCGGCCTCGCCGCCCGGGGCTTCAAGCCGGTGGTGGAGATCCAGTTCTTCGACTACATCTGGCCGGCCATGCAGCAGCTCCGGGATGAGCTGGCCAACCTCCGCTGGCGCTCCAATGGAACCTTCGCCGCCCCCGTGGTGGTGCGGGTGCCCATCGCCGGCTACCTCATGGGCGGGGGCACCTACCACAGCCAGTGCGGCGAGAGCACCTTCACGCACATCCCCGGCCTGCGGGTCATCTGCCCCAGCACCGCCCTGGATGCGGCGGGCCTCCTGCGCACCGCCATCCGCTGCGAGGATCCGGTGCTGTTCCTCGAGCCCAAGCACCTCTACCGGCAGACCCACAACAAGGGCAACGATCCCGGTCCCGGCTTCATGATCCCCTTCGGGAAGGCGCGGCTCGTGCGCGAGGGCGGCGACCTGTCCGTCATCACCTTCGGCAACACCGTGCATCGCGCCGTGCAGGCCGCGCGGGAGGCGGAGAAGGAGGGCATCTCCGTGGAGATCCTCGATCTCCGCAGTCTGAATCCCTACGACTGGGCCGCCATCGCGCGCACGGTGACCAAGACCCACCGCGTGATCGTGGCCCACGAGGACACCCTCAGCTGGGGCTATGGCTCGGAGATCGCCGCCCGTATTGCCGATGAGCTGTTCTTCCACCTGGATGCCCCCGTGCGCCGGGTGGCGGCCAAGGACACCTGGGTGGCCTACCATCCCTCCATGGAGGATGAGATTCTGCCTCAACCCAAGGATTTCCTGGAGGCCTACCGCAAGTTGATGAAGATCTGAACCGCGCCGATGAGGAGGGATCCCCCACCCCCCTTTCCCGGAGGTTCCATGCGCATCGTTCCCCTGTTCCTTGCACTGGGCTGCAGCACAGTCGCCTTCGCCCAGCTGGCCCGGCCGTTGCCGTCGGCCACCCCGGATCGCTCCTTCACGATCGGCGCCCAGTCCTACGGCCCCACGCTGACGGGCCACTTCTCGGGCATCCAGAATGGCCAGCCCATCTCCCTGGACCTGGATTCTGACCTGGGCCTGGCGAAGGACACGACCACGCCGGGGTTCTTCATGGACTACCAGGGGCCGCGCTTCGCCTTCCAGGTGTCCAGCGCCAGCAACGAGTACCGCGGCGACCGGATCCTCAACCGGGATATCACCCTGAACGGGACCACCTATGCCGCAAGCGACCGCGTGCAGTCCCATGTGAAGCTGTCCAGTGTGGATGGCACCTGGACCATCAAGCTTGTCCGCGGCCAGGCGGCCTATCTGGGCCTGGATCTCGGGGTGCAGGTCTGGAAGATTGACCTCGATGCCCATGACCTGCCGCCCGCGCCGGCGACCGCCAGCTATGCCAGCACCTCCGTCACGGCACCCATCCCCCAGTTCGGCCTTGCGGTCGGGGCGAAGGGTTTCGGGGACCGTCTCGAGGCCAAGGCCTTCTTCCACTACCTGGGCTACAAGTCTGCCAAATACACCCGGACGGGGGTGGATGTGCGGTACTTCCCCCTGCCGTGGCTGGGCCTGCGCGCCTTCTACGATGGCGGCACCTTCGATGTGCCCAAGGGATCCGTCAAGGATGATCTGGAACTGAACCTGGATCGCAAGGGCGGTGGCTTCGGCGTGGTGGTCCGGTTCTGAAAAAAAATAAACCGGACGTCACAACCCTGTCATCCTGTTCCCCGTTGGCCTGCCAAGGGCAGGTACCACATCCAAAGCTTTGATGGCCTGGTCTGGGGGGCATCATCGCATCAACATCACCAGACGATCGCAGGTAACACTCATGGCCCAAGGCACCGTCAAGTGGTTCAACGCCGAGAAGGGGTTCGGCTTCATCACCCCCGACGAAGGCGGCTCCGACCTCTTCGTCCATCACACCGCCATCCAGGGCGGCGGTTTCCGCACCCTGAATGAGAATCAGCGCGTCAGCTTCGACGTGTCCCAGGGGCAGAAGGGCCCCCAGGCCACCAACGTTGTGAAGCTGTAACTCGGCGTTCCGTACCAGAAAGAAAAGGCGGCCGGTTCCGGCCGCCTTTTTCGTGTGTGTCTGGGAATCAGATGTGTTGTCCCGGCTCGGCCAGGACAACACGTGGGGGTGCACGAGGGGGGACATCGCGAGCCGAAGGCGAGCAGGCGGTCCCTCCTCGTTCATGTCAGTGGTGCCCGTGGTCGTCGCTCACGGTGGGCTTGCCCATGAACTCGGGCTTCCGGCCCAGGACGATCACCCAGAGGCCGAACAGGGCGAGGAAGATGCATCCGATCAGGAAGAGGGCGGGGCGGGCCACGGCCGCGGCGGGATAGGCGAATCCGGCCAGGCCCAGCAGGGCGGCGAAGGCGCCATAGCCCATGAGCAGACCGCCCAGGCCGCGGCTGGTGGTGGGATCCTGGGCCACTTCCGCGGGCAGGGTGCCCAGGGGGGAAGTGGTTTCTGCCGATAGATGGAGGCCCTGGAAGACCAGCACGGCGCACAGGATGAAATAGAAGACCAGGAAGAGCATGGACAAACCCTCGCTCCATGTCCTATCACGATTCGGCGCCCCCCGGGCGGAATTCAGGGAGGCGATCACAACCTCAGCGGTGGCCCAGGAGGGGCTGGCCGCCCAGGACGGCGGCCTCTTCGCGGCGGAGCCAGCGCCGTTCCTTCTGAAGGGCCCGGAGGTAGATGATCCCGAAGATCGCCGCAGCCAGCAGGGCCAAGCCGCCGAGTCCGGCGAGGGACGGGAAGGCGATGTCCCGGTAGGTCATGTCAGACGGCAGCAGAAGCGCCGCGAGGATGAGGACGAGGCCGGCCACGGCGGCGCGCCAGGCCCGGAGGCGCCAGGGGTGGAGTTCCCTGCGGATCACGGCCCGGTGCAGGTCGTGAAGGAAATCAATCTGCTCTTCCTTGCTGGCGGTCCCCTGGGCGGCCTCCATCTCCAGCTTGCGGAGGCTGAGGGCCAGCTCGCCCGAGGCGTCGTCGAGACGGGCCACACGGCTCTGGATGGTCATGGGAGGCTCCTTTCAGGAACGGGGCCCGTAGGCCCTGGGCACGGAGGTGGCGCGAAGGATGAAATCTCCACCCCTCCGCAGACGGATCTCAAGACGGCCTTGCGGGCAGGGCCGGGGGTGCCGGGAAGGATCGCCAGCCCGTTCATGGCGGGGCCCCCACGCCGGTCAGGAAGCAATCCAGGGCCCGATCCACGCTTGCGGTGGTGCTCTCCCCGGGTTCCCGCTGATGGCCGTGGTGCAGGGAGGCCTCCAGGACGTTGAAGCAGAGCTGGACCAGGAAATCGGGATCCAGGGGACGGAGCCGCCCGGCCTGGACGGCCCGCACCATCAGCCCCCGGAGGTGGGCCCGCTCGGCTTCGTAGACCTCCCGGAGACGGGGCGCGAAGCGGGAATCGAAGCTCCAGTCGAAGTGGACCCGGTCCCGGATGAACAGGGGCAGGTGCATGGGGCGCTCCCGGAACTGCTCGGCATAGACCAGGGCCAGGCCACGCAGGGCCTCCAGGGGGGGCCGGTCCTGGTCGAGGATGGCCCGCACCTTGGCCTGGAAGGCCAGGGCGCGGGCGAGGATCACCTGTTCGTAGAGCGCTTGTTTGGACGGGAACTGCTCGTAGAGGCCCTGCATCCCGATCTGGGCTTCGGCCGCCATCTCCTGCATGGTGGCTTCGTCGAACGGCTTCCGCCCGAACACCCGGCTGGCGGCTTCCAGGAGCAATTCCCGGCGCTGCTGGCGTTCCCGTTCCTTCCGCGACTCGGCCATGGCGCCTCCGAATCTCCATTCCGAATCTAGAATCCCAATTCCAACCGTCAAGTCATCTTTCGAAGGACGGCTGCAAAAGGAAAGGTTTGACTGAATCAAACGATTGATTAATATTGATCAATCGTTTGATTGAGAACCCCATGGCCCCTCCTTCCCTCGACCTCACCCAGGACACCCGGCACCGGTTGCTGGAGGCCGCCCTGCTCGTCTTCGCCGAGAAAGGCTACGACGGGGCGGGCATCCGCGAAATCGCCCAGCGGGCCCAGGCCAACTCGGCCCTGGTGACCTACCACTTCGGCGGCAAGGAAGGGCTCTACCGGGAGGCGCTCCGCTCCATCCACGACCGGAAGGTCTCGGCAGTGGCGGGGCTTCCGCCGCCGCCCGAGCCCGGCGACCCCGGCGCGCGGGAAACCGCGATCCAGGGCATGAAGGACTACATCCGGGCCTTCGTGACGGACCTGATGTCCTGTCCGGCGGAAAGCGAAGTGGATGCGGCCGCCATGGCGCTCATCGGCCGGGAGATCCAGATGCCGCATCCGGTCTCCGCGCCCGTGCTGGTGGAATTCGCCCGGCCGTACATGGAACGGGTGCTGGCTCTGCTGCGGATCCTCTGCCCCGGCGAGGACGACGAGGCCCGGCTGCGCGCCACCCTCAGCATCCAGGGGCAGATCCTCCATTTCCGGAACTCCCTGGGATTCATCCGCCTGCTGAGCGGTGATCCGGAATTCCCGAAGGATCTCGAGGCCCTCATCCAGCACTTCATCGCGTTCAGCCTGCGGGGACTGGGTCTCCCCGAGGCGTTTCCGCCCCCGAGGTCGTGATGCTCCTGGCCGTTCCCATCGCCCTCCAGGCGCCCGCCCCCGCGCCCGCCGCGCCCCTCGCCCTCGATCTGCCCCAGGCCCTGGCCCGGGCCGGAGCCGAGAATCCCCAGATCCTCGCCGCCCAGGCGCGGGTGCGGGAGCGCGAAGGGCTCATCACCACCACCCGGGCGGACGCCCTGCCG
>JAKAMQ010000038.1 GCA_021812805.1 Acidobacteriota bacterium
CGCTGACACGAAGCGTCCTGAAACGGCAGGCCGAAGAGGCCGGTCAGGCGCCAGGTCAGGGCAGCCTCTAGGCCCTGGGTATGTTGAAAAGAGAAGATGAAATTTCGGATCTGTCGTCCGGAATTTCGATCATCACGTGGCATGCCGACTTGATCACCTGTACGTCATCCACCCGGGCCAGCATGCCTTTCTCATGGAAGCGGGGATCACCGCCGTTCCCTTGCGGGAGGTGGAACGTCTGCCTTGAGCCTGGAGGGCCGCGGAAGGTCCGGAAGCGTTCCGCCTGAGGCTCATCGCTGGCAGGGGCTACAATCCCTAGGGAAGGAGGGCGGGCCATGTTCGATGCAACCCAGTGGATCGTCCGGGATCCATCCATCTGCCATGGTCAGCCCACGCTGAAGGGCACGCGCATCCTGCTCCGGGTCGTGCTGGGCTATCTGGCTCAAGGGGAATCCATCGAGACAATCCGGAAGGAGTTCCCCGGCCTGACCGAAGCCCACCTCCAGGCTTGCATCGCGTTCGCAGCGGCTTCGGCGGCCGAGGATCTGCCGCCACCTCCGCCCGGGCCCCGGGCGGGTCACGCCGCATGAGGATCAAGCTGGACGAGAACCTGCCCCATCGGGCGGTCCAGGCCCTCCAGGAGATGGGCCAAGATGTGGACACGGCTCTGGATGAGGGGCTGGGTGGTCAGAGCGACGGGGTAGTCTGGAAAGCCGCCCAGGCGGATGGCCGGTTTCTGATCACGCAGGATCTGGATTTCTCGGATGTCAGACAGTTCGCTCCTGGCACCCACCACGGCATTCTCCTTGTCCGGCTGGACGATTTTGATCAGCCAAGGATCGCCGAGTACCTCCGCGCCTGGTTCTCCCTGGCGCAGGCTGAAGGCTGGGAAGGGGCCATGGTCGTGGCCAGTGCCCGGAAAATTCGTGTGGTGCATCCCTGATCGGGGCGCGGATATCCACCAACACCGAAGGTTTCGGCACCTTGCCCTGGGCTTCTGCATGCTCTGCGTCCTTTGCGACCGGCCTGCGGAGGGCGCCCAGGGATTCGGCGTGCCTCCGTAGCAACGGACGCGGATCACCCCTCCCTTCCGCACAACCCTTGCTATGCTGAGCCCACGACCCGGAGGTTGCCATGTCCTGCTGGATGCACCGTCCGTCCCACCGCACTGACATGAACGAGGGGGACCGCCCGCGCCCTCTGGGCGCTCTGCGTCCCCCTCGCGCTCCCCACGCGGGGATCGGACTAAGCCCGACCCCCGCGTCTGACACGAACGCCCCCTCGCGGAGTCCTGGCTTTGCCGCGACACCGCGTTCATGTCGCGGCTTCACCCTGGTGGAACTCCTCCTGGTGCTGGCCATCATCGGCATCCTCAGCGCCATCGCCATTCCCAGCTACATGGGCCAGCGGCGCCGGGCCCGGGTCATCGGGGATGCCATGTCCAACGCCCGGGTGCTGGCCATGGCCCTGGAAAGCCAGAAGGCCGAAAACGGCATCTACGGCGCCGTGGGCGCCTACAGCTGGAGCGGCAGCTCCAGCCCCAGCCCCAACCCCGTGCCCACCTTCAGCCCCGGCGACAGCGACATGCTCTATTCCCTGGCCATCGGCGGCTCGGGCCTGGCCTACACGCTGACCGTGATCGCCCCCCAGTACGCCAACGCCACCGCCTACCAGACCGACCAGACCGGCGCCCAGCTGGCCCGCCTCGAATAGGTTCGCGCCGGATGTGACGCATCCGGGCGGCGAGGGGACGCAACAGGGCAGGCGGCTGGCAGGCCGCCCAGACGCGCCCGGGTGCCGTGCCGCCGTGCCGGTCCTTGGCGCCCTGGGACATGGCACGAGACGGATTTCCGTCCCAGGCCGGCACTCCGGTGGAAGGGCGGTGCGCCGCCCTGGCTCCGGCTGCCGCGCATCGGCGCAGGCGTCATTCCCTGCTTTTTCTGGGCGGCCCGGTGCGGGTACGGTGCGTCCGGGGGAGACGGGCTGTTTCAGCCCGAGGCCCCGTGCCCGCCGGTGCCGGCTCTCCAAAAGTTTCCTGCGCTTGGCGCGGAATCTGCTATAACGACAGCGGGCAACCTAACCCCAGGGGAGTACACCATGAAGAACCAGAAGGGCTTTACCCTCATCGAACTGCTGCTGGTGCTCGCCATCATCGGCATCATCTCCGCCATCGCGATCCCCGCGCTGCTCGGCCAGCGCGAACGCGCCAAGGCCAAAGCCGTCCAGGGGAACGTGGATGCGATCGGCGGGGAGTGCGCCCGCGTCAACGACACCCTCAAGGAGAACGGGACTGTGGTAGATGCGACTGGGGTTGTTAACTCGGTCCTGGCTCTATCCAATTACAGTGCTTCGAATGCCCCCAATCCTTACCAGGGTGGTACCGCTGCTTTTGGGACGGATGCCTCATTCAACACTGGTGAGACGGCCCTGGTCGGAACTCTTTACACGGATCCTGCGACGGGGATGTCCTACTCGGCCGTTCAGATTACGGGCTACTACCTGGAGGGCAGCCAGCCGAAGTCGGTGCAGAAGATCGTCGCGCTCGATTAGGTTTAGTTTGCATGTAATGTGGGCACCCTCAATGCGTTGGGGGTGCCTTTTTATATTTAATGCTGACGAGTCTTGCCAAGGGAATGGTTGTTTACTCGAGGTTCCCTTATGCAGGTTGGCTTGGGTTCTTGGACGTATTCCCCGTATCTGAAAGGCATGCTTTACATGAAAACCCAGAACCACCTGTGCGGGAACGACGTCCAAGGGGAGGCTGGCCCCATTCCACATAGAAATTCAAGTATTTGGAAGGATGATCTGGGGTCTTCGCCGCTATTGCCGTGGCTGATGGCTGCGCTCTTGGTTCTGCTGGTGGTGCTGGTCTACGCCAACAGCCTGCACGGTCCTTTCACCTACGACGATTACAGCGATGTGTTGGAGAATACTTCAATCCGGCATCTGTGGCCTTTCTGGGGGATCCTTCACGAAGCAGGCAAAGGGTACATGACCCGGCCCGTGGCCAACCTGACCTTCGCTCTGGACTATGCATTGGGCGGCCCCAAGCCCTTCTGGTTCCATGTCACCAACCTGCTCATCCACCTGGGGGCGGCCCTCGCTCTCCTGGGCCTGGTGCGCCGCACCCTGGTGCTGCCGGTATTCAGAGGACGCTTCACGGAAACGGCTTCCACCCTGGCCCTGGTGATTGCGGGGCTCTGGGCGGTCCACCCTCTGGATACTGAGGCGGTGGCCTATATCACCCAGCGTTATGAATCTTTAGCTTCCATGTTCATGCTGCTTACCCTGTACTGCTTAGTTCGCAGCCAGGGATCATCCCGCCGTTGGATGTGGGAGGGACTTACGGCTCTGGCCTGCCTGGGGGCCTTGGGCAGTAAGGAAGTGGCCGTTGCACTTCCTCTGTTGGCCCTGCTCTACGACCGTACCTTCCTCGCAGGTGGTTTTCGCAAGGCTTGGCGAATCCGACGCCCTCTCTACTTGGCACTGGGAATTGACTGGGCACTTTTCGCTTTCATCCAGCTCCATCCAACGCCTCGGCCCTTTGCTGGGTTCGGCTTGGCCACCCCCTGGTGGCGCTACGCTCTGAACCAACCCGCTGTAATCCTGCACTACCTGCGGCTGGCTGTTTGGCCCCATCCATTGGTCTTTGATTACTTCTGGCGAGTGGTGACCATCTGGAAGCCTCTAATACCGGGACTATTGGTGGTGGGAGGGCTTTTGGCCTTTACGGGTTGGGCCCTTGTCAAGCGGCCTCTGCTCGCCTTCTTGCCCGCCTGTTTTTTTGCCATCCTAGGCCCAACATCCAGTTTCATGCCCATCCTGGATCTTGCGGTTGAGCATCGCATGTATCTTCCTTTGGTTACCGTGATCGCTGCTTTAATTTTGCTGCTCCATGCTTTGTGGTTCCGCCTCCAGGCGGCTCCACCGGTGTGTCAGAAGTGGGCTCGGATGTCCATGACTCTCGGTTTGGGTGGGGCAGTGACAATTCTTGGAACCCTGACCTTCTTGCGCAATGAAGACTTTCTGGATCCGATGGATCTTTGGCGAAGCGTCACTCTGGCTGTTCCTGATAATCCAAGAGGCCACAACAATTATGCTTTTAATTTGTCTCTTGCAGGCTATTTGCCACAAGCCATTCAAGAATATGAAAAGGCTGTTGCATTAGCTCCTCGCATGGCACTATTTCATAGTAACTATGGATTGACACTGGCTAAAGCTGGGGACTATCAAAAGGCCCTTGATCAATTGCGTTTAGCAGTGCTGCTTGACTCTAATACTCCAAAATACGTTGTCAATCTCGGGTTTGTATTGTTATTGAAGGGTTCAGTAGATAACGCAGTAATTTGTTTTGAAACTGCTCTGCATATGAACCCAAAATATGATTTGGCTTATGCTGGATTGGCATCTATCCTGGAATCGAAACATCATAGAACCAAAGCGCTTGCAGACATCCAGAAGGCAATTGCGTTGAATGCTTACGATCCGGGTTATCGTTTTCAGCAAAGCCTTATTCTGCTTGACTTAAATCGAATGAACGAAGCCCGAGATGCATTCAAAATGGCAATTCGGTTGGAGCCCAGCGCCGAAAAGGTGTCAGATATCGCTTGGACCATGCACCTTAATGGCCAGGATGGATTGTCGGTGTGGGCACTGCGCAAGGCCTTAGCCACTAAACCCGGAGACGACAAGACCGAGATTCGTCTGGCCTGGATCTTGTCCACCAGTCAAATAGCGGCACTACGAAATGGGTCTGAGGCCATGCGACTTGCGACGGAGGTACTGCGAACCCTTCCCGTTCGATCCCCAGAACTGCTTGATGTCCTGGCGGTGGCTCAGGCGGAGGCGGGCCATTACTCGGCGGCCCAGGCCACCATAAAAGAGGCAATTGGCAAGGCGATGGATCACCCTCCCGCCTATCAAGCCATGTTGCGGGCTCAACTCGACGCGGTCCAAAAGGGCCACCCATGGCGTGATTTCCCAAAGCCAATCCCTCTTTCGATCCCGCCGGTCAAATCAGAACCGGCCAAGACCATTTGACCTCTACCTGGTAATGTTCATCGAGAATTCTCGTGAACTTGCGCTGATGGAAGAGGGTCTGGTGAACGATCCTGTCGTGGCTGGCTGCCCGTGTATCTTGATGGGATGATTACCAGTCATTCATCAAAATTGACACGCTCTTGCTCCACGACTAGGGGGCGCTTCATGACCTGGGTATGGATGGTGGCCACATATTCTCCCAGTAATCCGATGAAGAACAACTGTACGGAACTAAAGAAGAAAAGGCCTATTAGAATAGGGGCCATTCCGAATCCGAACCGGCTCCAGAAGATCAACTTGAGGGCGAGGTAGGCGAAGGATATGAGCAGACTGAGCAGGGCCAGAGCAAATCCACCCATGGTTGCCAGGCGAATAGGAACCTTGGATTGGCTGGTAATACCCAGCATGGCCATGTCGTACAGGGTGTAGAAATTGTTCTTCGTGATGCCCCGCTTGCGTTGGGGCTGGATAAAGGGGATCTCGACGGCCTCGAAGCCGATCTCGGCGATGATTCCACGGAAATAGGGATAGGGATCGTCCATGGTGCGGATGAGTTCGACCACGGACCGGTCGTAGAGTCCGAACCCGGTAAAATTCTGAATGACGCGCACATCGGCGATCCGGTAGAGCAGGCCGTAATAGAACCGGCGAATCAGCCACATCGCAGTCGACTCGCGGCTCTGTTTCTTGACGGCCACGACGATACGGTGTCCTTCCTCCCAGGCTTGCATGAAATCCCGGATCAATTCCGGAGGATCCTGGAGGTCGGAGCACATGTTGATCACGGCTTCGCCGCGTGCTTGCAGGAGGGCATGGTACGGGGAGCGGATCTGGCCGAAGTTCCGGGCATTGACGATCAACTTCACACGTTTGTCCGAGGCAGCCATGGCCTTGATCCGCTCGACGGTCCGATCCGTCGAGTGGTTGTCGATGAAGATCAGTTCGTAACGATAATTCGGCAGCTCCGCGAAGACCGCATCGATCTGAGCCCGGAGGGTCTCGACGTTCTCCTCCTCGTTGAAGCAAGGAGTGGTGATACTAACCAGCTTCATGGGGTTCCTCGGACATGGCACCCTCCAGGGTAGCCGAGGGGCTGGACGAGGCTCTGAACTACAGCATCTAGTTCGGGCAGGCTCTGGATGTGTGCAGTAACGGGAATGGAGGGCTCGTCCATGCGCCCATAGCCGTACTCTGCAAAAATGAAGGGCATTTTGTTTGCCAAGGCTGCCCGTCCGTCATCGGGACTATCTCCAACCATGAGCCCCATCTGCCTTGTTTTGGACTGACCTACTACCCGCGTGAGCAGGTCGGCCTTGGAGGGTGCCGGAGGGTCCGTCTCATCGAGCGCATGGATCCCGACGAATAGGGTGTCCAATCCCAGGGCGCGGAGGATGGAAAGGGCCGGCGCCAATCGCTTGTTGGTGACGACGCGCATCCGATGCCCCTGGCTTGCCCAGGCCGCGAGCATCTGGTCTACGCCTGGATAGGGGCGTGTGGCGAGACAGCCTTGTCGGTCGTAGTGGGCCTTGAAAGCCGCCACAAGCCCATCCAGGAGGCAGGGATCCGTCCCGGCGGCCACGAATTGGAGAGTCTGCCGCAGCGGGGGGCCGATGAGGCCCCGATCGAGAGCCACCGCAGGCTGGAGGCCGAAAGCTGCAAGGGCGGCCTCCAAGCTGGCGAGAATGCCGTCGGCCGAATCTACGAGGGTCCCGTCCAGATCGAAGTAGAGTTCCATGGTGGCCATCGCTCCCTCAGCGGGTTCGCTCACAGGGCACGGCGTAGAGCACGACATCCAAGCCGAAGCGGTTGTGGGTTCTCAGATGGAATCGATAGTCCTCGCATCGGTCCCGGATCATGAGGGGCAATCCGAAGAGGTCGCCGGGATGGTGGTAGATGGCCACGGCCAGCACTGGCCGGTCTATGGCCAAGGTGTCACGGGCTCCGGCCAGGGCGGGACGCTCTGAACCCTCTAGATCCATCTTGAGGAAAGTGATGGGGAGATCCCGCGGAAGGTCATCAACCGCCATGACCGGCACTGGCGTGCCGGTGACCCCCACCGTGCTGAGATGGTCCCCCTGAGCCTGCAGATGGACCATGCCCGCACCCGCCCCTAGGGCGGCCTGGTAGGGGCTGATTTTTCCTGCCAGGTCTGTTGGCAGGTGCGCCAAGAAGGTCCGGAGTGCCTCATGGCTGCCTGGATCCGGTTCGAAGGCATGGACCCTCCCGAATGCTTCGCAGCGGGCTCGGAGGAAGGCCCGGAGAGTGTCGCCATCGAAGGCCCCTCCGTCTACTAGGCACTCGTCATCCCGCAGCCGGACTAGATCTGGGCAGAAATACTGGTCCTCCGGTGTGCCGATGGGTAGCGCGCCCACATCGCGGATCATGCGCCAGCGCAGATGCCCCAGGAACTGCTGTCGGGATACCTCGTCCTCGAAGAGATCCATGGTCTCCGCGAGTTCCGCACGGTGTTCCCGGTAGAACGCGGGTGTGCCGCACGGCCATCCGGATGTTTCGGGCCACTTCCTGAACAGGTCGGTGAAGGGAAAGATCCTCCGCACCCCTAGCGCCGCGAGCCGCGCTTCCTCGCGGCCGAGCATGGCCGCTTCTGCCTGAAAGGCGATCACGAACACCGCCTCATCCCCGTAATGCCGGGCCGCTGCCCTGGGAGAAAGCACTGGGATCCCTCCGAGGATCCGCCCCCACCGCGTGGGATCGTTGTCGGTGAAACAAAGCACCTTCACGGGCTTGTCCAGGAGGGCCGCATGGACCGCCCGCCCCATCTGCCCGGTCCCAAGGAGGACCAGCGGACGCCGCCCCCCGTCTGTGACCGCGTCGTAGTTCGCTCCCGCGGCGGAGACGGATGCTTCGGCCTCCATTTCCATGAGGCGATCAATCTCCCCCCTCACGGGACCACCTCGAGTGCGTTCCCACGCAGAACCGCCACTGTCCCCCGGAACGCCCGTTCCTCTCGGAGGATCCGCACGACCTCTCCCGAATAGCCGGCGGCCATAACGATCACGGCATCCACCGGATCCTCGACCAGCGCCTCGGGACCGCGAATGGGCGAGTGGACCACGGGGGTGAACCGTCCCTGTTTGAAGGGGGCGGAGTCCACCACATATCGGACTGCCGTGGCATCGGCCAAGGCAAGCAAGGTGAGCGCCTGGTGGCTGGCACCCCACACGGCGAGGCCCCGGCCGTTCTTTCCATGGGTCCGGCAGAAGGCCTTCAACTCTGCCACAAGCTGTCCCCGGGCTTGATCCCAGGTTTGGGCATCCATAGGTCTGCGCCGGTGGACCAGGGCTGCAAGGTCGTAGCCGTCCCACACCCGGCTGCAGGAGATCACATCGAACCCGGATCGCTCGAGCAGCTGTCGGAGAGTCGATTCCGTGAAGTAGGACAGGTGGTCGGGAATGAAATCGTAGAAGCGTTCGCATTCGAGGATGTGTTCGAAGCTGGGCACCTCCACCAAGCCCGGGGCCCCGAGAACCAGGTTCTCGCAGAGCCCCCGGAGCAGGCCCACGGGATCAGGGGCGTGTTCCAGGAAGTTGATGGAGGCGAAAGCCTCGAAGGGCCCTCCCACCAGTCGGGTTCTCTCCTCCAGGTACCCCTGGTGGATCGTCCTCCCGAGAGTCCGTCCGCGGGCCACTGCGGATGCACTGGCTTCTAGCCCCACAGGCTCGGCACCGGCCTCCTCGAGCAGGTCAAGAAAGTAGCCCTCCCCACAACCCACCTCCAGGATCCTCCGTAGATGTAAGTCGAAGCTCGCCACGAACTGCCTAGCCTGCTCGCGGCGGAAGGCCACCATCCGCGCCGATCCTCCGGCAGCAGTGATGACCTCCCGGAAGTAGGGGACTGGGGTTCCCGCCAACTGGACCAGGCCACATGCGTTGCATTGGAAGACCAAGAGGTCGGCGCCGCTGTCCTCCGCAAGATCGGTCGGCCCGGGAAGTCCCTGGGCGGATCGGGGGACGTTCTCCAGACTGAAGGCAGGCTCATCCGGTAGGAGTGTGCCGCAGAGCCTGCAGGAGGGGGAAGGCATGGCCATCTCCACCGCCATCAGAGATTGGGGACGTACATGTTGGCCCGGAACTCCTCCCGATCCAGGAAGGGGAAGAGATCCTCCATGGGTTTGGTGGCCATGGAACCATCGGGGCGCTGGAACGAGACCGCGCGGGGGATTGTGGCCTGGTCCGGGGAGATGCGCACCACGCAGACGAGGGGCCCGGGCGCCTCGAGCAGCTCCCGAAGCTTCGGGCCCTGCAGTTCCGCATTATCATCGAGCCGGGCGGTGTGAATTCCGTAGGCCCGCGCCACCCCCTCGGTGTCCGGCAGAGTCAATCCGCTGCTGGCCTCGCTGGCTACTAGGTGGCCGCCGAAGTGCGCTTTCTGGGAAGCGCGTATGGACCCGTAGCCCTGGTTGTCGAGCACGAAGAACTTGATGGGAAGGTCCAGGCGCCGAATGGTTTCGAGTTCCTGGAGGTTCATATGGAATCCCCCGTCCCCATCCAGGCAGACAGTCCGTTTCCCGCCGCTGGCGACGCAAGCACCCAGCGCCGCCGGAGGCCCGAATCCCATGGGGCCGAGTCCCTGGCTGTTCAGGATCCGAAGGCCCTGGCGAACCCGCCAAGCCTGGTGGGTGATCTCGCTGCAAGCGCCGCTGCTGCCCGGGACCAGCAGGTCGTCCTCTCCGAGCAGATCCGACAACGCGTCCACCAGGGCGTAGTTGTTCACCGCCCCTGATGCTTGCCGGTATTCCGGGAGGCAGACAGGGTACTGCCGCTTCCACACCTGGGTCTTGGCCACCCAATCGCTGAAATCCGGCAGACGGACGCCCTCCAGCCTCTGGAGCAGCGCCTCGAGAAAAGCGCCGGCATCGGCCGCCACGTTCAATGCCGTCTCCATCCCGAGTTTCTCCAGTTCATGGGGATCCACATCCACCAAGAATTTGCGGGCGCCTCGGGCGAAGTACTCCGGCATGTAGGCGATCTGGCCATGGTCCAGCCTGGCTCCGAGACTTAGGATCCAGTCGCTGTTCTGCTGGGTGAAGTTGGCCCCCCGCTGACCGGAAGCCCCAGGACGGCCGGCGAACCGGGGGTGGTCCTCGGGCAGGAAGTCCGCGGCCTTCCATGTGGTGAGGGCCGGGATCGGGAGGCGTTCCAGGAGTTCCCGGAAGGCCGGTAGGGCCCCGGCCAAGCGGATGCCGTTGCCGGCGAGGAGGACGGGCCGCTCCGAATCCAGGAGCATGCGAACCGTCTGGTCCACGGATGCCTCAAGGTCCGCCTCCCCTGGGGTTCCCGGCACGGTTGGCTGGAACCCCTCCAGGGCGGCGGGATCAATCTGGGAGGCCTGGACATCCAGCGGAAGATCGATCCAAACCGGCCCTGGGCGCCCCGACCGCGCCAGATGGAGCGCTTCCTCCAGGTGCCAACGGATCCGGGTGGGATCCACGACCGTCACCGCGTACTTCGTGATGGGCTTCACCATGGAGACAATGTCGATCTCCTGGAATCCCATCTGGCGGACCCCGCGCCCGCGGGCCAGATCGGCCCGTTTCACCTGCCCTGAAAGGAACAGGCAGGGCGTCGAATCCAGCCAGGCCGCCGCGACACCGGTGAGGGCGTTCGTGCCTCCGGGCCCGGTGGTGACCAGGGCGACCCCCAGGTTGCCCGTGAACTGCCCGTAGGCATCCGCCGCCACGGCGGCCCCCTGCTCGTGAAGGTTGCAGACGAACCGGAGCCGGGGATGGCGCCCCAGGGAATCCACCAAGTGCATGCACCCCCCGCCGGGGAGCAGGAACACATCCCGGACTCCGGCTTCCGCGACGAAGTCCATGACGAAATCCGAGAGCTTCATGCCTGTCCTCAGCCGAAGAAGTGCGTCACGTAGGTCTTCCGGTCCGGGTTGGCGCCGATCGCGGGATCTAGGTAGTAGGAATCGTCCTTGTAGTGGGTCGAGGAGATCTCCTCGATGACGCACCCTGGATCGGACCAGAAGGCGTGCCGCACTTCTCGCTCCACCGTCAGGATGTCCCCGGGCCGACAGGTTCGGACCTCCCCGTCCAGGCTGACCTGCATGCCCCCATGGAGGATGTGGAAGGTCTCTTCCTTCAGTTTGTGGAACTGCTCGGGATGTCGCTGCCCAGGAAGGAGTACGATGAGCTTTTTGCAGTACGCCCGATTGACCACGTTCAGAATGGTGGCGCCGTACGTTTCGAACTGATCCAGGCCGTAATGGTGGCTAATTTCGACGGTCGCCTGTGTGTTCACCACAGTCCGGGCCTCGTCCAGGAGTTTACGAACCCTGGCCACGATGTCATCAATCCGCTGGCGGTGGTCGGTCTTCTGGACTTGGCGGAGGAAGACGGGGCCCCTAGCCGGAAGGTCCTCCAGGGCCCTAAACTCCAGATACTTGCCAAGGTCGTTGGCGGTGAGCTGGCCGGATTCAGTGGGCATGGCCAAGAGGAAGGTCGAGGGATCGAGTTTCTCACCCTTCGCCACCGGGGCCTTCACAAAGACCCCCCGCTGGAGCGATCGGAGGCTGTCCAGTTCCTCCTTTGCCGAGGCATGCCGGCCATCTCCGTCCCCGCAGGCCACCAAGGCCTCCTGGGCCGCCTCCAGCCACCGCCGCATCTGCTGCGGGGACGCAGAGTAGGCATTCAAGGCGTACTGATCGGTGGGAAGGCCTACATGTTTCTCGAAAACCCTGGCCCCCTTCGCCACGGCCAAAGGGATGTTTCGGAGGGTGTCGGGATCCTCGTGGGTGGACCAGCCGACCTCGTGCCCCGGGTACCGATTCCTGAGAAGGTCGATCTGGTTCATTTGAATCCGCTCGGCCGGGGTCGGGTATTCTCCGACGCAATGAAGCAGCGTCAGGGGACGCTCGCGGTGTTCGAAAAAACTCACAATTCGATCGAGCAGTTCCAGGCTGGCGCCGGCCGTGGAGGCGATCACAGGCAGAGGAGACCGAGCGACCCGTTCGAGGAGGGGCCAATCTCCCATCGAGCAGCTGGCGATCTTTATGTGGTCGTAGCGGTGCGCTTCGATCAGGTCCACTGAGGCCTCGTCGAAAGGCGTACAGGCGGCGAGGAATCCCCGTACCGACATCCCTTCGCGCAGGGCGAGAAAGTCCCCTTGGCTCAGCCGAGTTTCTTGGAATCGCTTGATGTACTTGATGTCCATCCGAGTCTGGAAATCGGGGTGGATGAATGTGTCCAGATCCCGGTATTGGAGCTTGAATCCGAAGGCGAAGGTATCTCGGAAGGGCCCGACTACCTCCGCGAAGGCATCGAGGATCTGCATCCCATGTGCGAGGTTTCCCATGTGGTTGTTGGCCATTTCGAGTACGACAAGCGGCTTGGAGGCGTGGGCAGAGGTCACGGGGCGTCCTTTCGGAGGGGAGGCTAGGCGAGATTCCATTGGAGCGTACGTTCCACTGCGGCCTCGAGCGGAACAGAAACTTCGAGGCCGAGTTCGTTCCGGGCACGCGAGACATCGGGCAGGTACCGATGCGCTGGACGACCCGGCTCGGGTAGAGCCGCGATCCGGACAGGCTGGCCCGCCATTCGTCCCACGAGGCGGGCGAAACCCGCGATGTCCATGACCTCGTCGGACCCGACGTTGTAGAGCAGTCCGGCCCGCTCGTCGAGGAGGATGGTCCAGAGCCACCAAGCCAGGTCTTTGCCATAAAGCCAAGATCGGATGGCGGTCCCGTCCCCCTGTACACCGATGGGGCGTCCTGCCAGGGCGTCCCCCAGGAAGCTAGAGGCGGCCTGATGGGTTCCAAGGGGTAGGTGGGGTCCGAGGAACGCGAAGCAACGCGCGATCCGCATGACCATGCCCTCCTCCCGACCCATTAGGCCGCAGAGATATTCTGCAAGACGCTTGCCAAGACCGTAGGCGGCGTCCCGGGAAAGGGGGTCGGGAGCTCCTCCGAACGTTTCAGGAAACGCCAACAGATCCGAGGGTTGTGGCCCGTAGACCGCCCCCGAACTCAGAAACAGGGCGTGGCGCACACCGGCCTTGGAGGCCACCTCGAGGGTTCTGCGCGTGCCCTCGAGGATTGTGTCGATCATAAGCCGGGGGGATTCGAGATTCAGGGCAGCGCTGGGTGTGGTGGCTCCAAGAACTAGGTGTGTGAAGGATCCGGGAGGGGCTTCGAAGGTACGCACGTCTCCCTCCGCGAGCCGGACAGATGGATGTCCCGCCACATGGGGCATTCGGCGCCGGTAGTCCTCGCACGAACGGGTCAAGAGCACGACTTCGGCGGAAAGTCGACGGTGCTTCATGGCGGATAACAGCCCCTCCACCATCCATGCGCCAAAGAATCCTGTGCAGCCGGTCATCAGGATCCGTCCGCCGTCCAAATGGCGCCACAGTCCGCCCACACGGTGCTGGAGGTCTTCCAAATCTTGCGCCGGGAGCTGACGGATAAAGGGGCCTTTCATCTCAAAAGGCCTTTAATTCCCATGACAAGTTGGTCAGCTAGATAGTCCAGCATGGGTTCCGTGAGTCCCGGGTACACCCCCACCCAGAACGTGCGGTTCATGATGGCATCGGCGACGGCGAGATCGCCCGCCACGCGCCGGGGGGTGTCCAGGAAGGCGGGCTGGCGGAGCAGGTTGCCGCCAAAGAGCAGGCGGGTGCCGATCTTCTGGGCATCGAGGCGGCGGATGAGCTCGTTGCGGGTGAGGGGGGCGTCCTCCCGCAACGTGAGGGGGAAGCCGAACCAGCTGGGATCGGAGTGGGGCGTGGGCTCGGGCAGGATCAGGAAGGGCGCGAGCGACTGGAGGCGGGCGAGCAGGTACTGGAAATTCGCCCGCCGCCGGGCGATGAAGCCCTCCAGTTTGTCGAGCTGGCTGAGGCCCACGGCGGCCTGCATGTCGGTGAGCTTCAGGTTGTAGCCCAGGTGGCTGTAGGTGTACTTGTGGTCGTAGCCGTGCGGAAGGTCGCCCAGCTGCCAGTCGAACCGTTTGTGACAGGTGTTGTCCATGCCCGGCTCGCACCAGCAGTCGCGGCCCCAGTCCCGGAAGGATTCGACGAGCTTCTTCAGCTTCGGATCATCCGTGAGCACGGCGCCGCCTTCCCCCATGGTGAGGTGGTGGGCGGGGTAGAAGCTCACGGTGGCCAGATCTCCGAAGGTGCCCACCTTCCGGCCGCGGTAGGTGGCGCCCACCGCATCGCAGCAATCCTCGATGACCCAGAGGTGATGCTTCTCGGCCAGGGCCATGACCGTGTCCAGGTCGAAGGGATTGCCCAGGGTGTGGGCCAGCAGGAGGGCGCGGGTGCGGGGGCCCACGGCGGCTTCAAGTTGGTCGGCCGCCACATTGTAGCTGGGGATGTGGGCATCCACGAACACGGGCACCAGGCCGTTCTGGAGGATGGGCGCCACGGTGGTGGGGAAGCCCGCGGCGCAGGTGAGCACCTCGTCGCCGGGCCGGAGGCGGCGGTCGCCCAGTTGGGGCGAGGTGAGGGCCGTGAGGGCCAGCAGGTTGGCGCTGGAGCCGGAGTTCACCAGGGAACAGTGGCGCAGGCCCCACCAGGCGGCGAAGCGCGGCTCGAAGGTCCGGGCGAAGCGCCCCGTGGTGAGCCAGAAATCCAGCGAGGCATCCACCAGGGAGGCCACATCGGCGCCATCGAACACCTTGCCGCTCACGGGCACGGGGCTGACACCCGGCACGAAGGGACGATCGGGCCATTGGCCGGCGGCGTAGGCCGCCACCAGGTCCAGGATCTGCGCCCGCAGGCCCTCAGCGCCCATGGGCCGTTCCCAGGAAGGCGCGGTACCACGGGAGGGTCTTGGCGAGCCCGGCGGCGAGGTCGTGGGTGGGCTTCCAGCCCAGCCGCCCGCGGGCCTTGGCGCTGTCCAGGTACTGATCCTGGATCTCGGCGCGGGCCGTTCCCTCCACGAGGGGCTGGAGGTCCTCCCGGCCCATGGCCTTCAGCACGGCCCGGGTGATGGCCAGCACGGACACGCGGCTTTCGGGGCTGAAGTTGAAGGCCTCGCCCCGGATGCCTGCTTCGTGGCTGCGGGCGGCCAGGGCCAGGTAGGCCTCCACCACATCCTCCACGTAGATGTAGTCGCGGACGTTGCTGCCATCCGAACGCAGGACGGGAGGGCGGTTCTCCAGGGCGGCCCGGATGGTGCCCGGCACGATGCGGCTCCAGTTGAGATCGCCGCCCCCGTAGATGTTCCCGCAGCGGGCGATGGCCACCGGCAGGCCGTAGGTGTGGGCGTAGGTGTGGGCGAGCAGGTCGGTGCAGCTCTTGGAGACATCGTAGGGATGGCGCCCCTGGAGCGGCATGTCCTCGGTGTAGGGCAGGAGGTCTGAATCCCCGTAGGCCTTGTCGCTGGAGGCGACCACGATGTTTCGCACCAGGTCGCGGTGGATGCGGCAGGCCTCCAGCAGGTTGTAGGTGCCGCGGATGTTGGATTCGAAGGTGAGCAGCGGGCTCCGGAGCGCCACGCCGACGATGGCCTGGGCGCCCAGGTGGAACACGGCATCCACCTCGTGTTCGCTGAGGGCGCGCTCCAGGCTGGCGTAGTCCTCCAGGGCGCCCTGCACGACACGGGCCTGCTGGATGGTGCCACCGCGCACCAGTTCGCTGCGGGGATCCCAGTCGCGAACCAGGACGACTAGCTCGGCGCCTTCGGCCACCAACCGCTGGCACAGCCACGACCCCACGACGCCGGTGGCGCCGGTCACCAGGACGGTGCGTCCCCGCCAGCTCATGGCGCCACCTTCCAGGGCGCCTGGCCCGATTCCCAGAGCCGTTCGAGCATGTGCTTCTCCCGCAGGGTGTCCATGGGCTGCCAGAACCCTTCGTGCCGGTAGGCCCGCAGCTGGCCCTCGGCGGCGAGGCGCTCCAGGGGTTCCAGCTCCCAGAGGGTGGTGTCGCCCGCGATGTACTCCAGCACCCGGCGATTCAGCACGAAGAAGCCGCCGTTGATCCAGCCTTCGCCCGCCTGGGGCTTTTCCGAAAACCGCACGACCGTATCGCCTTCGAGCGCCAGGCCGCCGAAACGCGCCGGAGGGCGCACGGCGGTGACGGTGGCGAGCTTGCCGTGCTGCCGGTGGAAGGCCAGAAGGGCGTTCAGATCCACATCCGCCAGGCCATCGCCGTAGGTGAGGAAGAAGGTGTCATCTTCACCAAGCCAGGCGCCCAGGCGCTTGATGCGGCCGCCGGTCTGCGTCTGCAGGCCCGTGTCCACCAGGTGCACCTGCCAGGGCACGGTCTCGGCGGCCTGGATGCGGTGCTGCCCCGTGGCCAGATCCACGGTGAGGCTGGCGTTCAGGGCGTGGAAATTCAGGAAATACTCCTTGATGGCTTCGCCCTTGTAGCCCAGGGCCACGATGAACTCGTGGAAGCCCTGGGCGCTGTAGAGGCCCATCAGGTGCCAGAGCAGCGGCTTGCCGCCCACTTCCACCATGGGCTTGGGCCGCACGGCGGTCTCCTCCGACAGCCGGGTGCCCATGCCGCCAGCCAGGATGAGGGTCTTCACGGGGCCTCCGGGGGATGGGGAGAATCTAGCACCTTGGCGCCCCGGAAGAGCCGGAGGGGGGTGAGGCCACTGCCGTGGATGGCCAAGAGCCCCAATCCACTGAGGGTGATCACATGCATGGTTTCACCCATTAGGCTCACGGCTAGGGCCTGGGAGGCATTGATTCCATATGGGGCGAGCGCCAGAATTGAAGCAGCCTGATGCGAGCCAAAGCCACCCGGCAAAAGGGGGAGGCCGAAGCCGACCATGACGAATAGAGCCAGGCGAAAGGCTGCAGATACGGGCAGGTGCCTGCCGAAGGGGAAAGCTGCTAACCCTATTGCAGAACCCAGGATGTCCACGCAGAAGATACATGCCTGAAGACCGATGAGGATCGGAAACAAGCCTGGTTGGCGCAATTGTTTCGCTTGGCTATGCACCTCATCAAAGCGATGAATCCAGGGGTGTCTGCCTGGGTGCCGTTCGGCCCAGTGTGCCAGTTTCGGTTTGACCGATTCTCCTGAAATCAGAAGGAAGATTAGAAGGGCGATCAATGAAGTTGCCACCGCGGCCAGAAGAAGCAGAGGACCGAGACGCAAGGCGACATGAGGGCCCCAGCCAGCCACTGCGAACAGCATCACCAGGAGGCCGCAGACGTCGAAAAGGCGATCCATAGTAAGTGCGGTTCCCACGCGGGACAGGGTCGCCCCGCTCTCATAGCGAATGGCTGCAATCTTGACCGCTTCACCGCCGCCCAATGGAAGGAAGAGGCTCCCAAAATATCCCAGGCAGACCGAACGCCAAGTCTGAAGAAATGAGACATGGGGTTTCAAAAGTAGAGAAAAACGCAGGGAACGTAGTGACACGCTCAAAACGGTCAGTGTCATCAGCACGATCAGCCAAGGTTTCGAGAATCCCATAAGCGCATGGGCAACATCTTTCCAGGAGACGCGGCATCCTAAGACGATCAGGAGAGCCACCCCTGAAGCACCAAGAAGCCAGGAGGCCTTCGTCCGGTAATGCCCTTGGTGCATGCTTGTTCCTATGGCGGAGGTGGCTGGCTCAAATGAAACGAATAGGATCCGCCAGCCCCGCCAGGGCGGCCCTGACCTCCTCGTGGCACCGGCGGACGTTGCCTTCTTCATTGAAGGCGGGGCTGATGATGCTGATGCGGCGGCGGACCATGGCTCAGTTATAGCAACAGCCATGCCCGGCGGTGTCCATCTCCATGGTGCGCCGCCTGAAACCATCCGGGAACGCGCTGAAGATCAGACCGCGGTCGCTCCGGTTCTTTGGCGGAGGGCTCTGGGCTGGAGCGCCTGGCCGATGGCCAAGTGGCGTTTCAAGAAGAAAACCTGGTGGGAATGCCCTGTTGTCGGCCACACCCTGGATCCATTCCCAGCGACCTTCCTGATCCTTCCCGTTATTCAGTAGACGGCCTGTTTCCAATCGGACAGGCGCCTAGGAGGCTCCTGGATTTCCAGTTCGAGTTCCCAGGGTTGCTGGTGGGGGCGTTGGGGTCACCCCAGGCTCTCCAGCAGTTCCTCAGCCCCCCGGTGCTTGGGATCGAGCTTGAGGGCCTGCTGGGCGGCCTGGCGGGTCAGCCGGCCTTGTGGTTTCGGGTCCACTCCGCCAGGGCCTGTCGCATGGCCGCATGGAGGGTGAGGCCCGAAGCCTGGGCGGATTGCTGCATCTGCACCCAGAAAGCGGGAGGCATCTTGATGACTTTGGGCTGGATGGGGGCTTCCTCGCCCCTGGGCGGACGCCCCGGCCGGATGCGGATCGGGATGGCGCCCTTGAGGGGTTGGTCCAGATGGGCCATGGCCCAGGCCACATCTTCCGGATGCCTATTCTGCAGAAGCTCCAGGGGCTCGCCCAGGCCCAACGAATCCAGGAAGGCTGCTTCGGTTATGGTCTTGGTGCGGGCTCTGGTCATGTGCGCCTCCGTCGCCTGGAAACGGGGAAAGCCGTGGTGATGCGAATTCCCTCGGGAAAGACTTTCGAGAAAGGAACCCGGTAAAGCTGCCCTTCCACGGTGCCCTCGGCGGTGAACCTGTTCAGGCGCTCAGGATCGGCGAGGTAGCGAAAATCATCCGCATGGAACACCGCTTCGGCAGTGGCTGCGGCGACATCATGAGCGGCGATTTCGGCCCGATTGATGTCATCCCAGATGCACTTCACTGCACCTCCTCAATGAAAGGTAATACCTTTTATTGAACTGTCAATCCTGTCCCAGGCTCTCCAGCAGTTCCTCGGCCCCCCGGTGCTTGGGATCAAGCTTGAGGGCCTGCTGGGCGGCTTGGCGGGCTTCGGGGATCCGGCCGAGGGCCTTGAGGACCTGGCCTTTCCGCCACCAGGCCCCGGCGTAGCCGGCGCTGCCGCCTTCGAGGGGTTCGCGCAGCACCTGGTCGAGGGCGGCGAGGCCTTCCGGGAGGTACTGGCCGGACCGGGCGGCCACCTTGCCCAGCTGGAGGCGGAGCAGGCTGGGGGCATCGGTGTGGCCCAGGTGGGCCTGCACCACCTGCCAGGCCAGGTCGGGGCGCCCGGCGTTCAGGTCGGCGTCGCTGGCGGCGGAGACCGCCCGGGCGCTCCAGGCCACGGGTGGCAGCAGGCGGGCGGCTTCCCCCAGCAGGCGGGCGTTTTTGCCCGCTTCGCCCAGGGCATGCTTGGCGGCGTGGCTATCCAGGGAATCGAGGTACTCGGCCACGATCTCGGGATCCCCGGGCGCCGTGGCCAGGGCGCGGCCGAAGTAGGGTTCGGCGTCCTGCCAGCGGTCCTCCTGCACCAGCACCAGGGCCTGGAGGAGATCCCCCCGGGACGGATTCACCCGGCGCAGGGATGCGGCGCAGGCCAGGGCCTTGTGGGTGCTGCCGCCCAGGATGCCCGGCAGCATCTCGTAGGCCAGGCCCAGGCTCATCCAGGCGTCCTGGAGGGTGGGATCCGCCTGGGCGGCGGCGTGGAAGTCATCCAGGGCGCCCAGGGCCTTGCGCAGGGAACCCAGGTTGCGCTGCTGGATGGCGGTGCCCGCCCGCGCGAGGCCCCGGGCCAGGAGGGCATCGGCCAGGCCGGGTTGGAGGGCCAGGGCGCGATCCGCGGCGGCCCGGGCTTCCGGGAAGCGCTGGAGGCTGCTGAGCGCCTGGGACTTGGCGGCCCAGGCCCGGGCATCCTTCGGATCCTGCTGCAGCCGGGCGCGGGTATCGGCCAACACCTGCAGATCGTGGCCGGCATCGAGCTGGGCCCGGTAGTCGGGCGCCTGGAGGTGCAGGGCAGGAGGAGCGGGAAGGAGCATGGTGGCCTTCAAGAGAAACGTGCCTGCCAGGATGACCAGGATGGGCGGGATGCTGCACCGAGATCAACGAAGGGCTTGACGGTGGGAGCTGCGA
>JAKAMQ010000208.1 GCA_021812805.1 Acidobacteriota bacterium
GGAATATCGAGCCCAGCGACTGGGATCTCTGGTGGCGGAACTACACCGCCTTCAATGTCCACCTGGCCTCCCTGGCCCAGCGGGGCGGCGTGGAGTGGTACTCCATCGGCACGGAGATGGCCTCCACCCAGCGCTTCCCCGACCGCTGGTGCGCCCTGGCGGCGGCCGTCCGCCAGGTCTTCAAGGGCAAGCTGGTCTACAGCGTGAACTTCGACAGCCACGACAGCTTCACCTTCGGGCGCTGCCTCGATGTGATCGGCATGAACACCTACGATCCCATCGCCAAGCACGAGGACCATCCCACCCCCGCCCAGATCCGCGATGCCTGGTGGTGGATCGTCTACAAGGCCCGCACCCTCATGGCCCGTTTCGACCGGCCGGTCATGATCACGGAAGTGGGCTATCCCTCCGTACTCCATGCCAACACCGGCCCCTGGGACTTCCGCTCGGACAACCCCGTGGATCTGGGCTTGCAGAATGAGCTGCTGCGCGGCACCTTCGGCGTGCTGCAGAACTGGAGCGATGGCGCGGCCGTCTTCTACTACCTCTATGGCGAGAACCTCGGCCACGGGCCCATCGGCGGCCCGCAGGACCGCACCTATGCGGTGTGGGGCAAGCCGGCCCAGGCCACGCTGGAAGCCTACTTCCGCGAGCCCATCTGGGAAGGCCGCATCCCCCCGAAGCCGGGGGACATCCACGAGGCCATGATCCAATCGCTGGCGGCGGCCCACCGGAAGGTCCGGGATTACGAGGACGCCGTGCTGCCGCCCTGGGTGGTGGCCTGGGAGGCCGCCCATCCAGCCGATGCCGCCGAGGCCCAGGCCATCCTGGCCAAGGAACCGGTCCCCGCCCACAAGATTCCCAAAGGCTCCGAAGGTTGAGCAGCTATCCTCTCGGGGTACCGCCATGGCCTTGTCTCCCCGCCCCCGCCCCCTCGCCCACACCGACACCCCCACCAAGACGCTCCTGGTGGTGGAGGACGACCGTGCCACCCAGAGCCTCTACCGGCAGGGGCTGAAGGGCCTCCAGGGCTTCCGCATCCTCATGGCGGCCGAGGGCGTCCAGGCCCTGGAGATCCTCCGCACCGAGCCGGTGAATGTCCTGGTGACGGACCTCAACATGCCCGTGATGGACGGATTCCACCTCATCGCCCAGGTCACGCGCCTCTACCCGCAGGTGCCCATCATCGTCATGACGGGCCTGGGTGAGCACCAGCACCGGAACACACCGCTTCAGCTCGGGGCCGTGCGCATCCTCACCAAGCCGCCCCGCCTGTCGCTGCTGATGGACGAGATCCGGGCCGCGGCCCTCCTGGAGCCCTCGGGCCTGGTCCGGGGCATCGGCCTGAACAGCTTGCTGCAGCTGCTCAACTGGGAAACCAAATCCTGCACCCTCACCGTGAAGTCCGAGGCGGGCATGGGGCTGCTCTACCTCAAGGCCGGCGAGGTGGTCCATGCCGCCTACCGGGATCTGGAGGGACTGCTGGCAGCCTACGAAATCCTCACCTGGGACCGTCCCGACATCGAGTTCGTGAACACCTGCCGGGTGGAACCCAGCATGGATCTGCCCCTCACCGAACTGCTCCTGAATGCAGCCATGATCGTGGACCACCGCCCCACGGACGCCGGAGAGGCTTGACAGACCGTCAGGCCGATCCCCCGACAGGAACGAGGGGGGACCGCCTGCTCGCCTGCGGCTCGCGATGTCCCCCCTCGTGGCGTCCCGGCCAAGCCGGGACACCACGTGGGGGACTTTCGTCAAAATCACAGACCAGACAGGGCCAAATCGGGATGGGTTTGGAATAATGACGCCTGAGTCCCCCTCCGGGCCCCCATTCCCATAGGCAGGTACCATGTCCATGCTGAAGCCCTTCCGCGCCCACCGGCCCCGGCCCGACCTCGCAGGACAGGTCGCCGCCGTTCCCTACGATGTCGTCAACACCGAGGAGGCCCGCGCGCTGGCCAAGGGCAACCCCCACTCCTTCCTGCATGTCGGTCGCCCCGAGATTGACCTGCCCGGCGATGTGGATATCCACGCCGATGCCGTCTATGCCAAGGGCGTGGAGAACCTCCACAAGATGATCGAAAGCGGCGTCCTCTTCCAGGACGAGGCCGCCTGCTTCTACGTCTACCAGCAGCGCATGGGCGATCACGTCCAGGCCGGCCTGGTGGGCCTCTGTTCCGTGGCGGAGTACGAGGATGGCCGCATCAAGCGCCACGAGTTCACGCGGAAGGACAAGGAGGACGACCGCACCCGCCACGTTACCGAGCAGGCCGCCAATGCCGAGCCCGTGTTCCTGGCCTACCGTGCCGTCCCCTACATTGATCACATCGTGAACGACATCCGGAAGCTGCCCCCGGCCTACGATGTCGTCACCCCGGATGGCATCGGCCACACCGTGTGGGTGGTCTCCGGCGAAACGGTGATCTACGAGCTCGTGCACCTCTTCAACGGCGTGGAGGCCCTCTACATCGCCGACGGCCACCACCGCACCGCGGCCGCCATCCGCTATGGCCAGGCCCGCCGCGCCGAGGCCAAGGCCAAGGGCCTCGAACTGGATGGCGACGAGCCCTGGGAGAGCTTCATGGCCGTGCTCTTTCCCCACAACCAGCTCAAGATCATGGACTACAACCGCGTGGTGAAGGATCTCAACGGCCTCACCTTGGACGCCTTCATGGGCCAGGTGAAGGCGCGCTTCGACGTGGCCCTCACCGACGACCGCAGCCCCAAGGCCCCCGCCACCTTCGGGATGTACCTGGGCGGCTCCTGGTACGAATTGAAGGCCAAGCCCGGAACCTATCCCGCCTCCGATCCCGTGCGGGGCCTCGACGTGAGCATCCTCCAGGAGAACCTTCTGGCGCCGGTGCTGGGCATCCAGGATCCCCGCACCGACAAGCGCATTGATTTCGTCGGGGGCATCCGGGGCATGGACGAGTTGGAGCGCCGCGTGAAGGACGGCTGGGCCGTGGCCTTCTCGCTCTACCCCACCTCCCTCACCCAGCTCATGAGCGTGGCCGACGCCGGCGAAGTGATGCCGCCCAAGTCCACCTGGTTCGAACCCAAGCTGCGCTCCGGACTGCTGGTGCGCATGTACGAAGGATAAGAACATCCACCGCCAAGACGCCAAGGGCGCCAAGAAAAGAGCTTCTCTTCTTGTGGGCCCCTTGGCGTTCTTGGCGCCTTGGCGGTGATCCGTTTTCTGTTCAGTTTGGATAAATCGGAGTCCCCATGCACATTCTCATTGCCGACGCCTTCGACGCCAAGCTGCCGGAGCGTCTCGCCGCCTTCGGCACCGTCAGTTCGGACCTGGCCACCCTGGGCCAGGCCCAGGTCCTCCTCGTCCGCTCCAAGACCCAGGTGAACGCGGATCTCCTGGCCAAGGCCCCGGCCCTCAAGCTCGTCATCCGGGGCGGCGTGGGCATGGACAACGTGGACAAGAAGCTCTGCGCCGAGAAGGGCATCCAGGCCATGAACACCCCGCGGGCCAGCAGCGTGGCCGTGGCGGAGATGACCATGGCCTTCATGGTGGCCATCCCCGCGCGCCTCATCGAGGCCCACACCTCCATGAAGGAGGGCAAGTTCCTCAAGAGCGAGCTGAAGCGGACGGAACTCTTCAAGAAGACCCTCGGCCTCATCGGCGCCGGCGCCATCGCCACCGAAGTGGCCAAGCGGGCCCAGGCCTTCGGCATGGAGATCCTGGCCTTCGATCCCTTCCTGAAGGCGCACCCCATCGCGAAGCTGGTCAGCCTCGACGAGCTGGCCGCGAAGGCCGACATCATCAGCCTGCACACGCCCCTGACGGACGAGACCCGGGGCATGATCAACGCCGCCTACCTCGCCAAGCTGAAGGATGGCGTGATCCTCATCAACACCGGCCGGGGCAAGTGCGTGAACGAGGCCGATCTCGCCGCGGCCCTCGCCAGCGGCAAGGTCCGCGCCTTCGGCACCGATGTCTGGCACAGCGATCCGCCGGCGCCCGACAGCCCCCTGCTCTTTGCGCCCAACGTTTTCATGTCCCCCCACATCGGCGGCAGCTCCAAGGAGAACCTCGGCCGCATCGGCGACGAAGTGGTGGCCATCCTGTCGGATTTCAACGCGTAAAATTCACCGCCAAGACGCCAAGGGCGCCAAGAAAAACAATAAAGCTTGGTTCCTTGGCGTCTTGGCGTCTTGGCGGTCATCCTTTTCATTGGTCCCTCGGAGGCACCCATGACCCATCGCGTGATCAACTTCTACGCCGGCCCCGCGGGGCTGCCCCTGCCTGCCCTCGAGCGCGCCCAGGCGGAGCTGCTGGACTTTGCCGGCACCGGCAT
>JAKAMQ010000039.1 GCA_021812805.1 Acidobacteriota bacterium
CCCCCTGGGGCGGCACGTTGGCCACGGTGCCCTCCACCAGCTTCAGCAGGGCCTGCTGCACGCCCTCGCCGCTCACGTCGCGGGTGATGCTGGGGTTCTCGCTCTTGCGGCCGATCTTGTCAATCTCGTCAATGAAGACGATGCCCCGCTGGGCCCGCTCCACATCGTAGTTGGCGGCCTGCAGCAGCTTGGTGAGGATGTTCTCCACATCCTCCCCCACGTAGCCCGCCTCGGTCAGCGTGGTGGCGTCCGCCATGGCCAGGGGCACATCCAGGAAGCGCGCCAGGGTCTGGGCCAGGAGGGTCTTGCCCGTGCCCGTGGGGCCCAGCAGGAGGATGTTGCTCTTCGACAGCTCCACTTCGCCCGAGCCCAGGGCCTTGCGGGGCGCGAGGATGCGCTTGTAGTGGTTGTAGACGGCCACGGAGAGGCGCTTCTTCGCGGATTCCTGGCCGATGACGTAATCGTCCAGGAAGGCCTTGATCTCCTTGGGACGGCTGAGCCTCGCCTCATGCTTGCCCAGGGGCTTGCCCTGCCGGCTCATGCGCAGCTGGAGCTGGCCCGCCTCCAGGCACTCGTTGCAGATGAAGGCATCCGGCCCGGCCAGGAGCTGCTCCACCTCGTGGGGCTCCTTGCCGCAGAAGGAGCATTTCTGGTCGCGCTTGTACCGGTTATTCACGCTGCCTCCCCGGAGCCTGGCTAGGCTACATCGTGGATGGTCTTCAGTTCCAGGATCTCGAAGCGACGGACCCCCGCTGGGATCTGGACGCGCACCTCGCTGCCCTCCTCCTGGCCCACCAGGGCGGTACCGATGGGGGAGCTGATGCTGAGGTGATGGGGGTGCCCGTCAAGCTCCTCCGGAAGCACCAGCTTGTAGGTGAACTCCTCTTCGGAATCCAGGTCGAGGATCGTGACTTCCGAGCCGTAGGCAGCCCGGGTCTTGGGCAGGCGGCTGATGTCCAGGCTGGCCACTTCGGCAATGCGCTTTTCCAGGACCACCATCTTGTTCTGGAACATGTCCCGCTTGGCGAGGGCCTGCTCATATTCGGCATTCTCAGACAGGTCACCCTGGCTGGCGGCCCGGGCGATCTCCTGGGGGATGTCCACCAGGAGCGCCTGTTTGATGACCTTCAGTTCCTGTTCGAGTTTGGCGAGGACGTGCTTGGGCATGGTGGGTGTTCCAAAAAAGAGCGGCCGGAGGGACTCCGGCGGACCGGTTACAAGGTGGGGGAAGGACACGATTCTAGCCACTCTCCGGGCGGAAGCGGAGCAGGCAGGGGATGCCCCTCGCCCGGCCGGGTCTTGAAACGCCGGTGCATCCAGAACCACCAGCGGGGATCCTTCCGGATCTGGGCCTCGATCCGGGCGGTCATGAGCTGGGTGGCCACCCAGGCATCCCGGGCGGCATCGCCCGTGGCGGGCACCTCGAAGGGAGCGTCGAAGCGGACCGTGAAGGTGCCATCGCCATTGGGCCAGCTGAAGACCGGCAGCACCGGCAGGTGGTAGCGGGCGGCCAGGCTGCCGGCGGTGCTGAACGTGGAGGCCCATTGGCCCAGGAACTTCACCCAGACGCCGGTGGTGAGGGCATCCTGGTCCAGCAGGAAGCCGACGCCATCCCCGGCCTTGAGGGCCTTGAGCGTTTCCCGCATGGCGCCATCCTTGAGGATCACGCGGTTCCCGAAGCGGGTGCGGAAGGCCAGGGAGATGGGTTCCAGCAGGGGATTGTCCAGGGCCCGGCCGATCACGGCCAGGGGGCGGCCCAGCCGGCTCTGGGCCAGAGCCACCATCTCCCAATTGCCGTAGTGGCCCGTGAGCTGGACGAAGCCCCGGCCCCGGGCCTTCACGGCATCGAAATGCTCCAGGCCCTCGACTTTGATCCAGCGATCCAGTTCCTCCGGCGTGGCGCGGCGCAGGCGCAGCAGACCCACGAACAGGGCGCCGAAATGCCGGAAGCAGGCTTTCGAGAGGGCCCGGGTTCCGGCCTCATCGAGGCCGAGGTCGGCCAGGCGCAGGTTTTCCCGGACAATCCGGCGATGCCGGGGATCCGCCAGGTAGAACGCCAAGCCAGCGGCCTCGCCCAGGGCCAGGACCGTGGCCCAGGGGAGGTGTCCCAGCACCCCATCGAGCAGGCGGAACGCGCCGTACTCCAGACGGTGCCGGAGGGTGGGCGCGGAGGCGGGAGTCGAGGAGGGCATGGCCGCGGGAAGGTCCAGAAAAAAGGGGCGCCTCGAAGAATCGAGGCGCGAACCAGAAGTCTAGCAGCAAAGGAAGGTGGGTTATCTACGCCCGTCCTTGCAGCACTTGCAAGGTCACCGCCCTTCCCGGGACAAGGGCATGGTCATGCAGCGGGGACCGCCCCGGGCGCGGCTCAGCTCACTGCTCCGGATCTGGATGAGGTACTTGCCGCCATCCAGCAGGTTCAGGGCCGGATCGGCCAGCAATTCATGCTCGGTGAGCACCCGGTAGCCGGCCTTGGAGAGTTCCTCGGCGGTGGCGACGTTCCGGCTGTAGCTGGTGATGACGCCGGGGGCCAGGGCGAAGGCGTTGGCCCCGTCCGTCCACTGCTCCCGCTGCTGCTTGATGTAGTCCCGGCCACCGCAGAAGATCGGGGCCAGGTCCATCCCGAGCCCGCGCAGGGCCGCGAGCAGGTTGGGCTGCGTGGTGAAGCGCAGCTCCGGATGGCGGAGATCCATCACCACCACGTTCAGCAGTTCGCGACTGCCCTCGGTGAAGTAGGGGGGATAGACCAGGCACTCGCCTTCGCTGATGCGGGTGAAGATGGTGTCCAGGTGCATGGCCGCCCGCTTCTTGGGCATGAGCACCATGACCAGGTGCTCGAAGCGGCCCTGGCCCGCCACATGGTCGGCCCGCAGGCTCTCGGCCAGGCAGGTGATGGCGTCCGTGGTGCTGCGCTCCGAGCAGCCCACCACCAGCACCTGGTCCGACAGCACCAGGATGTCGCCCCCCTCCAGGCTCACGGGGGCCTTGATCTCACCGCGGATCAGGGGGCTCACCTGGTCGAACCACTTGTCCTGGTCCGTGAGGTGCCGCAGCCGCGGATGGTGCCGGAAGATGGTGCTGAGGATCAGCGGCTCCCGCTCCCGGGCCCAGGTGGCCATGGCGTTCACGCTGTAGCCATCGCCGATCACCGAGGCCGGGTCGCGCATGAAGAGCAGGTTCGGAATGGGCCGCAACCGGTAGTCGAACTCCTGCTCCCAGGGCGTGTGGCCGGGCATGTCGTCCCAGGGCACCCCCGTGATGACGCTGCGGGCGGCCTGGCCGGGCGCCATCTCCCGCAGCAGGTTGCAGGTCTCGTCGGGCAGCCCCGCCAGCCGGCGCAGGTCCTCGATGAAGGCCAGCTTCACGCCCTCGTCCTGCAGGGCCTCCACGAAGAGATCCTGCACATCCAGCACCTCATCGGCCACCCGGGCCAGCACCTGCCGGAAGAGGGCATGCTCGTGCCGCGCGTGCTCCCCGAACAGGATGTCGTCGAAGAGGAGCTTGTCCATCATGCCGGGGACCATGAGATCCACTTCCGGGCCGGGGTCGTGAACCACCACCTGCTTGAGGCGGGCGATCTCAGAGAAGACCGACAAATCAATAGGCTGCATGGGCTCCCTCGGAGCCCGGCAGAATACCACGCGGTCGGTTGCCCGTCCCGCCGAGGCTCTGCCAGGCCCCCAGGGGAGATCAGTACGGCTTGAGGAAGGCAAGGATGCCCGGTTGCTGGGCGGCCACCCGGGCCTCCTGGATCCGGATGCCCTCCAGGGTCTGGGCCAGGTTGCGCGCGGCCCCGGGATACTTCGCCACACGGTCCTTGAAGAAGGCCTGGACATCGGCCCGGTGCGCTTCGTCCGAGAACCCCGAAGCGATCAACGGCATGTAGATCCCGAATTCGGGAGGGAGCCTGGCCATGAGGGCCTCGTAGTGCTGCTTAAAGAAATCGTAGGCCCGCTGGTGGCAGGCGGGATCGTCGTGCCCTCCCCAGAGGAGGGTAACGGCCATCCGGGGATCGAAGTCATCCGTGAGCAGTTCATCCAGGGCCCGCGTCTGGAGTTCGGGCTCGCGGAAGGAACCGAGCGTCAGGAGAAGGCGCTGGATGCTCTGCGGTTCCTTCGCGGCCTTGGCCTTCGCCAGCATCCGATCGAAAAGGGCCTTGTCGCCGTAGGTCCCGGCGATCCCCAGGACCGCACCGAGGACGTTCGGATCCACCGCCTTCGGATCGTCCAGCCACTTGAGGGCGAGTTCCTGCGCCCGACGCCGGAGCTTCAGGTCCCGCCCCGGCCCCGCCACCAGCATGAGCAGCGCGGGGCGTAGCCGCCGGACATCGAGGGATTCCCCCGCCTTCGGAGTGAAGCCGAGGGCCTCGGCATGGGCACTGAAGCAGCTCTGGACGAAGCGGGCGAAGGCCGGCCGTTCGGTCTCCGGCAGGAGGCCCGTGTCTACACTCTGGGCAAGGTCCACCATGACCATCTCGACGTACGGGTTCGGATCGTTCGCAAATCGGGGGATGAGGGCCAGGGCCTCACCCACGGGCATGTCGCCGGCCTGGACGGCCGCGCTCACGTCCCCGAAGACGCCCAGGCGTTCCGGCACGGAGAGGGCCTGTTCATGGGCCAGGAGCCGGGGCAGCAGGTCCCCGTGGTAGTCGGTGTGGTAGTAGCCCGTCATGCCCTGGTTCAAGAGCAGGTACCCCAGGTCGCCGGGCGCCACGGGCAGCGGAAGGTTCTCGCGGGAGGTCGTCATGAGGAAGTGCTTCTCGGCCGCCTTGCCGTGGGCGGTGTACCGCAGGCGAATGGGAATCTGCCAGGTCTGCGCCGCCGGAGCCTTCGATCCGGCCGGGAGGTAGCGGGTCTGGGTCAGGTGAAGCACGGATCCCCCGGGAGCAGGGGTGAGGGTCGCGTCCACCATCGGCACCCCAGCCTGGTCCAGAAAGGTGGCGAAGGCCGCCGGGATCCGGCGGTCCCCCCCGGCCGCGAGTGCGGCCAGGAAGTCCTGGGTGGTCGCATTGCCGTAGGCATGGGCCCTGAGATACCGCCGCACCCCAGCCTGGAAGGCCTTGGGCCCGAGATAGGCCTCGAACATCGAGAGCACGGCGGCACCCTTCTGGTAGGTGATCCCGTCGAAGGCGTTCTCGATGTCCCCCTTGGACGCGATGGGCTGGCGGATCATGCGGGCTGCGAGGAGGGAATCCTGCCCCATGGCGAACTGACGCCCTTCCTCCGTGGAGATGGCCGGGTGCCAGACGGGGCGCCATTCGCCGGTAATCTTGTTCTCCATCCAGGTGGCGAAGCCCTCGTTGAGCCAGATGTCGTTCCACCAGGCCATGGTCACCAGGTCGCCGAACCACTGGTGAGCCATCTCATGGGCCGTCGTCTCCGCGCAGTTGCGCTTGAACCCATCGGAAAGCTCCGAGGGCTTGGCCAGCAACTCCGATTGCGCATAGGTGATCAGCCCCGCGTTCTCCATGGCACCAAAGGCCACTGTCTGGGGAATGACCAGACTGTCGAGCTTCGGGTAGGGATACGGAATCCCGAAATACTGCTCCAGCCGGGTGAACAGCGCAGGGATGCTCTTGGCGGCGTAACCCGCCTCTCCTTGAAGCCCATGAGGCACGATGATGCGGATCGGGGTGTGGTGCAGGCCCGCCTTGCCTGCGTCTATCACATCGAAAGGCCCCACGCCGAGGGCCACGAGGTAGCTGGGCAGCGGTTTGGTGGTCTGGAAGCGGACCGTTTTCATCCCGCCCGGATCCGCATGCTGGGCGGCGATGGGGGTGTTGGACAGGGCCATGTCCGCCTGGGGGACGTGGAGGGTCAGCTGCCAGGGCACCTTGAAGCCCGGTTCGTCGAAGCAGGGGAAGGCCTTCCGGGCATAGGTGGATTCGAACTGGCTGTAGGCGTACCACTGCCCGTTCTCGGACTGGGCGAAGAGGCCATTGGTGCTCTTCCGGGACACGGTGCCCGTGTACCGGAGGTGGATGCGTCCCTGGCCCACCGGCAGCGCCGCCGGAAAGGCCAGCTCGAGGAAGTCGGTCCCTACCTGGTGGGGCTGAGCCGGCAAGGCGCGGCCCCCGGCGGGTGTGAAGGTGGCCTCCTGAATGGACAGACCGGAGGCGTTGAGCCAGAGCACCGCCGAAGGGCGGGTCACCCGGGCTTCGATGTCGATGGTCCCGGAGAAGGCCTTCTGGTCAGGGCGGATCGTCAGGTCCACGGCGCAACGCAGCGGGGCCGCGCCTGCTGGCAGGCGGAGGGTTGGAGGGACAGGCCCAGCCGCCAGCAGCGGCAGAGCGAAGGCGGAGATCAAAGCTAGGACCGGGCGTCGCATAGGGTTCCTTGCAGAATGAAACGCAGTCTGAATATGTGAATGCACTTATTCTACACGATCCCCCTGGAATGAGCGCGTCTGCCCGATTGCCTGGAACCCTTGAGGAGCGGCGATTCCCAGGTTGACGACTCGGGCGTGATGAATTCTTTACTAAATTGGTCATATTTTTTTCTTGCAAGCTCCGAACCCGCCTCGTAGCCTGTTTATTCACACGAGCTTTCGCGGGGATTCCCCCCGGACGGAGGAGCAACTATGGCCGCATTCGTCACCCAGCCCGCACCCGATTTCAAGGCCGATGCCCTGGTCAACGGGGAGTTCAAGGAGATCTCCCTGTCCGACTACAAGGGCAAGAAGGTGGTCCTCTTCTTCTATCCGCTGGATTTCACCTTCGTCTGCCCCACGGAGATCCTGGCCTTCTCCGATGCCCTCAAGGCCTTCGAGGCCCGCAACACCCAGGTCATCGGCGTGAGCGTGGATTCCAAGTTCAGCCACTGGGCCTGGGCCAACACGCCCCGCGCGGAAGGGGGCATCCAGGGCGTGACCTTCCCCCTGGTGTCCGACCTGAACAAGACCATCGCCCAGGACTACGGCGTGCTCCTGCCCAGCGGCATCGCCCTGCGCGGCCTCTTCATCCTCAACACCAAGGGCGAGGTCAAGCACATCACCGTGAACCACAACGACCTGGGCCGCAACGTGGAGGAGGTGCTGCGTCTCCTCGATGCCATTGACTTCACCGAGGAGCATGGTCAGGTCTGCCCCGCCAACTGGCACAAGGGCGAACGGGCCATGCAGCCCACGTTTGACGGCCTGAAGGCCTACGCCTCCGCCAAGTAGAAGGCCGGATCGGGAGTCCGCGGGCGCCGGAAGGCGCCCGCGGCGCGTACGCCGGTTCATGAGACCCTTTCTGGCAGAGGCCATCCAGCGGCATGGCCGTCCCGGAGGTGTTCGTGTCAGGGTTCTGGAAGACAGGGTTCGCGACCCTTCGGCTCGGGGCATCGGATCGTCCGGTCAGGGGGATGAAGGCGCCTGCCGGGAAGGCTCAGGGGCGCCCTTGAGCCGCCTTCCGACGCTTCCGCTCCCCCCCTCCGGCCTCCACCAGCCCCGGGGCTGGTTCTGGCGGACCCTTGGCCGGACCTATCTGCGGCTCGGCGGGTGGCGGATCGAGGGTGCATTCCCGGCTCATCCCCGGTGCGTCGCGATCGTCGCCCCCCACACCTCCAACTGGGATTTCCTCCTGGGCATCGCCGTGGTCTTCGCCCTGGAACTGCGGGTGTCCTGGCTGGGCAAGCACGCGCTCTTCAGGGCCCCGTTTACCCGCTTCCTCAAATGGATGGGCGGCATCCCGGTGGATCGCCGGTCCAGCCACGGCGTGGTCGGGGACTGCACGCGGGCCTTCGCGGCGAGTCCCTCGCTCCTGCTGGCCGTGGCGCCCGAAGGCACCCGGAAGGGCGTCAGCCAGTGGAAGACCGGCTTCTACCGGATCGCGGTCGAGGCGGGCGTGCCGATCCTGCCCGTGGGCTTCGACTACCGGACGCATGCGGTCCGGCTGCTGCCGGTCTTCACGCCCACCGGGGATCTGGAGCGGGATCTGCCGTGCCTCCAGGCGCTCTTCAGCGAGGTTCACGGCCTCCGCGAGCGGCCGGCGGGCGCGTGAGACCTATTTCAGGGTGAACACCACCGCGGCGGCGGGGGCCTGGCCCTGGTTCGCCACCTGGAAGACCCGCGCGGGATCCGCCTTGCCGGTGTCCAGAAGCCAGCCGATCACCCCCTTGGCACGGGCATCCGCCAGGGCCGCCAGGGAAGCGGGATCCACGTGGATGGTATCCAGCAGCCGGCTGGCCATCTCCGCAGAGGGTGGAGGAGGCGCGATGGGGGCGCCCTTGGCCGATTTCGGGACCGGGTAGGCGGCCTCGAAGGCGGCCTTGATCCAGCGGTCCCGTTCCGCGGGCGGCACCGCAGCGCCATCGTCCGGCAGCTTGAGCGCCGCGGCCCGGGTGCGGCTCAGGAGGGCCTCCAGCGCGGCTTTGCGGAGGGCGGCGCCATCCGCAGTGGGATCGGCGACGCCGATGGCCTCCAGGGTCAGGGCGGGCCGCTCGGCCAGGGCCTTGGCCAGGGCCTGCAGCTTGGCCGTGGCGGCGGCATCCACCGCCGCTGAGCCCGGCGCGAAGGCCACCTGGCTGAGATCTCCGGCATCCCCGCCGAAGAGCTTCCCGATGAGCGTGAAGGGCGAGGTGGCCACCTTCCCCAGCACATTGAAGATGGCGTGCCACACGAGCTTGCCGTACTTGATGTCGGGATCATCCAGGCTGCCCTGGATGGGCAGGTCAATGGCGATGACGCCGTGGCGGTCGCGCAGCAGCGCAAGTCCCAGCTTGACCGGCAGGTGCGTGGCGTCGGGGCTCGCCACCTTGTCGCCCAGGTAGAACTGGTCCAGCTTCACGGTGTTCTCGGCATCCAGCTTCCGTTGCTGGATGCGCAGGCGGGCGTCCACATCCAGCTTGCCCTTCTGCACGGCGTAGCCCAGGTACTTGCCGGTGTAGGGCGTGAAGTCCGTGAGGTCGGCGCCCTGGATCTTCAGGGTCACGTCGGTGTCCAGGTCGTGGCGCAGGGGCATGGCATGGCCCTGGATGGTGACCGGGGCCAGGCCTCCGGCGCGGCCCGTGAAATCCACCTTGGAGGTGGCGTCGGGGCGGCTGGACAGGCCCAGGTAGCTGCCGGTCAGGTCGCTGAGCAGCAGGGCCGCGTTGGGCTGCACGGAACGGTCCACGAAGCTGAGGCGCCCGCCCGTGATGGCGAGTTTAAGGATGGCGATGTCCGGCGCCGCGGCCGGGGTGGGAGGCACCGCGGACGCCAGCACGCCCTCGGGTTGGGCTGCGGTGCCCTGGCGGAAGGCGTGGGCCACATTGGTGGTGCCATCGGGGCCCACCACCAGCCGGCCTTCGGGATCGGTCCAATCCACCTGCCGGATCGCGCAGGCGAGGGGCTGCGTCTTCAGATCCAGGCCCGACACCTGGAGGCGCGTCCAGCGGAGGAAGGGCTCGTTGAACACCGTATCGTGCATCTGGAAGTCGCGCACGGTCCCATCGCCGCGCACGGTGGCCCCATCCTGCTTCGTGCCGGCGAAGCTGAAGGCCACCCGCCCCTTGAAGCCGGCGGTGCCCCGGTCCAGCCGCGCATCCAGCGTCCCGTCCAGGTAGGGATCCCAGGGTGCGAGGGCGAGGGTATGCGCCTCCACAACCAGGTCCCCGGCCGGTTTCAGGGGAAAGAGCTTGCCCTCGGCCTTCAGGCTTCCGGCCCCCAGGCGCAGGGAAAGGGCGAGCTGCGCAGGGACGGCGGGATCCAGGCTCAGATCCCCCAGGTGGCAGGCCACCTCCTCCGCCTCGGCCTGCATGGGCCGGAGCAGGGTCTGGTCGTCCCAGTCCACCGTGAACCCGGTGAGGTCCAGGCGGTGGACCTCCAGGCGCAGCGGGGACTCCTTCGGCGTCTTCGGCTTCGGCTTCAGGGTGAACATGCGCACCAGGTTGAGAACGCCGTCCTTGCCGCGCTGGACGCGGAGGGTGCCGCCCTGGGCCGTGATGGAACCGATCCGCACCGAAGGCGCCAGAAGATCCGCCTGGCCATCCTTCAGGTCCAGGGAGGGAAGTTCCACAGCCGGGGTGGTGGCCCCGGGCTCCGCCACCGCCAGGTTCCGGAGGGCCAGGTCCAGGCCCGAGAGATCGAACCGGTGGCGCCCGGGCGCCCATTCGAACCGGTACTCGGCGTGCAGCGTGGCCGTGCCGCTCCGGATCTCGGTGGCGACCTGCTCCTGCTCGTAGGGGCGGTACTTGGGCAGCTGGAGGTTCTCCATCGCCAGATGTCCCGTCGAGATGAGCGGATCGAAGCCGATGTCACCGCGCCAGAGGAGGTGCTCTTTCGCCTCGGTCCAGGCATCCAGGGCGTAGCCGCTCTGATGCCCCACCTGGGTGCGGATGCCGGCCACCCGCAGATCCACGGGGCCCAGGGCCGTGCGGAACGGTGGGGAAGCGCTGAGATCCTCGAAGGCCAGCCGGGCATCCCGGAGCTGGAAGGTGCCGATGGCCACCGTCCAGGCGGAGGGTTCGGCCGCGGGCTTTTGGCTGGATTCCGCCAGCAGATCCTGGAAGTTCAGGCGGCCCTGGGCATCCAGCACCGTCCGCACCGAGAGGCCGTCCACCTCCACCGTTGAGAAGCCCGCGGTGCGCGCCAGCAGCGGCCAGAAGCGGGCATTCACGTAGAGCCGCCGGAGGGTGATCCAGTCGCTGCCATCGCGGTTGGGCACCCGCAGGCCCTCGCAGGTCAGGGCCAGGGTGAACGGGTTGAACTGCACCCGCGCCAGGGTCGCGTGCCGGTGGGTCGCTTCCGAGACCGCGCGCTCGATCCTGGGGCGCGCCAGGCGCGGCACCAGCAGGAACCCCGCCAGGATCCACAGGACGTAGAGGCCCGCCAAGATCAGGAGCGCACGGCGCCACCGCCTGAGGAACGCCGAGAAGAAGGCTTGGATGGGCATGGCAAAAGCATAGACCTTTCCTGCGCTTGTGATTCAAGCCACAACCCATCCTTTTCATCCGCCGGAAGGGGACTATGCTCCCCCTGTCGCGGGGCTGCCAGGACTGCCACCCATTCGAGCGTGTCGGCGCTTCGCTGGACCGAAAGGCACGAGTCATGTCTGTTCGCCGCGTCGTCATCCTGGGGGCCGCCGGGCGCGACTTCCACAACTTCAACACCGTGTACCGGGACAACCCCGAGGTCCAGGTGGTGGCCTTCACCGCCACCCAGATCCCCGACATCGCGGGCCGACGCTACCCCGCCGCACTGGCCGGCAAGCTCTACCCCCAGGGCATCCCCATCGTGGACGAGTCCGACCTGGTGGCCCTCATCCAGCGCGAGAAGCCCGATGCCGCCGTCTTCTCCTATTCGGACGTGCCCCACGCCACCGTGATGCACCTGGCCAGCCTCTGCATCGCCCACGGCTGCGACTTCGAGCTGCTGGGGGCGGACAAGACCATGATCAAGTCCTCGAAGCCCGTCATCGCCATCACCGCGGTGCGCACCGGCGCGGGCAAGAGCCAGACCACCCGCTACCTCAGCAACATCCTCAAGAAGCTGGGCAAGAAGGTGGTCGCCATCCGCCACCCCATGCCCTACGGCGACCTCGCCCAGCAGGCCTGCCAGCGCTTCGCGGACTACGGCGACCTGGACAAGCACCTGTGCACCATCGAGGAGCGCGAGGAGTACGAACCGCACATTGACAACGGCTTCGTGGTCTACGCGGGCGTGGACTACGAGCAGATCATCCGCAGCGCCGAGAAGGAAGCCGACATCATCCTTTGGGACGGCGGCAACAACGACCTGCCCTTCTACAAGAGCGACCTGCACATCTGCATCGCCGATCCCCTGCGCCCCGGCCACGAGCTGGGCTACCACCCGGGCGAGGCCAACTTCCGCATGGCGGGCGTCATCCTCATCAACAAGTGCGACAGCGCCCAGGAAGCCGATATCGCATCCATCGAGGCCAATGCCGCGAAGGTGAATCCCACCGCTCGCGTGATCCGCGCCACCAGCCCCGTGAGCTGCGCCCACCCCGAGATGGTCAAGGCCAAGCGCGCCCTGGTCATCGAGGATGGCCCGACCCTCACCCACGGTTCCATGAGCTACGGCGCCGGCGTGGTAGCCGCCAAGGCCATGGGCGCCGGGGAGATCGTGGATCCCACGCCCTACGCCGTGGCCTCCATCGCCGCCACCTACCGCAAGTACCCCAATGCGAAGGGCATCCTGCCCGCCATGGGCTACGGCGAAGCCCAGGTGAAGGATCTCGAAGCCACCATCGAGGCCACCCCCTGCGATGTGGTTCTGAGCGCCACGCCCATAGATCTCACCCGGATCCTGAAGGTCACCAAGCCCATGACCCGCGTGCGCTATGACCTGGCCGAAGTCAGGGTGGGCCAGCTCGAAGCCGAGGTGCGGAAGGTGCTGGGGCTGTAGGCGGCGCGGCTCGGGAAAGATAAGGATCCCTGTCCTCGTGGACGGCCCAGTGGAGGCACTGGGCCGTCTTCATTCCGGTTCCACACCCGTTGAAGATCCGTGACGGGACCGGCACAGGATCGTCCTACCCTATCTCTGGATGGGGCAGAGGCCCCATCCAGCGCCTCCCGGAGTCCGCCCATGAACCGCCTCTTCCAGCCCCTCACCCTCCGGGGCCTCACCCTCCCCAACCGCATCGCCGCCTCGCCCATGTGCCAGTACCAGGCCGTGGCGGGCGTCGCCCAGGACTGGCACCTCGTCCACTACGGCGGCCTGGCCCAGGGTGGCGCGGGACTGGTGCTCACCGAAGCCACGGCGGTGGTGCCCGAGGGCCGGATCAGCCCCGATGATCTGGGCCTCTGGAACGATGCCCAGGCCGAAGCCCTGGGCCGCGTGGTCCGCTTCATCACATCCCAGGGCGCCGTCCCAGGCGTGCAGCTGGCCCATGCGGGGCGCAAGGCCTCCAATCCCGCGCCCTGGAAAGGCAGCGGCAGCCTTCCTCCCGCGGCGGGAGGCTGGGTGCCCGTCGCCCCGACCGCCCTGCCCTTCGATGCGGGCTGGACCGTGCCCACGGCCCTGGATGCAGCGGGGCTCGCGGGCGTGGTACAGGCCTTCGTGGATGCCTCCCGGCGCGCCCTGGCCGCGGGTTTCCAGGTGGCCGAGATCCACGCCGCCCACGGCTACCTGCTGCACCAGTTCCTGTCGCCCCTCACCAACCGCCGCGAGGATGCCTACGGCGGCAGCTTCGAGAACCGCACCCGCCTGCTCCGCGAAGTCGTGGCAGCGGTGCGCGACGGGTGGCCCGAGCGTCTCCCCGTCTTCGTGCGCCTCTCCGCCACGGACTGGGTGGAGGGCGGCTGGGATCTGGAGCAGTCGGTGGAGCTGGCGAAGGCATTGAGCGACCTCGGCGTGGATCTGGTGGACTGTTCCTCGGGGGGCCTGGTGCCCCGGGCGGAGATCCCGCTGGGACCGGGGTACCAGGTGCCCTTCGCGGCGCGCCTCCGCGCCGAAGGAGGCCTTCCCACGGGTGCCGTGGGCCTCATCACCGATCCCCAGCAGGCCGAGGACATCCTCGCGCAGGGTTCCAGCGATCTCGTGCTGCTGGGCCGCGAACTGCTGCGGAATCCCCGCTGGCCCCTCGCCGCCGCCCAGGCCCTCCGGGCCGAGATCCCCTGGCCCGCCTCCTACGCCCGCGCCGCCCGAGGCCCCGTAGCCGTGCGGTAGGGTTCGGAAACCAGAACAGAAAAGCGGAACACAGAGCACACAGAAACCCCGCAGAGGACACAGAGAAAAAGCACCCGAGAAAGGCAACATCTCCGCCCCCATCGGCTTGTCTTTCTCTGTGTCTTCTGTGGCTCTCTGTGTCCTCTGCGTTCCAGATCTTGCGACCTTCCACCGTAACCAAGACCACTCACAGCGCCCGGAACAGGGTCAGTACGCGCACGTCGTCGGCCCCTCCGGCCCGCAGGGCCTGGGCGCAGCGCAGGAGGGTGGTGCCGGTGGTCCAGACATCATCCACCAGCAGCACGGTGCCGCCGGATAGCCGCGGCCCGCGCAGGGTGATCGCCGCTTTCGGCAGGCGCCGCCGCTGGCTCTCGGTGCGGGCCGCCTGCCGCCCGGTGCGCCAGGCCTTGGTGAGCAGGGACTGGAAAGGGCGTTCCAGGCGTCGGGCCAGGAGGCTTGCGGCCTCCTCCGCCAGATCGAAGCCCCGCAGCAGCCTCCGGTGCAGCGCCGTGGGCGCGGCGGTCACCCGGTCCACATCGGCGGTCCAGGCAGGCAAGGCCGCGTCGGCCACCTGTCCGAGCAGGGCCTTCCGCCAGCCGGCCTCGCCGGCCTTGATGGCGGGCAGCAGCAGCGCGCCCAGGGGCGGGCGGCCCCCGTGGTAGTCCCACAGCGCGTCGCCATGGCTCCAGGCCGTGGGTTCAGGGCAGTCGCCCTCCCCGTGGACCAGGGCACAGCGGGCGCAGCGTTCCTCCACCAGGGGCACCAGTCCTGACCAGCAGCGCCCGCAGAGCCCCGCCACCGCCGCGCCATCCAGAGGGCCGAGGCAGCCACGGCAGAGCAGGAACGCCCCGGCGGCGCGGCGGGAGCGTTCCTGCCACGAAGCCATGGGATCAGCTGCGCCCGAACACCTTGACGGCGAACACCATCGTCGGGATGAAGGCGATGATGCTGGTGGCGAGCAGGATCAGGTGCGGCCCCGTACGGCCCCCGGTGGTGTCCTCTGCCGCCAGCCGACTCTTCCGCCACCCGTACCCGCTGTAGATCATCAGCCCCACCTCCAGCCAGATGATCAGCCGAAGCCAGGTGTCCTTGGGCAGGCCGGACATCACCCAGAGGCAGGCCAGCGCGCCCAGCGTGCCCACGAACAGGGCGCCGGGCAGGCCCCCCGGCACCCGGAAGGGACGGTGGGTGTCCGGGTTGGTGAAGCGGAGGATGGGCACGCCGATGCACACCAGGACGAAGGCCAGCAGGGTGCCGATGGACACCAGCTCCCCGACCACGCTGAGGGGGATCAGGCCGCCGCAGACGGCCACGAAGATGCCCGTCACCACGGTGGCGATGTGGGGCGTGCCGTGGGTGCGATGGGTGCCGCCGAACCAGGGCAGGAGGCCATCCTTGGACATGGCGTAGAAGATGCGCGTCTGGCCCATGATCATCACGAGGATCACGGAGGTCAGCCCCGCCAGGGCACCCACCTTCACCATGAAGGAGAGGGATTCCTGGGCCACGGGCGACCAGTGCCGCAGGGCCACGATGCGGTCCACGCCCACGGCCACGGGATCGGAGACGCCCAGGAGGTGGTAGGGGACCACGCCCGTGAGTACCAGGGCCATGAGGATGTAGAGAAGGGTGCAGATCACCAGGGAGGTCAGGATCCCGATGGGCAGGTCACGGCCGGGGTTCTTGCATTCCTGGGCGGTGGTGGAGACCGCATCGAAGCCGATGTAGGCGAAGAACACCACCCCCGCCCCGGTGAGCACACCGGGCCAGCCGTAGCTGATGAAACCGCCGCCCTTGACGCTCAGGCCCACCGGGGGCACCATGCGCGCGATCCCGTGGGCCGCCGGGTTGGCGATCCAGTTGGCGTGGTTCGCCACCGACCAGCCCAGGGCGATGAAGGCCAGCACGATGATCACCTTCACCACCACGATGAGGTTGTTCACGAAGGCCGATTCCCGCATGCCGCGGTAGAGGATGGCGGACACCAGCAGCGCCACCAGGGTCGCGGGGAGGTTCCACACGCCATGCACCTGGCTGCCGTCCGACAGGGTGACCAGGCCGCCCCAGGGGCCCTGGGTGAAGCGCAGCAGGGTGTCCGAGAGGTGGATGTGGAGGGTCTTCTCCACCAGCGAGACGAAGTACCCGGACCAGGACACGGACACGGTGACGGCCCCGAAGGCGTATTCCAGGATCAAGTCCCAGCCGATGATCCAGGCGATGAACTCGCCCATGGTGGCGTAGGAGTAGGCATAGGCGCTGCCGGCCACGGGGACCATGGCCGCCATCTCCGCGTAGCAGAGGCCCGCCAGGGCGCAGAGCACGCCACCGATCATGAAGCTGAAGATGATGCCCGGGCCAGCGTAGAAGGCCGCCGCCAGACCCGTCAGGCTGAAGATGCCGGCGCCGATGATGGCGCCGATGCCCAGGGTGGTGAGGTTGAAGGCCCCGAGGGTGCGCTTGAGCTGGCCGCCACCGTGGCCGCCCTCGCCCGCATTGGGATCATTGGCATCGGCGATGAGCCGGGCCAGGTCCTTCTTGACGAACAGTCCACCCATGGGGAAAACCTCCAAACGCGGGAATCAAGATGCGAGGGACGACGGGATCACCATAGCAGGCCTTGGCCGCTCGGCAGGATGTGGAGAAATTCCAACCATTCAGGCAGGCTAGGAGAATCCAATCGGGGACCACATGACCGCCGCCAGCTGGGACGACCGCACCCCTTCCCGCCGCTGCGACTGGATTGACCAGCTGCGCGGCTGGGCCGTCATCGTGATGATCGAGGTCCATGTGGTGAACACGTGGCTGCGCGACGGCCTGCGACCGGACTGGCTGAACTATCTCAACGGCCTGGTGGCGCCCAGCTTCACCCTGGCCGCGGGCTTCAGCCTGGTGCTCTCCACCTACCGCACCGATGGCACCCTGCGCCCCTTCTGGCCCGACACGGCCCGGCGCCTGGGCTTCATCCTGCTCTGCGCCTATGCCCTGCATGCCCCGGGCTTCACCCTGGCGGACTGGACGGTGCTCAGCACCACCCAGAAGCTGCGGGAGCTGTTCAAGATGGATGTGCTCCAGTGCATCGTCTACTCCCTGCTGATCCTGCATACCCTGGCCCGCCTCGTGCGCAACCCGCGGGTGTTCACCCTCCTGGCCCTGGCCCTGGCCCTCCTGATCCCGCTGGTCTCGCCCTACCTCTGGGCCACCGGCGTGGCCGATGGCCTCTGGCTGCCCATCCGGGGCTTCTTCAACGGCAACCCGGACCGCGGTGTCCAGGCCCTGTTCCCGCTCTTCCCCTGGCTGGCCTTCCCCGCCTTCGGCGCCTTCCTCGGCGGCATCTACCGCTGGCTGCGGGTGGAGGCCCCAGCCGGCAAGGCCCGCCTCTCCGAAGCCCGGTATCTCGGAGTCCTCGCGCTCCTCGGGGCGGTCTGCCTCGCCTGGGGCCGGGCGACCCAGCACGCCTGGCTCTGGCAGGGCACCTGGGTCCAGCACGGAAGCGTCTGGCTGCTCCACGGCCATCATGGAAGCTGGAGCTGGAATGAACTGCTGGCCATCTCCAACACCACCCTGCCCAGCGTGGTGGCCCGCCTGGGCTGGATCATGCTGGCAGGCGCGGCCATGGGCACCCTGGACCTGCTGCGGCCCCGCTGGAGGGGCCCGAACCCCGTGGAGGCCGCCAGCCGGGAATCCCTGCTGCTCTACATGCTCCACCTGAACCTGATCTTCGGCCTGATGCTCACGCCGCCGGTGGTGGCCCTCACGGGCTGGGACTGGCACAGCCTCGGCTGGACCGGAACGCTCTCCATCGCCGCCGGCCTCATCGCCTGCAACCTCGCCGCGGGGATCTGGTGGCAGAAGATCCGCACCACACCCGAGCGCATGCGGGCGCTCCAGCGCAAGGCGGTGGCGGTGCTGGCCGTGTGGTTCCTCGTGGGCGGCTGGGTGACCTTCGTCCATTTCCTCCGAAGCCCCGAGCTGGCGAAGGAACCCTACCCCTTCCTCAATGCCGCCCGGATCCGCAAGGGCCTGGCTCCCACGCCGGACGGCCTCTGCCGCGATCCCCAGGAGTATTTCCGCGAGGCCGCCCGCCGGCACATCCGCCTGTCCCCGGCGATGCGGGCTGCGGTCACGGCCCAGATCCTCGCCCGGCGGGAATCCAGGTAGGATGGGGGTTCGCCCATGGCCGACCCCAGCAGTAGCGTCCCGACCCCCTGGCTGCTCGCGGCAGCCGCCTGCATCCTGGCCTACCGCCTGACGCTGGTGGCCCTGCTGGCGGCCTTCCATGCCCTGCCCTCCCTCCAGCGGCGACGGATGCTGGAGGAAGGCGCGGTCCGGAATGCCCGGCTGGCGGCCCTCCTGGAGCGCCCCCGCAGCCTCGGCATGGGGCTCGAGTTCACCGTCCAGCTGCTGCTGCTGGTGTTCCTGGCCCTGCTCTGGCCCTTCCACGGGGCCATCCTGGGCGGCGGATGGGTGTTGGGCCCGCTGGTGGTCCTGGGTCTCTGGGCTCTGGATCTCGCGGCACCGGCCCATCTCACGTCCGGCGATCCGCCCTTCTGGCTGACCCGCCTCTTTCCCGCCTACGCGCCCCTCCAGCCGTTCGTGGAGCCGCTGGTCGCCCCCCTGGCCCGGATCATCGAACGGCGCCAGGCGGAGGAACGCGAAGGCACGGAGGAGGATTCCACCGAAGAGGCCGTCACCGCGCTCCTGGAGGAGGGCGAGGCGGAGGGCATCCTGGAAGCCGAAGACCGGGAGCTGATCCGCAACGTCGTCACCTTCGGCGACACCGTGGTGCGCGAGGTGATGACGCCCCGCACCCGCATCGTGGCCCTGCCCCTGGACGCGCCCCTGCCGGAGGCCTGGCGGGCCTTCACGGAGACCCGCCATTCGCGGCTGCCCGTGTACGAGGGCGGCATTGATCATGTCCGCGGCGTCCTGCTGCTCAAGGATCTCATGCAGCTCCCCGACCAGGCCCAGGCCCCCCTGGCGGGGCTGCTGAAGCCGCCCCTCTTCGTGCCGGAGAGCAAACCGGTCCTCGACCTGTTGCGCGAAATGCAGCGCACCCGCACCCAGCTCGCCATTGTCGTGGACGAGTTCGGCGGCGTCTCCGGGCTCGCCACCGTGGAGGATCTGCTGGAGGAGGTCTTCGGCGAGATCCGGGATGAGCACGAGGCCGCGGCGGAAGTGGTGGAACAGTCGCCGGGCGTCTTCCTGGTGTCCGGCCAGGCCCATGTGGAGGATGTGGCCCAGCGCCTCGACCTGGCCTGGGAGCGGGATGGCTTCGACACCCTGGCCGGCCTGGTCATGGCCCGCCTGGGCCGCGTGCCGAGGCCCCAGGAATCCGTCGCCGTCGAAGGTGCCCGGCTGACCGTGCTGCGCATGGAAGGAACCCGCATCAGCCTCGTGAGGGTGGAGCGAAGCCTCGGCTGAGCAGGCCCACAGAGTCGGAAAGGCTTCTCCTCTCTCCAGGAACCAGCCGCTAGGCTGGTTCCTGGAGCCCGTTGCATGATCCGCCGTTTCATCGCCCTTCTCGCCCTCCTCGGCCTGCCCCTCACCCTCTGGTTTGTGCACCGGATGCACCGCCGCACCCTGGTGCCCCAACCCCGGGGGATGGTGCTGGGGCTCTACTCGGGCGACCCGGAGTACGACTATCACGCGGAGCTGGACCGCATCGCGGCCTCGGGGGCGACCTGCGTCAGCCTCCAGGCCATCTACCGCATGGACACCTACCACAGCAACGACATCCGCCGGCACCCCACTTCCAGCCCCACGGACGCCGCCCTGCTGCGCACCTTCCGCGAAGCGAAGGTGCGGGGCCTCCGGATGATGTTCTTCCCCACCATCAACCTGCGGGACGAGGCGGAG
>JAKAMQ010000040.1 GCA_021812805.1 Acidobacteriota bacterium
CTTGGTGGCGGAGACGATGTAGGGGATGCCCACCATCGGCTCCTTGCGCCCATCCACAAGGGGAAGGCCCTTCATCCGGGCGAAGAAGCGCCGGAGGGCCGCCAGATTCATCCAGGGCTCGATCATAGTTGACCTCCGCCCTGCAGACCGCGGAGAAGGACCAGCAGGTGGTCGATCTTCTGGTCCATGAGGGCCTGCTGCTGCTGCACCACCGAGATGCCCTGCTCGATGAGGAGCAAGCGCGTGGGGTCGGCAGATTCGTGTGGGATATCGATGAGGGAGGTAGCCACACCGCCCTGACCATCCGGCACAGCGTAGGAATTGCGGCGCAGGTGGAGGATCTCACCAGCGCGCTCGGCGGTGTGGAGGATGTCATGGAGGGTGGAGTAGCCGAAATGAGGATCTCGGCGCCGGCAGAGGCTCAAGAGATCCACGAAGCTGTAGGAGCGGTCGGGAGAGAGCCCCGACCGCACCTCCGCGAAGATTGCCGAGAGATTGCGTGATGCACGCGTCACGGCCTATTCCTCCGGCCAACCAGGATCATCACCAGGAGGGACAGCCATCCCGTCCTGGGAAGAGGTCTGTTGGAGAGGATTCCCCCACGCCTCGTGCGACTCGAAAGCGGCCCGGATCTTGGCGTCGTCCTTGCTGAACAACTGATCCATGAAGGCCCGTGAACTCGCCTTGTCGCTGATTGAAACAGCGGCAATGACGCGCCGGCTGGAGTCGTGGTGGAGCTTGAGACGGTCGGCATGGCCCTTGGCGGTGTTCACCTGGGCCGCAGAGAGCGCGGGGCCATAGTGGTAATCCGCGCTGGGCGCCACCTCTCCCGAAGGAGTCTGGACAGGGGGAGGAACGGGGGCTTCCGGCGCAGCAGCGGCAGGAGCAGGAGCAGGATCCACCACCATGTGGGCACCCTCCACAACCACAGGCATGGGCTCCACCGGGATGTGTTCGCCACCCTCCGCTGCAGCCTGAAGGTCCAGGGCCCGGGCGAGAGCCGACGTCTTGGGAAGGCGCTTGCACAGCCGACGGAGCACGGTCTTTCGGCCCATCTCGGCATAGTCGGTTTCCCACGGGCCCTTGGCGCCACGCTTCTTCTCTAGGGCGCGGGCCTTGATCTTCTCGACTGCGGCACGGCCCATGACCTCGAACTGGGTGGTGCCATCCTTGAAGAAGGCCACAGCGTAGAAGGCCACAATCTCGTCGTCGGGGCGCTCCTCCCCCAGCATGGTCAGGTCGGGCTTGTGGCGAAGGAAGGGAGCATCCCCCAGCTGGTAGTCGAAGCTGTCCCCCTTGTAGACGGGCTCACAGGTGACCCGAGCCACACTGCCCGTCTGGAGCACCAGCTTCACGAGGCCCTGGTAGCCCGGCTGCGACTGCGCCTCGTAGACCTTGAGGTCGTTGTTGTAGTAGGGAACCGCATGCAGTTCCTGCAGTGGGCCAGCGACCTCCAACCCGAGCGTGGCCCCGTCCTGCAGCACGCGCAGGATGCTGAGGGGCGTGCATTTCTGGAGGTAGGGATTCCGCGAGGCCGCAGAACACACGATGCCGATGGCGCGGGAGGGATCGAGGTTGGCCGCCACTCGCTTGAGGACGACGGAATTACCCTCAAGGAAGCGCCGAAGTGTGGCGGGATCGGGCGCGGGGCGGTTGGGGTCCATGGTTGGACGGGTTGCGACGGCGGTGGTCACCGGGAGGTCTCCTTGACGGACATCACATAGAAGGAATCCCCACGGCTGACGACCTTCGCGGCCACCTCGGGGAACTGGGACTTGAGCGTCTTGAGGTCAGCGGACTCCCGCCCCTGGCGCTCCGAGAGCGAGACGATGCGGCCAGAGGGAAGGACACCCTTAGAGAGGCCCAGGGCCTCCCCGCGCTTCTTGAGGGCATCCTTCACATCCTCGAAGCGGTCGGCCTCGGGCTTGAGGGATAGGTATTCATCCGCCAGGGCCTCAAAGTCGGGAACCTCGTCGGGCGGAATGACGGTGGTGGTTCCCGCCGCAGCCCGGGCGGTGATCATCGCCGGACAGGAATCTGCCAGGGGGCACGAGGAGCAGTAGCCACGATCCGTCTCGGGCTCGGGCAAGCCGCCCTCCTCGGAGAGCAGGCCCTGCCGGATGCGGTCCACAGCCGCCATGATCCGGTGGGCGCGCCCCTTCATGACGTCGAACTGCTCGGGGTCGGCCTGCAGGAAGAACACCTCGGTGTCGGAGAGGTTCTCGCGCGATCCAACGACCGCCAGCCCCCACGAGAAACCCTGACCGCCCATCTGCACCTGGGTCTGCCCCTGGTAGGCGAGGTTGAGCCCGTCCTTGCGGAAGCGGCGCAACTGGTGGCTACTGGCCGTCTTGATTTCCAAAACCCCATCTCCCGAAGGGATTTGGTCGAGGTAGATCCGAGCCCCGGATGCCAGCAGGACAGGCACACGGCCCCATTGGAGGGGCTCAAGAACGGAGGCCAGCAGCCTCCCGTCGGGGTGGAAGCGGATCGGGGCATCCTCCACGGACACCTCTGCCTGATTCGCGCCCGTCTCGCGCACCTGTCCTTTCAGCGCCAGCCGCACCATCTGGACGTACTCGTTCTCGAGCACCTGCCCGGCGCGCATGCGCCCTGCGGCCTCGGGGTCGAAAGTGTTGGCCTCGGGGTGGAGCTTCCGCCACGCCACGAGGCGCATGCAGGTGCCCACCTCGGAGGCGCCGACGTACTGGTCGCGCCCAGGGAACTCCCGGGCTCCAGCGTGCCGCTCCAGCAGAGCAGCGTGGAGGGCCTCCACGGAGAGGACGGAGGGAGATGGGGTGGTAGCGATCCCATCAAGCATGGGCAACCTCCTGGGCCACGCGGCTGCGAGCCACGCGAGCCTCAGCAAGGGCGCAAACAGGGCAGCGGGCGGCACGGGCAGCCGCCGCAACCGACAGATCGCGCGGAATGGGATGGGCCACAGGCGCAGAATGCCCGCAGGGGAATTCCCAGTAGAGCGCCCGCAGGCGCCAGGAAAGACGGGGCAGCGCCAGCTTAGGCAGGCTGACGCCCCCACGAGGAGAGAGGTTGGCCACACGGGCCTCCTGATGAACGGGCTTTCTAGACCCGGTGTTACCCCCAATGGGAGGGTGCCAGGGGCTAGAAAGCCTCATCAGAAGGCCGAGCTTATTGACTGGACCGCCGTGCCGAAGCACCGTCCCGGCGTATTCGCTGCACCCCTGGCCTTCACAGAATAGGCCGACAGGTGCGGGAGTGCTACCAGAACGAGATGAGGGCTTTCTAGACCCAATCCTGAGTGTGCTTGCGTGAAAGGACCAAGCAAGTCCTTTCTCACCATTCACACACAAAAAAAATCGGTGCCCGGCGGCCGAAAACTCAAAAGGAGATGAGCCCCCAGTTTTTCCCCGCAGGGTGTTGTATGGCTGGAGACGCCGGGCGCATCCAGCATGTGCCTTGAGGGGGAAGAAGGCAAGCCACCTCATGCCACACCTCGCGCGGCAGCCCACTTCCGCTGCAGCCAGATCTGGCCCTTGCCGGTCACGAGCGTCTGGGGCACCGGCACATTCCCAATGGCCGAGCCCATGTAGATCACATTCTCTACGACCCGGAAATACCCCAACTCCAGGTACCGCTGGAAGGGGATATTCGCCTTCCCCTGCTTGAAGAGAATCTGCGCCTCCCGCAACCAGCGGTAGAACTTGACCTCCCCTACACCCAGGATTTTGGCGAACTTGCCGACCGACAAGGTGTCGTCGCAGTTCCGCACCGCCATGGCGAATTCGACCTTCGGGGCGTCCTCCTGGATCTTGGTGGCCTGCTCCTCCACCTTGTCGGCCAGAATCGCCATGCTGCGAAGGGCCTCCGACATCGAGCGTGGAACCCGCATTTCCAAGTCGCCCACCCGGTAGATCGGATCAAGGTGTGCCATCTTGTAGGCCCCGGTCTTCCGGATCGCCGGAAGCACCTCGCCCGCGATCCACCGCTGGAAGGGCAGGGCCGCGGGCTTGTCCGACCGGGCCAGGAAGAAGTAGAGCCCCTGCTCGGAGAGGATGGCCATGTCCTGGGCTCCGGAGGGGGTCACAACGGATGTGACCCCCCTCCAGTCGGCCGGAACATGCTCGATGCGGGCACTCCCGTTCCAGGCGTAGCCCAGCCGCTCGGCCACATCCTTGGCCACGAACCAGGGCGCGCCATTGATCTCGACCGTGCGCACCGGTGCGCCCTCGAAGGAGAAGGTGTTGACGGAAAAATTCGGGACAGGGCTCACGCTGGCCTCCACGGGAAGGTCGAGAGAGGGGGAAACAGATGGGGATGGAATCGCCGCAGGGAACACCTCGCCCGCCAGCCACCGCCGAAGGGCGCTTCGCTGGGACACGGGCACGCGCCTCTCGAAATGGAGGTAGGCGTAGGCGGCCTCCTCGTTGAAGGAGGACTCGCCGCGTCGAGCTGCAGGCTCGAATTTGGCCTGCCAGATCCCCCTCTGGATCTGCTTGATGGCCGGGATCGCACCATCCCAACTCACACCGAGAGCAGCCACCAGATCCTGGGCCGATACGACGACCCCACCCTTCCAGTGCCCCACGAGCACGCGCACATCTGCGCCTCCCGGAGTACGGAAAACCCTAACGCCGCTCACCATGCGGCCTCCTGTAGTTGACGGGTGCTTAAGCCCGTATTTGTCCAATCCAGGATCAGCCTGGAAGCCGGGGAGTTAAGCACCGCTACAGGAACGGCCCCAGGGATTCCCGCCGCGAACGGACGGTCTTGTATTTCCTGGGCTCCCCGACCACGAATGGCCGTTGGATATGTCCTGTAGGAGGTGCTTACGCTCCCACTTGAGAGCCTAACTCCTCCCGCAGGACGCGCAAGGGGGAAAGTGGAGATTTGGAAGCGCCCATCACCCATGGCGCCCCCTGCTACCATCCCTGGAGCCATCCAGGAGACGAGATGAAGACTGCCCTGTTCGTCGTCTGCGAGAAACCCAATCCCGGAGGCATGCAAGCAGCAGCGATGCTGAACTTCCTAGAGCAATCAGCAGAGATCCTAGCGCATAGCCCAGGTGCCGAAATCCTGAACGCCAGGACTTTCCAGCTACCCCTAGATGGTGCGCTACATACCCTCGTAGCCCTTGGACATCTTGCCGCCACGCTTCATATCGACGCTCGCGTTCTGTTTTTGGAGGAAGACCCGAACTGGATTCCAGTCTCTCCCAGAACTTGATGTCGGCATCATTTGCGGGTTTGCTCACGCCGCCCTCCCCACGAGCCGATACCGGGCCCCACGACGGCAACCATCCACCTCCACCACGCCCTGCCGCACCAACCCACGGAGGGCCACCATCACATCAGCCCGGGCCCAATCCCCGATGACGGCAGAGAGCGCCATGGCACCGATGCACGCCTCGCGCGCCAGGGCATCCAGCACGCGACCCTGGATGCGAGCGACGGCATTCAGGCGGTACGGGGATTGGAGCGCCTTGCTCATGGCTTCCCGTCCTTCGGCTGGCGCCCTGTCGCAAAGTGGGGCCAGACCTTCGCAGGAGGCACCCGAAGGATTCCTGCGACGAAGTAGCAGATCGCCCGGCTGTTGCCCTTGGATATGGCAGCCTGGACCGCCGGCTGGGAAACTTCGAGCGCCCGCGCAATAGCCGACTTGTTCCACCCCTCCTCAAGCAGGAGATAGGTAACTTTCCTGGCCGTCCAAACTCGGGGTGGACGAACAGGACGACTGGATGCATCCTGTTGGGTTGCAAGCGAAGTTGGAGGCGCTTCGGATTCAAATTCACTCTTCATGAACCCAAAACTAACCCTTCAGGAGATCGGATGCAACCCGAAAATGCACCCATGGGCACACAGGTGAAACTTCCCGAAAGGATCCGATGGGCAAGAAAAGCAGCCGGTCTCACACAAAAGGAACTTGGGATTGAGGTTGGAGCCGGGACGGGCATGGCCCCCAAATGGGAACTTGAAGAGAACAACACGAGCTATCGCTGCCCCAACCCGGAGACGCTGGAAGCCATCTCCCTGGCCACCGGGATTCGCCTCGAATGGATCAAGACGGGCAAAGGGGAGCCCTACGACCCAAAGCGCCGGGAGCTGGCCCAGCGCATCCACGCCCTCATCCTCGAGCAAGGGAGTGGCCAGACGGCGGGGTTCCAGCGGTCGGGCATCGAGCGGCTGGTCCGATCCACTGGCGTCGAAGAGTCCGTCTGGAGGCGGTGGGAACGCGCCGGCCCCAGGAACCTCCAGGAAGCCATGATCCTCGAGGACGCCATCGGGAAGATCAAGAACCCGGCCTCAAATGCGATCCCCACCCTTCTCCGCACCCTCCATGGCGAGGCAATCGCGCCGGTCGCTGACCTCAACTCTCCGCGCGTGATCCGCACTCCACGCGACCAATGGGTCGATGTCCCACTGCTGACCACGTGGGCGGCCGCAGGCTTGGGATACGAGAACGGCCAAGCGGAAACCGAAACCGAAATCCGCCTGAGCGCTTCCCACATCCGGAGCGTGCTGCGGGTGCCTCCGCAGGCCCTCTATGCGATCCATGTCGAGGGCGATAGCATGACCCCCATACTCCAGCCAGGCGATGCGATCTTCATTGACACCCGCGCCAAGCAAATGGGCGCCGACGGAATCTACCTCATCCGCCAGGACGAGGCCCTCATGGTCAAGCAGCTTCAACGCCTGCCTGGCGGCAACATCCAGGTCGTCTCCAGAAACCCGGCCTACGCGGCCTACACCATCACCCCCGACAACCACCACGGCTTTGAGATCGTGGGAAGAGTTGTCGGAAAATGCGGGAGGTTGTGAATGAGGAATGCGCTTGCTCTCTTTGGATTGATTTTGATGATTAGCTGCGATTCAACACCAAGCGGATACACGCCAGAAGCGTGGTCAAGGCTTAAAAGAGAATCTCCAAATTTGGCTCAAGAAATAACATGGATAAACGAAGATTCAACCCGTAGAGAAATAAGAGATCAATATTTGTATGCGAATGGTGGCAAAACCAAATGGGGAGATGGCTTGTTTGCAGGGTGTGCCGACCCAGAAATGCTGGATGGTCAGAAAGACGCATTTGCACATCTTGTGGTTGGGACCATGCAGCACATGGTCGATAAAGGCGATTTGGGTGACGCTGAACCGCGATGGCGCCAAGCGCTGGCAAAGATTGAACAAATAAAAGGATATGACCCAAAAAAAGTTGAACAAACCATACGTGAATATGATTCCAAATGAAAGCACAAAACAACCTCTACAAGCACGGCCGCGTCTGGTATTACCGCTTCATGTGGAGCGGAAAGCGATACCACGGCTCCACAGGGTGCGAGGACAAGGCCCTGGCCGTGAAGTGGCTGAAGGACTTCCGGGACGGGTTGGTGGAGGGCACCAGGGACAGCCGCGGGCGGAGCACCGTCCCTACGCTCCTGCAGGCCCTGGAACGCATGGAGAAGGATCAGACCACCGGCCATAGCGAGAGCCACCGCGAGAACATCCGCAGCGACGTCCAGGCCCACATGCAGGCCCTCCACGACAAGCCCCTGGACGAGATCACCACCCAGGACGTGAAAGCCATCCTGAACGGCTTCCTCGCCAAGAAGAACGTCACCGGGCGCTACAACACCGCCGGGGGCGCCAACCATGTCCTCCGGAGCCTCGGGGCCATCATGGCCTGGGCCGAGGAAGGGGAGGTCATCGAGCGGAGGGCCTACCGGGTGAAGGCCATCAAGGTCCAGGAAGTGCCGCGGCCCAGCCTCACCATCGAGCAGCTGGGGCCATTCCTGGCGGCGGTCGAGCAGGTGGCGCCCCCAGACGCCCGCGACCTGATCATCCTCGAGGCCGGCATGGGGCTGCGGGAGAGCGAGGCCCGCCACGCCCTGGTCCAGCACGCCAACCTGCAGCGCATGGAGTTCATCCCCTACCACCCCGAGGTCGGCACGAAGGGGAAGGAGGCGAAGCCGGTCCCCATCCCCGAGTGGACCAGGCCGCACCTCGCCCGCATGATCGGCGGCCGCAAAGCCGGGCTGCTGGTTCCGGGCCACGGGGAGAACGGAGCCCACGGGCGCCTCTACACCCTTCACTACGTCAAGCTCGCCGGCGCCCTGATCGGGGTGGTGAACCTCACGCCTCACCGCCTGCGGGCCACCTACGCCACCCTCCTCAGCGCCCAAGGGGTGCCACCCCGGGAGATCCAGGAGGCCCTGCGCCACAAGCACCTCAAGACGACCTTGCCCTACCTCGTGGCCCAGGGCGGCGATGCGGTGCGCCGCGCTGCTGACCAGATCGGAACTGCCGCGGGGCTGGTACAGGATTTGGACAACAAATCCGACAAACGTCCGTTATCTGTGCAATAAATACACTTAAAAACATAAAATCACGACTGGAAATCGTGTAACGTCCAAAAGGCGTTCGAGGGTTCGAATCCCTCACTCTCCGCCACAAAAGCCCGCAGCCACTAGGTTTGCGGGCTTTCCTTTTGTGGCACGAGCCCGACGAATTTGGGCCCAGACGATGGTGAAAACGGCGATCTAAGTGCTGAGAAGTGCCCGGAGGTCTGAATGGGTGGCACACGATTTGGCACAAGGCTCACAGAGCGGGTGGTACAAGACCTCAGTCGCCCTCATCTCGCCGCACCGGGCATTCCGGAAGGCCGCAATTGTCGGTGGCCCGGCGCCCGAAGAGGCCCGCTCGGATCAGCTCCAGATCCCGGCGGTGGTCCTCCTTTGTGACGAACTTCTCGAGCATCTCCTCCCGGAGATCTCGGATGGCGAGGGTGAGAGCATCCACCGAATCATGGAGCCCCGTCATGCTTGAGGTCAGGGCCTTCTGGTTGTCGTCCGCCGATTTGATGTACCGGGTGACGGCGAATCGCAAGAAGGCCATGAGGGTGCCCACCAAGGCCAGGAGGGCCAGCCACTCCACCGGGGAGATGACAGGAACGGTGCTCACGCGGTCGAATCCAGAAATCACAGCTTCCCCCCACCCAAGATCTCTGTCTTGCGGTCGGACCCAGCACTGGAGCCGAAGTAGTAGGTCACGATGGAAATCCAGGCCGTCCCGAGGGAACCCAGCATCACGTTAAGGATGTCCTTGGATCCAGCAGGCACCTCGTGGCGCAGCATGTAGCCCAGCAGACCGAAAAACCCGATGGTCACACCATAGGCTAGGATTCGCGGCGTCCAGTCCCGTACGGACATCTCCCTTGACCGCGCAGAGGCCCTGTCCGAGGCCGCTGTCTGGAGCAGGTCCGTCTCGTGTTGGAAGCCGAGGGACTGCATCTTGAGTGCGAAGTCGTTCTCGGCCTGCTTGAGGGCCAGCAGTTGCTCCGGAGTGACGTTCTGGACCAGAGCGGCCAACTGCTGATCCGTGGTCTTGGTGGGATCACCACCCAACGCACCAGCCAGAGCAGAAGCGGCAGCACCTCCAAGTGGACCTCCCAAGGCGGTCCCGATGAACGGGGCCACTTTTTTCACGAAGGACTTCCAGTCGAAATCGCTCATTGGAGCACCTCCACGTAGTGCCAATCCCCCGGCCCCCCCGAGGCGGTCAAGGCCATGCGGCGGGGCTGCTCGCCCTCCACGGCCACCGCCAGGTGCAGCCAGGCACCGCATTCGATGATGATCTGGTCGTAGGGGAGATCGGAGAGGCGCAGCTTGTCGAAGGCCGCATGCAAGTCGAGGCCCTGCGGGATGATGTCCGCGGCCCGGCCGGTCATGTGGGCGCTGCTCTTGGCGCCTCCCACAGCTTCATTCAGGGCCACGCAGCGGTAGCCGGAATCCACATGGAACGGCTCGCCCAGCAGCGCGCGCGCCGGCTCAAGCAGCGTCTCGCAGAGCCTGGTGAGATTCGCCACGATGCCCTCGGTTGGAGTGTTGTCGATCCCTTGCCGGAGAGCAGTCTGAGATCGCGTCATTTCCTCGAGGCAGAAGTGCTCGGAGAGGGGAGTAGACATAGGGCACCTCACCGCCGAGGATCAGGCGCAAACACCCAACCCGGGATCCCGATTGGCGCAGAGTCGGGCACCTATGGAACGAGAAGGGGCATCAGAAAGGATCTCCGGCCATTGCCCGAGCGAGACTGGATGCATCGACAACCGGGGCTCGGCCGCCCCTGGAAACAGATGGCGCGAAGGCAGTAGCGAGTGGGTGCTTTGCGACATCCCAAGCAGAAGAAGCCGCCCCAGCCTGCAGCATCACCTTCGGGAAATTAGCATTGAGGAATGTCACCATGTCGCTCAAGGCCATCGTGCTCTTCCGCACCTCGTCGGTCATCAGCGAAAGAGCGGCGATGTTCTCATATTTGGTCGCCTCGTCAATAGCTGCAGCAGATCGCTTGGAGCCATCCGCATATGGGAAGCCCATCGTCCCGGGATCCTGCTTCCCGAGCGCGAATAGGCCGGCAAAATCCTTTAGGTTGCCCTGGTCACCAAAAAGGAAGTGGTTCAATTGATACCCGGCCCCCGGCCCGAATTGCCCCACCATGTGCCGGGCCCATGCGACCTTGTTTGATGGGTTATTCGCCAGCAACTGGGCAACAAAGTGGGGGCCCAACCGACGCACCATCTCCTGGGCCCTGGACTGGTCCCCACCCATCGCCTCGGTCAGCTGCTGCCAGCCAGCGCGCGTGAGCGTGCCATCTGGATTCAAGAATTCCAAAGCAAGCGTAGTGTTGAACACAGGGTTCTGGTTGTCCCCGAGCTTCTGCAGGGTGGAAAGGCCACCTTGGCCCTTCAATGCGTCCAGGCCGCTGGAATTGAACACCCGCATGGTGTTCGAGAGGTACTGCATGGAGGATTGGGAGACGAACCCCATCCGTGCCTGCTCGGTCTGCCCCAAGGAGGCGATGACTCCAAGGGTCTCGTTCGAGGACACACCAACCTTGTTGCCTTCCGCAATGAGGCCGCCGATCCAGGACAACAGGTGCTCCACACCCCCACTTCCTCGGCGCGTCAAGCCTCCTCGCACACTGGCGCCCACGAAGCCCGCAAGAGCCGAATCATCCACGCCGAAGTCCAGGGCCCGCCGATACAGTGTATCCCCGGTGGTGAACTGGTCCTCGAAGCCACCCACCCATCCCCCGGCGCCCAGCCCCATGGCCCCCAGCATCCGACGTGCCATGACGGTATTGAGGTTGTTCCGGTAGGCGAACGATTTCTCATTGAGATGCAGGCGGCCATCAGGGCCCCCGGTGTAGAGGGCGCCACGAATGTCGGTGCCCGCCCCGAGCATGTTCGAAAGGCGGTAGTCGTCGAGGGCCTTCCCTGCGTCCCCCATGGCGGCCTGGGCAGAGGATTCCTGCAACCCCCAGCCAAACTTGAAGCCCCCGTAGAGGGCCGCAAGACTCGCAGCGCCGATCCCCGCAGCCGCACCTGCACCTCCCCCGAGAGCCTCGAATGAACCCCCCAGGCTATCCGCCATGAGGGCTGCATTGAGCCGCCGGAGGAAACGTGCGCCGAAGATACCCTGCGCGGCACCCAGCGGATCCCCATGCGCGAGGCGCATGAAATCCCCAAGGCCGCCCGTGAGCCCTCCAGAACCACCACCCCCTGGGGCCATCTTGCCCCCAGAGGCCAGCTGGGTGACCTCCTCTAATTCCTTGCGGAGTTTGCCTCCATGATCTCCGCCAATGGCATCCGCAGCCTCGCCTCCTGACTTTGCCAGGGCCTGGATGGCCTCGTGGAGCTTCACCATCTGCTCGGTGGCTCGCATGGCTGCGGGCGTGCCGGAGCCGGCCTGCTCGTACTCCGTCATGAGTTCCGCCATTTTCTTGCCGGCGCGCTCGAGGCCAGAGAACGACTCCTCCACCTTCCGGCCCGACGGGCTCCCGGCGATGGCAGCCCACATGCTCGCCTCGCCTCGGTCCTGCTCCCCGAGGGTACCACCCCACCGCTGGTAGAAGGTGCCAGCATTCCGAAGTGTGTGGATGCCACCCTCCTGCATGATGGCCGCCCATCGCCTGGAGCCCATCGGGCCGAGATCCCGCTCGGGATAGTCCTCGGGGCGGTCCCAGTTCCCGGAGTAGCCGCCGGAGGGCCGCTGGCTGAAGGACCGGTTAAGCGCCTCGGCCCGTCCAATGCCAGCCTCCGCCCGGTCCATCCTGACGTCCTTGACGTCCAGGGTGATGGTGCCGAGGTTCGCCCCGCCGGCCATCTCCCGACCCAACCCGTCCCGGAGGGCCTGCTGGAGCTTCCCGAAGAACCCCTCGGCGTTGATGTTCTTCTCGATCCCCATGGCCTACCTCGTCGTCAGGTCGATCTGCTTGAGCAGGAAGGGCTGCGGCAGATCGGTGATCCAGGACCGCAGCTTCCCGATGTCAGCCACCACCTGGAACCGACGGGGGGCCCGCATCCGAACCACCAGGTTCTGGCTCACCTTGATCCGACCATCCGCGCCAGGCGCCGGGAGGGTGGCGGCCACCAAGGAGGCGCCCTGCGGCCCCAGGGCGAACACCTGTCCCACCACCGCGCCAGAGGGCAACCGGACGGGCGTGTTGGGGGTCAGAACCCATTCAATGGGGTCAAGGGCATCCACCGCCAGGAAGCGATCCCCGGAGGACACCAGGCCGTAGGCCGGCGCATTGGCGGGGAGGCTCACCGAGGCATCCCCCACGAGCCCAGGCCCCAGCTTGGTCCGAAGGGCCTCCAATTGCTTGGCCGATACGCCAGTGAGGCCGGCCCGGAAGATGGCAGATGGGGGATCGAAGGTGCCCCCCTCCCCGTTGCAGAGGGGGCAATCGTGCCGGGCGGATCCTTCAGCCCCGGTGCATGGGCACCGATGCCACTTCTCCCACTGCATGCGCGAGCCGAGGGATCCCGAGAGGACGTTCGTGAAGGGCGCGGCAAGCATCAGGGCCTCCGGGTGAAGTGGGCATCACACCAAGCGATCAAGGCCAGGGCGTCGGCATCCGTCCGGTCCTGCTCCCGGGAGGCCCGGTCCACGCGGGGTGTGTTCCCTGCCGCCTCAGATCCTTGAATCGCCGCCCAGTGAAGCTGGTAGGGAGCCAGCCGGAGGACGTCTGGGTGCCAAGGATGGAGCCCAAGGGCCCGCGAACCAGTCCACACCAGGTTGGTGAGGGCCCGCGGCTGACGCCAGTTAGCTTCCAGCGCCGCCGCTTCGAAAGTCCGCCCTCCAACGGGAGTAGGCCCGGTAGAGGTCCAGGATGGCCTCCACATCCGGCAGACGCCCCAGATCGAGGGTCGGGATCTTCCCGCCCTTCTCGGGGGCCTTCCACCAGGAAGCGGGGGCCTTCGTGATGAGGATCTGCAGGGAAGCGATGGCCTCGGCCACGAACCCCGCAAGAGGCCCCATGGCACGCTCGATGGCCAGGGTGTCGGCCACCGTGGCATAGCGGATCGTGACCGGGCCGTCCAGGGAAGGAAAGCCGATGGACTTGAAGCCGGTCGTGAACTCCGGGATGGAGAACACCACCTCCTCCTGCGCGGAAAGGGCTGGTTCAAGCGCAGGATCGATGCCAGCGGCCGCGCGGAGGACGGGATCTTTGAGGCCCATGAGCTACCTCCTACCGAGTCCGCAGCGCGCGGAACGAGAAACGCTGGGTGACCAGCTGGCCGGCCTGGATGCCGGATCCGTGGGAGGCCAAAGTACAGGCTTCCAGGACCATCACCGGCTGCTTCGTGATGTCGTCCAGGACCACCATGTCGAAGGTGCCGGTGCGGATCACTTCGGCGGCCGTGCGCGCGCCCAACTTGCTGTTCTCAATGAGCATGTCGCGGACGTAATAGCGCTGGATATCCCCAGACACCATGTAGCGCGTCTGCTGGTGCTCCTGCACCTCCACGGACCCGACCACGAGGACATCCTGCACCCCCATGTCCACGGACCAGGAGACGCCCTGGAACCACCCAGCGTCCACCCCGTCGATCATGATCCGGGCGACGTGGCCGCCCAGCACCTTTGCATCGTAGATGTTGGCCACGGGAGCCTCCTATCAGAGAGAGATCTGGGCGGCCGCCAGCTTCACCGCCACGGTGATGTAGTCGGATTCGCCAACGGGACTGGCGGTCACGCTGATGGCCCAGGTCTCCATGCCGTCGGTCGTGACCTGGAGATTGGTCCAGGCATCGGTCTGCTGGCCGTTCTGGTACCCAGGGGTCAGGAAGCCGCCCGGGTTCTGGGCCGAGCGAACCGACTGGTCCAGGAACTTGGCCGCAGCCAGCTTGATCAGCTGGCCGGTGGACAGGTCGAGGGGATAGCCGACGAACGAGGAAAGCACCTGGTTGAACCCTGCGGCGATGGCATCCTGAATCCGGAGCCCCAGGAGCTTCCGGTAGGCGACGTTCGCCCCACCCTGCCACGTCGTGATCGCCTGTTCCACCCTGGCCTGCCCGGTGACAGGGTTGAGCGTGATGGGCGTCACACCAGCAATCAGCAGCGTGCTGATGTCGGTGTCGGAGGGGGTGGCGTTCTCGAGGCCCAGCGAGAGCAGCGGCTTGCCGGTGGCCGGCGTGGAGACGTAGGAGCCAGCGGCAATGCCAAGCACCTGCGCCGCAGAGCCGTGACCTCCCAGCTGCTCCTGGAGGCCAGTGAGGGGGTTGTAGCTGACGGACCCGTTCCAGACATAGACCACCGGGCCAGGGAGGGTCGGGGCCGCAGCCGCAGCCTGCGCGACGGTCTGGCCAACAGGCCCTCCGAGCACGAGGATCCGGTTCCGCTTCGCCGTGACCGTCCGCATCGCCAGGACATGCTGGTAGGCCAGCGCCTGGGCAGAGGTGTCAGTGGTGCAGAGGAACACGAACTGAACATCCGCCGAAGCGAGGACGGTCAGGCCGTTGGTCCAGTCCGTGGAGGACACCGTGTCGGCGTTCGTGCCGTTGGCGCCGGAGAGATACGTCTCAGGAGCCACCGTGAGGGTGGCATAGGTTCCGGGCGTCTGCAGCGCGGCCGTCACCTCGAACTGAGCGTTGGACAACTGCCAGACTAGGGCACCCTGAGAGGCTGGGAGGGCCGTGGGGGTGGCGAGGATGGCTGGCGCCGAGGCCAGGACAGGGTTGTCCATGTAGCGCACAGGCATTGAAGGATCACCCGACACGGTCGCCGTCCACCCGGCCTGCGTGGAGATCCAAGCAGCCAAGTTGGCCAGCGTGACGCTGTCGGTCGGGTAGGCCATCGTGGCCACGACTGCGCCATTGGCGTAGAGGCTGGCGACCTGGGCCACATGATCGAACACCACCTTGGGCGTGGTGGCCGTCGAACTCACGAGCAGGCCATTCCCCACAGAGAAGGTCCGCTGGACACCATCCAGGCGCTTGTAGACCGTCACATCCCAGGGAGCGTAGGCGCCCACGGCCACCTGGACGGAAATCCCGTTGGTGTGGCGGCCGTAGTCGATGCTGGTGAATACCAGGCCGTCAATGGTGGCCGTGGCCTGAGTGGGGGCCCCGATTCGCACGAACCGGACCAAGCCGGCCCCGGGCACGGTCGGATCCCCGCTCGGGTTGAAGATGCGGCTCAGGTAGGAGAGCACCGGCCCACCCCGAAGCACACCAGCAGCCTCAGAGAAGGAACGGAATTCCAGCACCTTCCCGGGCACGCCGCCATCAGCGGTGGCCAGCACGCCAACCACACCCAAATTTCCGAGGGTGTCTGGCACCATGGCCGAGGCGTCAATGGTCGTGATGACGCCAGGACGCACAACATTCACGCCGCCGACGTTGATTCCAATGGGACCAGGCATGTGACCTCCTTAGAGCGAGATGCTTCCGTAGCCAGACCGGAGAGTCCGAGCCCAGCGGGACTCGATCTGGCAATTCCAGGTGGCGGTTGAAATGAATGCGGGGACGCCGATGGTCTCGAAGTCCTCCGACTCCGAAACAGAAAAGGAGGGTTCAGACATCCCAACGAAGGCGCAGACATCCACCAGGGGCGTGAGCGCCGATACGAGCCACGGGGTAATGAGGGATCGATCCTCTGGGTTGGAGGCCCAGCCCACCAGGGAGAGCGACAGGCCAAACACCCGGCCTTCTGTGAGGGGGGAGCCAACCGTGGGATTCGGCGCACCCTCCGACTCAGCCAGGATGGACCCCGATGGGGAAATTTGGTCCACCTGCACGGAGATCATGGGCCACCCGTTGGTGTCCCTCGGGAAGGTCCGCCTCACGGCCAGATTCCGATTGGCCGAAAGGGGATTATCGGCAGCGAACTCCTGCAACCGATCCACGATCCAATCCAACACCCAGGAGATGGTTGGGAAGGGCGATGGGGACGAGAGATCCACGCCGGACACGACCGGACCCGCAGACCACACCCCACCGAATTCACAGAACCACGAGAGCACCTGCCCGGCGACACGCGGGGCGCCGAAAACATTCCCGCTCCAGCCCCCCACTGCGGAGGGTCCAAGAGGGACAAGAACCAGAGCAGGGTTGGTGTCCTGCGCGCTCACCGCCGCCACTGGGCCGAGGAAGCAGAGAACCGCATCAGCCGGCAGCCCAGAAACGGCATCCACGACAGAGGCCGATAGCCTAGCCGCCCCGCCAATGGCGAGGGGCTCCAGGAAGTAGGTATTCCACTGAGCGGCCACGCCCCGAGGGTCCAACCTAGACGGACCACCACGACGGGGGTTGGCGCCCTAGGTGCCCCATCCTGGACACACCTTGCCGCCGGACTGAACCCCCATCCCGCATCCTCCGCGAGAGGCGGAGATGGCAGATCCTCGGTACGATGCAGCCCGGGCCAAGCTGCGGCGCTTCCTGCCGCCGCCTGCCCCCGATTCCGGCTGGGGCTACGCCCGTCAGCGGATCGAGGCTGAATTCCTGGGCGTGACGACCGACGATCAGGCTTCGACGGGCGAAGCCATGATGCTCATGCCGGCCACCCTGCAGAGGACCGACACCGCACCCACCGACTGGACGGCGAATCCATACACCTGGGCCTTCTCACCCTCGGGCACCACCTACACAGGCGCCCAGGGCGAATGGCTTGACCTGTGGGGAACCATCCTGGCCGTGCCGCGGGAGCCCGGAGAGCCAGATGGCCTATATGGCCCACGCATCCTCTCGGAGATCCTTCGCCCCACCCAGACGAACACTGGCCTCGCACAAGCCTTGGATGAGGGGCTTGGCGTAGTTGGCACCCAGGTCCACGAGGCTGCAGACGTCCTGATCATGTATCGCCTGAATAGCCCAGGGATTCGAAGCAACTCGAGTACCACGGCCATCACCAAACGCCTGAACATGGCCGGCTCATTCCAGGGCACATCCACGGCCGCGTGCTTCGTCATCCAGCTGCCGAGCGGAGCCCAGGCGCCCTACGACGATCAGACCGTCGCGCGTATCGCCAACCGCGCGAAGGCAGCTGGGACTAGGCTCGCCGGCATCTACACCTCCAACGCCGGAACCATCATTGCACCCAATGCTGTCACCGTCGGCATTTCCGCCACAGCCTACATCGCCCCAATAACTGGCGGTTCGTACGCATGGAGCATCTCCAACGGAACCATCACCAGCGGCCAGGGCACGAACATCATCAACTTCTCGGCCGCAGATGTTGGCGCCGTCGGGCTTTCGGTGAAGGTCATCCCTCCAGCAGGAGGCATGCTCACCTACTGGAAGCCCGTCCAGGCTTATCTCGGCGTGTCCCCAACGGTCTCCACTGCGCTCTATCAATACGCAGGAACACTTGGCGTCACCGCCTCAATACCCATGCCGAATGGATCTGCCGCCACGCTGAAGTGGACAGCCACGGGCGTGAATATCGTCGGGGCCAACGATCAGCCGACCGTCACCTTCGATGTTGGGCCAGCCCAGGCTCTAGCCACCATCACGGTTGCTGTCGCCAATGCCGCAGGTGCGACCGGGACGAGCACCATCACCATCAAGGTTATCCCATACACGAGCCCAGCAACAGCTGCGACCACCACTCTGCCCCCCAACGCTTCCCAAACCCTCACGATGCCCCTTGGATGGGCCTACGACATCGTCAGCATCCAGACCGATCGTCCGGCATGGGTCCGCATCTACAACACCATGGCGGACCTCACAGCCGATTCCGCACGGACTGTCACCACCGACCCATCCCCCAACACCGCCATCGTCTGGGAAGGGATCACCACGGCCTCCATGCTCACCATCCCGGCCGCCCCAGGCGTGAAGGGAGTCAATGGCGACACCCCACGCGGGCTCACCGCATACGTGAGCGTCACAAACCTCGACACGATCACCGCCCCCGTGAACGTGACCATTACACGCACTGAAACCCGCACCAGCGGGACGTTCTAGGAGATTTCTATGTCAAATTTTCTTGGATTCGACACTTTCCTTATCAACCCAGGGGCCATCCCATCTACAGTCTTGTCATCCATTCTCCCAACATTTACCAGCCGCGGGTTCCAAGTAGTTTCCCAATCCGTGATTCCAGTGGCGGTCCTTGGGACATTCGGGAGTACCGGAAGTGCGTGGGATGGCGATTCTAGCACCGTGGCTGGCGGCGGTGCAGGCTGGACCGGGATCCAAACACCGAGCCCGTTTACCCCTACCGCTCTACACATAGTCTCAGAGAATGGCGCATCCAATCAGGGACCAAAAGCATTCACCCTCGACTATTCCGATGATGGTGTCACCTGGACCACCCTTAGCACATGGTCCAATGAGATCAATTGGATCCCCGAAGAACGCAGGGTCTATACCGTGGCAGGCGCAGCAGCCCATTCCTTTTGGCGGGTTAACATAACCGCGGCGAACGGCGGGAATCCATATGTCTCCAGCGTCGATCTGGTAGATGCAGGAAACAATTTCATCTGTACGAATGCATGGGTCGAGCTAATCCCACCAGCCACTGAAACCATCGGCAACAGTGACGCCTATGAAGCGCTGCGGATCACCGTTCTAAGCGCCGGGACCACCATCCAGTTCCAGCCAGTCCTTTACCCGGTGACCGCACGCCCCATGTCGGGAGTATGTTGGCAGGGTGCAGCCGGAGCCGTGGCGCCGTCCCTCACCCTCAACGGGACTACTGTGACGGGGCCTGTCGGAGCAGCCACCAACACCGCCCAGCAAAATCTGCGGGCCCTCTATGAAGCCATTCGTGGGAGCAATGACCCGAATTTCACAGCATTCAACTGGGAATACCAGAAACCCGCACCACAGAACGCAAACGACAATAATGATTATATCTACTTTTGGCAAAAGTCACCAGGCCCGAACATTACAATCTCAGGGACCAACATCAACGCGGCAATGGCTGGAAGATACGCACCAGCCGGCGTTAAGGAGGGTATTTCTGGTGTGGTTGCGGGAACGCTTAATATAGACCT
>JAKAMQ010000209.1 GCA_021812805.1 Acidobacteriota bacterium
AGCTCCCGGGGCGGGCCTCCAAGCCCCCAGCGCGCCAGATTCCAGGCCAGGCCGAACAACAGGACAGCGCCCCAGGTGGCGGGGCGCTGGATCCGGTGCCAGGCGGCCTGGCTGGTCTCAAGGGCGCGCATCGGCCCAGTCTAGACAGGATCTACTCCTGCGGGGCGGGGCCAGGGCCCATGCCGGCGCCCATGCCCGGACCGCGGTGGCGTTCCTGCATCCGCTGCTGGCGCTCGGCCCGCATCTTGTCCCACTGGGCCTTCTGCTCCGGGGTGAGGATGCCGAGGCTCTCGCGCAGGAAGGCGCGGCGCTGCTCCAGCAGGGCGAACCGGGCCGCCGCCGCCTGGTCGAAGAGCGGCTTCAGACCCGCATCCGAGGCGCTCGGGTCGGCCATGGCGTTCCGCAGGGCCCGCTGGGCTTCGAAGGCAGCCTTCTGTCCGCTCTGGAAGGCCGGCTGGTACTTGCTCTGGAGGGCCTTCAGGCTGGCCTTCTGGGCATCCGTCAGGTTGAGGCAGGCGAAGAGGGGCATGCGGCCCATCATGCCGGGTCCGCGGCCAGGGCCGCGGCCATGCATGAAGCCCTGGGCCGCCAGCGGCAGAGCCACCGCGGCGAGGACGAGGGCGAGGGGGCGAAAGGCAAGTTTCATGGGAGTTCCTCCAGGAAAGGCCAGGGCGCATCGCCCGCAGCACTCTCATGGATGACAGGCTTCCCCGGGAGGTTGACGCCATCCGGCTGGACGGCAGAGGAAGGGGGCCGAAATGCAGAATCACCCCATCCGGCCGCAACAGACGGACGCCGTGCCCCCATAATCAGAGGTTCAAGACCCGGAGCCCCCATGGACCTCGCCTCCCTCTTCCAAGCCCATCTCGGCGAACGCCAGCGCAGCGCCGAGGAGGCCCTGGCCCGCACAGGGTTCGATGCCCTGGTGATCTCCAGCGGAGAAGTGCATACCTACTTCGCGGACGACCAGGACGCCCCCTTCCACCCCACCCCCCACTTCGCCCATTGGTGCCCCATGGCAGGGCCCCATCACCTCCTCGTGGTGCGCCCCGGCAAGACGCCCCGCCTCATCCGCTACGCCCCGGAGGATTTCTGGTACGAGCAGTTGCCCCTGGGCAGCCCCTTCTGGGCCGGGGGGTTCGAGATCGAGGAGGCCGGCACGGTGGAGGACGCCTGGGCCCGCCTGGGCAGCGTGCCCCGCGCGGCCTACATCGGGAACGAATCGGACCGCGCGGCCGCGGCCGGCCTCGAGCCCAACCCGGCCCTGCTCACCGCCCATCTGGACTGGACCCGCAGCTACAAGACGGACTACGAACTCCAGTGCATCGAGGAGGCCACGGTCCTGGGCGCCCGCGGGCACCTGGCCGCCAAGGCCGCCTTCCTGGCCGGGGCCAGCGAACTGGAGATCCACCAGGCCTATGTGCAAACCGTGGGCTGCCTGGATCATGAACTGCCCTACCCCAGCATCGTGGCCCTCAACGAGAAGGGCGCCACCCTCCACTACGAGGGGAAGCGCGGCCTGAAGAAGGGCTTCACCATGCTCATTGACGCCGGCGCCCAGGTGCGCGGCTATGCCTCGGACATCACCCGCACCATCACCGCACCCCACTGCGACAGTCGCTTCGCCGCGCTGGTGGCGGGCATGGAGAAGGTGCAGCGCGAACTCTGCGAAGCCGTCCATCCCGGCATGCCCTACGGCGACCTGCACCACCTGGGGCACCTGAAGATCGCGGGCCTGCTCCAGGAACACGGCATCCTGAAGGCCGCTCCCGACGAGGCCGTGGAGAAGGGCCTCAGCCGGCCCTTCTTCCCCCATGGGCTGGGCCACCACCTGGGCATCCAGGTGCACGATGTGGCCGGCCGCCAGCTCGGACCCGACGGCACCCCTGCCCCGCCCCCGCCCCAGCACCCCTTCCTGCGCACCACCCGCATGATCGAGGCGGGCCAGGTGTTCACGGTGGAACCCGGCCTCTACTTCATCCCCATGCTGCTCCGTCCATTCCGGGAGAACGAGCACCGCGACCGCTTCGACTGGGCGCTGGTGGACGAACTGACCCCCTGCGGCGGCATCCGCATCGAGGACAACCTCTTCGTCACCGGCGCCAGTTCCAGGAACCTGACGCGGAAGCATCTGCCGAACTGAAGGACTGGTCGCGGGCTCAGACCTTCTGGGCCCGCGGCGCCACGAACCGGTCGTAGGCGAGCATCAGCAGGGTCGAGACGCCCCCGATGGCGGCGAGGATATCCCACATCATGCCGGGGCGATGCGCCTGGTGCAGGTAATGATCCACCAGGAAGCCGCTGAGATAGCCGGCGACAAGGGCGCCGATGGCCACGGGCAGGAAGGCGAAGCCCATGTAGGTGCCCACCTGGTCCCGGGGCGCCAGCTCCGCCACGTACTCGTAGAAGCGGGGCGCCTGCATGGATTCGCCGATGGCGAAGATGAAGATGCCCGCCACCGTGGCCTCCATGGTGGGTACGTGGCCGATGAGCAGCCAGCCCAGGCTGGCCACGGCGAAGCCTGAGGACATGGCCAGGATGGGGGGCATCCGTTTCATGAGGGCCGTCACCGGCACGGTCAGCAGGATGATGGACCAGGCATCCACCGTCTCGATGATCTCGAAGTGCGGGTAGTGGAGGAACTCCTTCACGTAGAACGGCAGGCCGTAGAAGATCTGCCAGAACATGATCCAGAAGCCCGAGAAGATCACCAGGAAGCTCATGAACCGCAGGTTGGTGAACACCAGGGCCATGTCCTTGAAGACTTGGCTCCAGGTGCGCGGGGCCGCATCCCCCCGGCCGCCCTCCGGCTCACGGAAGAACAGCAGGGTGCCCGCAAGGTTCAGGAGGGATACGGCGGCGGACATCACCAGCACGTAGGAGATGCCCAGGCCTTCGCGCACCTGGAGGCCCAGAATCGGCCCGATGGCTCCGCCCAGGTTCACCAGGGTGTAGTAGATCGAGTAGCCGAAGGACTTCGTGGTGGGCGTCGTCGTCCGGGCCACGGTGCCGACCACGCAGGGCTTGATGAGGGAGCCGCCGAAGGCCGTCAGCAGCAGCGCGCCGACAATGTAGGGCGTGAGGCCCACGGAGGCCACGAAGGGCTTGCCGAAGGGCAGCCCCGCCAGGCCGATGGCGAAGTAGCCGACGCTGAAGATGGAAAAGCAGGCGATCAGGCTCCGGCGGAATCCAAAGCGGTCCACCAGCGGCCCCGTCAGGGTCGGCAGGAAGAAGATGGCGAAGCCGTAGAGCCCCGTGAGGGTGCTGCCCATGCGGCCGAGGCCGACTTTCTCCACGAGATAGACGGCCAGCACGGCCTTCGAGCCATAGAACGCCAGCCGCTCGAACAACTCCAGTAGGTTGGCCACCCAGAAGGAACGGGTGAAACCATGGCGCAGATCATCCAGTCGGCTCTTGAAACCCAAGGTCCCTCCCGCGGGGCAGTCTCCCGATCATCCGGGGATAGATGGCAGTGGGTCAACCCCAGCACGTTCGAAGCGCAGACAGGTATGCTGGCCACTGGAAAACAGGGGCGCATCCCCGGCCCCACGGATCGCCAGGAGCCCGCATGTCCATCGTCCACTGGACCCCCGACTTCGAGACCGGAATCGGCTTCGTGGACGCCCAGCATCAGGACCTCTTCGAGGCGGTGAACCGGCTTGGTGAAACGGCCGCGGGACCGGAGTCAGCCGCCCAGACCGCCCGCATCCTGAGTGGTTTGGTGGATCTGACCGTGGCCCACTTCCGCGCCGAGGAAGCGTGCATGCAGGCCCACGCCTTCCCCGGCTTCGCAGCCCATGCCAGCGAACACGCGCGGCTGATGCGCGAACTCCAGCGCTTCCAGGATTCGGTGGAGGCAGGCCGGGGGCTGCCTCCAGGCTCAACCGCCTTCCTCGCCGAGTGGCTGAAGCACCATATCCAGGAATCGGACAGGGCCTACGTCCCCTTCCTGAAGGCGCACGGCGTCGCGTAGCGGCGGTCCCGTCACAGGAAAGATACAGAGGCTCCATGCGCCGGATACATCGGCCTGGAACCCTGGGGGAGATCCGGACACCCTTCCCCCCTCCTCGGAGACCCCATGACCAAGACCTCTCTCCTTCTGCTCGCGCTGGCCGCGGGCGTGCCCCTGGCCGCGCAGGCCGCGCCGGGCGGCCTGACGATCAC
>JAKAMQ010000210.1 GCA_021812805.1 Acidobacteriota bacterium
TGGAGAAGCTGCCGATGTGGATGACGTGGTCCGCCTCGGGCAGGCGGCGGAAGGGCGGCATGGAGCTGCCGGTGAAGCGCAGGTCGCCGTAGGCGGAATCCGTCACCAGCACCACGCCGTGGGCGCGGGTGAGGGCCAGCACCCGCTCCCGGCGCGCCTTGGAGAGGGTCATGCCGGTGGGATTGTGGAAACTGGGCACCGTGAAGAGCAGCTTCGCCTCGCTGCGCTGGAGGGCGGAGGCCAGCCGTTCCGGATCCAGCCCCTGCCGGTCCACCGGAACCGGAACCGCCTCGCGGCCCAGGGCCCGGATCAGCGCGATGAACCCCAGGTAGCAGGGGCTTTCCACCAGCACCCGGTCGCCGGGCACCGTGAGGGATTCCAGCGCCAGCGCCAGGCCGGCCTGGGCGCCGGGGATGGCCCGGATGCCCCAGCCCACATCCACGGGATCGCCCTCGGATGCCAGCCACCGGGCCACCGCATCCAGGTAGGGTTTGTGGCCACCCGGAGCCGCATACACCCAGGCTTCGGGACCGAGCTCCTTCATGACCTGCGCCGTCAACCGGCGCAGCTGTTCGCCGGGCAGGAGATCCGAAGGAATGAAGCCGGCGGAGAAGCTCACCAGGTGCTGATCCTGGGCCCGTTCCAGCGTCTCTCCGATCCAGGAGCCCAGCTCGCCTTCGTGGACGAGCAGGGGCGATCCCTCGAAGGGGAAATCCCCGCTGGCGCGCAGTCCGGGCGCCTCGGGCAGGCGGGTCGCCACGAAACTGCCCCGCCCCTGCACGGTCTGGACCCAGCCCGTGCGCTTGAGGCCCGCCAGGGCCTTGAGCACCGTGAGCCGGTGCACGCCCCAGCGCGTGGCCAGTTCCGGCACGGCGGGAAGCCGGCTGCCCGGCCGCCATTCGCCGCCCTGGATCAAGCCCCGCAGCTGCCGCTGGAGCTGCAGGTAGAGGGGGCTGGAAGCGCCCGGATCCAGTACGGGGTCGAGGACCATGACCCTTCCAGCATCGGACGATTCCCCCAGGAATCCAGCATCCTGAAGCCCAAAACACAGTCCTTGGCAGACCACGCTCCAGGAGGGATGGGTTTCCGACCTTTCCCAGACCGCCCTAGACCACGGCCCCGCCTCAACCCAACCCGCCCGAAGCCCTCCATAATGGATGTCCTGGAGGTTTCATGCGTCCGTTCCGCCTCGCATCCATCCTGCTGCCCCTGGCCCTCCTCACCAGCTGCATGGGCTACCAGGTCCGCTACGACTACGATGTGACCGTTCCCTTCTCGCACTACAAGACCTTCGACTACTACACCTCCAAGAAGGGCACCGGCGGCACCAGCACCTTCATGGACGCCCGGGTGAGGGCCGCCATCGAGAAGGAGCTCCAGGCCAAGGGCTACGTGCTGGAGACCAAGGCGGATCCTGACTTCCTGGTGACCTACTACCCGGTCGTCCGGGAGCGCCGCTACCGCACCACCACCCACTACGGCGGCTACTGGGGCTGGGGCTTCCGGCCCTTCTACGGCGGCGTCGGCACCACCGTGAGCCAGGTCCACAGGTACAAGGAAGGCACCCTGGTCATCGAGATCGTGGATTTCAAGAGCAACCGGCTGATCTGGAAGGGGGCCGCCGATGGGGCCCTGACGGGGCTCGACAATCCCGACGATGCCAACGAGGTGGTGGGCCACGCGGTGCATGACGTCCTCGCCAAATTCCCACCCAAATAGGCACCAGCGGTAACCTGGGGGTTCCATCAAGGAGTCCGTCATGGCCCAGGTCACCCTCAACGGCAATCCCTTCCACACCTCCGGCGAGCTGCCCAAGGCGGGCGCCGGCGCCCCCGCGTTCACCCTCGTGAAGACCGACCTGTCCGAGGTGTCCGGCAAGGATCTGGCGGGCCAGCGGGTGGTGCTGAACATCTTCCCCAGCCTGGACACGCCCACCTGCGCCGCCAGCGTACGGGCCTTCAACGTGCGGGCCAACGAGAAGCCGAACACCACCATCCTCTGCATCAGCGCGGATCTGCCCTTCGCGCAGAAACGCTTCTGCGCGGCAGAAGGCCTGGACAAGGTCGTGCCCGCCTCCACCTTCCGGAATGCCGACTTCGGCGCGGCCTACGGCACGACGCTGGTGGACGGCCCCCTGAAGGGGCTCCACGCCCGGGCCGTGGTGGTGCTCAACGAGCAGGGCAAGGTCATCCACACCCAGCTGGTGCCCGAGATCGCCCAGGAGCCTGACTACAACGCCGCCCTGGCCGTCCTGTAGAAAGCGCCTTCGGGCTCACCCCACCTGGAAGGCGTCGGCCGAAGTCTTGAGGGCCCCCGCCACCAGCACCAGATCCTTGGCGGTCAGTACCACTTCCGGAGCCGTGTTGGCGAGCTGCGCAGCCGCCAGTTGCACGGCCCCGGTGGCCGCCAGGCTGGCTTCCATGCGCCGGCTCACCTCCGTGCTCACCTGGGCCTGGTTCTCCGTGGCCTGGTGGATCTCCCCGGCCGCCAGTTCGATTTCGCCCAGGGCCGCATCCACCGACGTCATGGCCGCGACCATGGCCTCGACCTGGAGGGTCCCCTCCCGCAGGGCGGTGCGGCTGGCCTCTACCAGCTCGGAGACCTGGGCCGCGGCCCGCTCGCTCTGGATGCTGATCTGGTGGAGGCGGAGGGCCGTGTCCGGTTCGCGGGGGCCCTCGAGGATCTGGCGGCCCGACTGGGCGAGCGTCTGGATGGCCTGGGCGGACTGCACGGCGGTTTCGGTGCGCTGGACCACCTCCCGCAGGGCGGCCACGACGGCCTGGGCGCGCTGGGACGTCTGGCGGGCCTGGCTCCCGGCCGAACGCCCCCCGTCCAGCAGGCTCTCGAGGCTGGCCTGCACCTGCAGGACCGAGGCCTGGAGCTGGGTGACGGCGGAGGCCACCTCATCGGAGGCCTCCCGCTGGACCCGGCTGCTCCGGGCGAGCTGCTGGGTGGCCGACGAGACCTGGCTCGCGCTGGCGGACAGGGCGTTCGCCCCGCCGCTCAGGCGGCCCGCATGGCCCTGGAGCGCCTGGACCAGTTCCCGCAGATGGGCGCTCATGGCATTGAAGGCCCGGGTCATCCGGCCCGTCTCGTCGTAGCTGTGCACGGGCAGCTGCCCGCGGAGGTCCCCGCCCTCCATGCGCGTCATGCTGTCCGCCAGATCGCGGATGGGATCGGTGATGAGCTGGGTGGCCCGCCAGGTCCAGGCGAACACCAGCAGGCCGAACAGGCCGAATCCGACCCGCAGCAGCCAGCGCTGTCGTTGCGCACCGTGCGCCAGGGCCGCGGCCTCGGAGGCCAGATCCGCGCCCAGGCGGTCCTGCACCCCCTTGATCGCCGCCAGCCTCGCCTCGGCGACCCTGGACCAGCCGCCGGGATCCTGCACGGGCCGTCCCGCCTGGACCTGTTCCAGCACCCGGGAGAACTCCGCCGCGAAGGGACCGGACATCGCGGCGCGGTAGGCCTCCCGGGCCGAGGCGGGCGCGGCGGCCAGGAAGGCCGCCTCCTGGACCTTCTGGCCTTCCACGGCTTCCGCCAGGCGTTCGGGCCCGCCCGGCGCGGAGGCGCCCTGGGCCAGGGCGTGGGAGAGGACCGCCTGTTCAAGTCCCGCCGCCTCCTTGGCCCTCAAGAGGCCGATGAACGCGCGGAAGCGGCCCTCGAGCGGTGTTCCGGCGGCGGGGAGCAGGAGGCGCTCCTCCAGCTGGAGCAGCGATTCCACTTCCCGGTGATAGCCATTGATGACCTCGGAACCGCCCCCCTGCTGGTCGGCCCGCTGACGGAGCTGGCGGAGCCGGGCCAGATCCACGACCGGCTGGGGCAGCAAGGCCTTCAGGCCCGCATCCGTATCGGCCACGGCGGCCTCCAGGAACCTCGCCTGCTGGTCCGTCGCCTCCCGGGCCTGGGCCAGATCCTGCGGGTGGCCCGTGCCCTTGGGGCCCAGGGCCAGGGCCGTATCCTGGGATTCCGATTGGAGCGCCTGGGCCAGATTCCCCACGGCGCTGGAGACGGCGGAAGCCGCCCGCAGCTGCTGCATGCGCTCCAGCAGGCGGGTTTGCTGGCCCACCAGGAGGCCGGACAGCACCCCGCCACCCACGATCGGAAGAAGCACCAAGCCAAGCAGCTTGACGCGGATACGCACATGG
>JAKAMQ010000211.1 GCA_021812805.1 Acidobacteriota bacterium
AGTGATGTTCTTGTCCAGTTCGAAATCAGGATTGAACTCCACCAGGGCCTCGATGCGCTTGACCGCATCGGCCTTCTTTGCAGGATTACGGTCCTCCAGGATGGCGACCCAATTGTAGGTTTCGCAAAGCAGTTGTCGCCATTCCGGATCCAGGGCTTGGGCCTTAGGTTCCAAGGCCGCGAGCACTTGCTCGAACTTGGCGGTGGCGCCATCCCGGTCCCCCTGATTGGCCCACAGATCCTTCCCCTGTTTGATGGCTTCTTTCAATCCCGGGTCAGGTTGGGGGGCCTGTGCGGCGAGAGCGCTGCCGAAAAGGATCAGCGCGGCGGGGGTAGCGAGCCTGTGGTAAGTCATCAGTTCAACCGGAGGAGCAGGTCGTTGGATCTGTCAGCAAGGATGAGACCACCATCGCGGTCAAGGGCGATGGCCACGAATTTCCCGCTGATGCCCAGCTGGCGCCAAGTCGCCTGGCGCAGCACCGAGCCATCGGGGCCCCACAGGACGACTCCCTCGAAATCCCCGCCATCCACGATGGCGGCCACGTGGCCGATGGTGTCGCTGCCCAAGGCAAGGACGTACCGGAAAACTCCCGGCAGCCCCTTGCCGTAAGGGATCCAGACCCGGGGCTGACCGCTGGCATCCAGAAACTTCACGTCCCGGTTGGCATCGGAAGCCTGGGCCACTCCACCGGTTGGAAGGGGCGCCAAAGCGTTGGTGGTGGGTGAAGGAAGCGCCTTGCTTTGGCCATCCGCGTCCAGGAGCGTCAAGGTAGGGATTTTTCGGTCTCCCACCCATACCGTGCCCCAGCGGTCCAAAACGCCTCCTGTGGGCGTATTGCCGGGCAGAGGCATGGGAGCGCCGTCCTCCTTCACCAGGCCTTGCTTGGTGAGGAACCAGGGCAGGCCATTGGGAGCGATCATCATGGCTTTCGCACCCTTCACGGGCCCGCCTACGGGAACCACTTCGTTGTTGCGCAGAATATCCGCGCGGTCCAAACCATCCTCGTATATGTATAAATCTCCATCGGGATCGAGCGTTAGAAGGGTGGGTGTATTGACCCACTTCTTCCCCTTGCCCGCAGGCCAAAGACCCTCTGATTTAAGGGGCGATTTTTGCATCCGCCACTTCACGCGAACCGCGATGCGCCAGGCTGCGTCCTTGGCTTCAGGACTGCCCGGAGAGCGCTCGCGGATGCGCTCCAGGAGTCGCAGGCAACCCTGCAGGTCCCCCTGGATGTCCAGCACTTCGGCGGCCTGCAGCAGGGCCTTGGGCGCGAAGGGCGAGAGCGGATCCAGGCGATAGGCCTCCAGGAAACTTTGGAGCGCCCGGCCCCAGTTGGATTGGTCCCTGAAGGCCAGCCCCAGCTGATAGTGGGCTCCGGCCACGGCAGGGTTATCCGTATAGAGGTCCACCACGCGATTGAATTCCGCGATGGCCTCTTTCATGTCCCCGGGCTTCCGGGCGCGCTGTGCCAGGATTTCGCCGCGCAGCAGCATGGCCTCGGCGGCGATGGGAGACTTGATGTGCTCGGTTTTCAGCCGCTCCAGCAAGGGCAGGGCCGCGCCGGGCTTCTTTTCCACGTCAAGGTGGTAGCGGGCCATGCGGATGAGGGCCTGGGCGGCGAAGGCTGATTTAGGCGCGGCCTGCAACAACTGGTTCCAGGTCTCGAAGGCCTCGGTGTAGGAGCGGGCGTGATAGGCCCGCTCACCGCTCTGGTAGAGTTTCTCAGAGATGTCCGGGTCCTGGGCGGCCAGCAGGCAGACCGGTGCGGCGGCCAGAGCTAAAGCCAGGGTGCGTCGGCGTGGGATGGGCAGGAGCCCTGTCATTGAAGCCTCAGTCGGTGGTGGATTCATCATAGCCCAGGCGCTCGGCCACTGAACCCTGATAAGTTGATGCCATGCGCAGGCCCATGACGGATTTCATTTTTCGGCGCTTCGTGCGCTGTGCCCTCCATCCAGTTCAAGGATTCCAGGAGCGGGCCGCGGAATTCCCCCGGTTGGGGGTCTCCTTTGGCTGGATGCTCTTGCTCCGCGGCTCCATCAGCCTGGTGGGCAGCCTGTTGACCCTCCATGCGATCTATCGCGATTACCCGGCCTTCAAGAATCTCCACAGCCCCATGTGGCAGCAGATCCTGCAGCTGGTTCCCACGGACATCAATGCCCAGGACATCCGCGCCTTGGTACTGAGTCTCCCGGACCTGCCGCCCTGGGGCGGTCTTTGGCCCTGGATGCTGGTGCTCGCCCCCGTAGGCATCGCCGGAGCCTGGCTTCACAATGCTGTCTGGGATCACATGTGTTTATGGATGCTGGGCGGGGTGAAAAGATCTGGCAGCTGGCGCACCACGTTCATCGCCGAGTCCGAGGCCATGCAGGTGGGAGTCCTGGATGCGGTCCTCGCGCAGCTCGGTTTCATCCCGATTGCAGGTCCACTGCTGACGCCGCTTTTCCTGCTTTCCGGCACCTACTTCTGGATCATGCGGGGGATTGCCCTGGCGGTCTTTCACCACGCACCTGTGTGGAAGGGCGTGGTGGCGACCTTGCTGCACATCCTCCTAGCCACGATTTTCCTCGCCGGAATGTTGGGCCTAAGCGTGTGGATCGTCACCCAATCGGCTTTGGCATGAATCGCCCTAGGTCTCCCGGGATTCATCCACCCGGGTTTCCCTGGTGCTTCAGTGCTGGAAGTGGCGCTTGAAACCCAGAGCAGTCATGATGCTTCAATCCCTACCCCTCGGAGTGCGTCCATGTTCCAGCAGATCCTGGATCGGTTGATTGAACGGGTGCCTGAAGCCCTCGCCGCCACTTTCAGCGACAGGGATGGGGAACCCATCTGCACCCGCACCATCCAGGTGCCCAATGATGCGCTGCAGCTGCTGGGCGCCTACCAGCAAACCGTGAAGCGCCACCTGGCCCAGGCCATCGAGGAATTCGATCGCGGCGAAATCGAGCAGATCGCCTTCGCCACACAGGAGCATTGGATCTTGATGATGGGGGCTGCTGAGGCCTGCACGCTGGTGCTGATCATCCATCGCGAAGGCATCCTCGGACGGGCGCGGTTCGAGATGCTCAGGGCCGTCAAGGCGCTGAATCAAGAACTGTAAAAACTAGTGACTAGGTCGTCCTTCGCCCGACATAAGGGGGCGTTACAGGAAAACCAGAAAAACATTGGTTATCCTGTAACGCCCCCTAAGGAGTAAGCATGGAGCGGTTCATCGGCCTCATTGGCATCGTTGTGTTCATGGCCATCGCCATTCTGTTGAGCCGCCACAGGGGCTCCATCCACTGGAAGACCGTGGCCTGGGGGCTTGGCCTGCAGTGGCTGTTTGCCATCGTGGTGCTCAAAGGTGATTTGCTTTCGAAGTGGCTCAGCCTCAATGGCTCGATGTCCTGGCCTGGTTTCATGCTTCATGAAGGCACGCCGCAAGCGCATTTCTATGGCCTGGGCTGGATCATTTTCGCACTGATGTTCATGCCCATGCTGCTCCGGCGCTTCGCCAGCTTTCAGAGCAAGCCTCTCAACTGGAGCATCTTCGGGGTGGTGGTCTATGGGCTGCTGTGGGGCAATTTGGTGGGCAAGACCTTCAACAATATCCGAATCGTCGTGCAGCACCTGATGGAATACGCCCACGACGGCGCCAGTTTCGTCTTCGGCCCCCTCGCGGACAGCGCGGCGGGCGGCCTCGGCGCGCCGGTGATGGACAGCGCCCACCAGACCCTCGGCCGCATGGGGATGGTCTTCGCATTCGTGGTGCTGCCCACCATCATTTTCGTGGCGAGCATCTTCGCGGTGCTCTACTACCTGGGGGTGATGCAGTGGGTGGTGGGCGCCTGCGCCCGGGCCATGGGCCGCGTGCTGAAGGTCAGCGGCGCCGAAAGCGTGTGCGTGGCGGCGAGCATCCTCATGGGCCAGACCGAAGCGCCCCTCACCATCCGGCCCTTCCTGTCGCGGCTCACGCGCTCGGAATTGATGGTCATCATGACCGCGGGCATGGCCCACGTCTCGGGCTCCATCATGGTGGCCTACGTGCAGATCGCCGGCGTGGACATCGTGCATTTGCTTACCGCCGTGATCATGACCGCGCCGGGCGCCATCATGATCGCCAAGATCCTGGAGCCCGAAGTCGAAATCCCTGAAACG
>JAKAMQ010000041.1 GCA_021812805.1 Acidobacteriota bacterium
ACGGTCGCTCCCGTCGTTCCGGGGCGGCCAGCCCGCGAAGGCGCAGACCCCCTTGGCGCGCAGCAGCTCTCCCTGCGCCGGCGGGGCGAGGAAGAGGGCTTCCAGGGCCGCGGGATCCAGGGGATGGTCCCAGTGGACGGCGAGGGAGCGGGCCTCCGCGAAACTGGGGCCTTCGCGGGGGGCCCACCCTTCCGGCGCGGGCCGCAGGTCGCCCCGCCAGGGATCGGGGGCCCCCTCGGCGGGGACACCCTGGCGGCTGTGGACCAGCGGGATGCCCCTGAAGGCATGGCGCAGTTCGCTTTCCCAGGCCACGGCGGCGGAGGGATCCAGGTCAGCCTTGCTGAGGTAGAGGAGGCTGGCCAGGGCGGCCTGGCGATGCAGCAGGGGCCGCGTCCGCAGGTGGTCCAACGGCCCCAGGCAGGAGACGACGGTGAGGAGCCCTGCGATGCGCAGGCGGCCCGCCAGGGGCGGTTCCTGTTCCAGATCCACCAGGTCCGTGGGATCTGCCAGGCCCGTCGTTTCCAACACGACACGGCCGGGGCGGATCTCCGCGGGCTGGTCGCACCAGGCCTGGAGCGTCGCCACCACATCGTCGCGCAGGCTGCAGCACACGCAGCCGTTCACCAGGTTCGCCACGCCTGCGAGCTCGGGCCGCTCGGCGTTCACCAGGCTGCCATCCACGCTCACGGCGCCGAACTCATTGATCAGCACCGCCACCCGGCGGCCCGCCGCCACCTCGCCCTTCAGCAGGTGGTTCACGGCCGTGGTCTTTCCGGCCCCCAGGGGCCCGGTGACGATGAGGATGTCGATGGGGGCGGCGGCCGTCATCCCTCCATGATGCCGGGCGGCCCGGTGGACCTCCATCGAAGGGTGCGGGATCCGAAGCCGGCAGGGGCAGCATCCTGAGGCAGAACCCGCCCACCTTGACCGGCCCCCTGATGTCTTGATTGGTTTTAATGCGGGGAGGTCTAGACTGGCAAAAACGACGATCATCGGGCGTCGGCATAGGCCGCTTGAATCCCCCGTCCACCCGTTTCATCCGAGATGAAAATCCCCCACCGAGGTGAATCATGCGCAAGTTCTACCCCGGGTTCTTCTTCGCCCTTCTGGTGGCCGCCCCTGTTTCCTTGCAGGCGCAACCCAGTACTCCAGGGGTGCCGGCCTCCCAGACCTTCACCTCGCAGGACGGGCGATTCAGTGTGCTCTTGGCAGGGGTACCCAAGGAGAAGACGCAGGTCCTCCAGTTCAAAGGCGGCGGCTCGACCACGATCCATGTGACCTGGGTGGAGCTGGAGGATAGCAACATCACCTACATGGTGAGCTACAACGACTACCCTGCGAATTTCGCCATCGGCGACCCGCAGTCCGTGCTCGCGAACACGCGCGACAGCGCCCTGGCTGCCGCGAAGGCGGTGCTTCTCACCGACACGCCGACCAGTCTCAACGGCATCCCGGGCCGCGCCTTCACGGCCTCCGGCCCCAAGGGGTACCATTACACTTTGCATCAGTACCTGAAGGGCAAGCGCCTCTACCAGCTGCTCATCATCAGCGCCCCAGGCCATTCCGCGACCCTGGCCGACCTGTTCCTCAGCTCCTTCCAGGTCTGGTAGGAGGATCACGGCGCCATCGCGGAGCCAGCCCTCATGGAGCGGGCTGCCATGGCTGCGGGTGGTCCCGATCTCCACCCGCGAACCCGAATGTGTGAGAGTTTGGAATCGTGGATGCCCTGGACCTCAGCTATCTGGCGGCGGTCTCCCTGGCAGGAGCGGGCGCTCGCGCCTGTGTCCGAGGGGTGACCGAGAGCTGGCGTGTGCGGCTCGAGGCCACCGTGCCGGAGCTTCCGGCGGGCGGCTGGATCTGGCTCCACGCCGTGAGCGTGGGCGAACTGCTTCTGGGCGATGGCCTGCTGAGCCGCCTGCGCGAACTGGGGCACCGGATCCACATCACCACCGGCACGCCTGCGGGCCTGGACCTGCTCGGGAAGCGCCTGCCGGCCTGGGATGCGGGCTCGGGTCGCGTCTCCGGCGGCGCCTTCCCCCTGGATGATCCGGCCGGGCTGGAACCGTTCCTGGCCCATCCACCGGCCGCGTTCGTGGCCCTGGAGACGGAACTCTGGCCCAACCTCCTGCGCACACTGGAGGCTCGGGAGGTTCCGCGCTGCATCGTCAACGGCCGCCTTACTGAGCGATCCCTGGCCCGGGGTGGCCCCTGGTTGCGGCGTGCCGCCTCCCGGTTGACCCTTGTGGCCGCGCGGGATCCGGAAAGTGGGGAGGCGTTCCGCCGCCTGGGGGCGCCGAAGGTGGAGCTGGGGGGCAACCTCAAGGCCGACCTGCCGCCACCGTCGCCGCTCCATGCGGGCTGGGCGCCCCTCCGTACGGCCTGGGCCCCGTTCCCGGTCCTCGTGGCCGGCAATACCCTGGAGGGAGAGGAAGACCTGGTGTTGTCCGCCTGGGAGGCTGTCCGCGCGGAGATCCCCGGTCTCCGCCTGATCCTGGCCCCGCGCCAGCCGCGCCGGTTCGAGGCGGTGGCCACCGCGCTCCTGGCCCGGGGCCTGCCATTCCGGAGGGCCTCCGGAGTCTGGCCCGACCTTCCGGCCCCCTGGGGGGGGGTGGCGATCCTGCTGCTGGATACCCTCGGGGAACTCCCCGCAGCCTATGGGGAAGGCACCCTGGCCCTGGTGGCGGGCGGATGGCGGGGACGGGGCGGGCACAACCCCCTGGAACCGGTCCGCGCGGGGGTGCCGACCCTCCTTGGACCTGGCTTCGACAATTTCAAGGACCTGGTGCCGTCCCTCGTCACGGAAGGAGGTATCCGCGTCGTGGGTGAGACGGACCTTGCGGACGCCATCCGAACGGCCCTGCACGGAGCCCCCCTGCGCCCGGTTCCCGGCGCCGGCCGGCTTCCGGAAGCCCTCTCTGGCGCCTTGGACCGCACCCTGGCCCTTCTCGAAGCGCATCTGCCCTCACCTCGCTAGAATGCGGGCACATCCCCGGGAGATTGCCATGCCGCTCAAGGGCACCCACATCCTCCTGATTGACGATGACCGGGCGGTGCTGGAACTCGTCGAATCGGCCCTCGGGCACTTCGGCATGAACGTGCATGCCTGCTCCGATGGCGAGCAGGCGCTCACACGGCTCAGCGCCCCCGGGGCGCCTCCCTTCGATCTGGTCATCTCGGACATCAACATGGATGGGATGGATGGGTTCGAGGTGATCCGGCAGGTCAAGGCGATCGCCCCCCGCCTGCCCGTGGTCCTCATGACCGGCCAGGCGTCCGTGGAGTATGCCATCCAGGCGCTGCGCCTCGGCGCCGCCAACCTCTTCGTGAAGCCCCTGGCCCTGCGGGATCTGGTCCAGAGCGTCTTCCACCTGGTGGATCTCCACCGGGATCTCCGGCTGGGGGAGGACGGCCTGCGGGGGCTCGTGAACGAGCGCCGGCACTTCCTCTTCCGCTCGGATGAGCTGGATATCCCGAGCCTCCTCAGGCACTTGACCGATCGCATGGTGCCCATGGGCTTCGCCTCTCCCGCGAACCTCGATGTCATCGCCATGGCCATTCACGAGGCGCTCGTCAATGCGCTGGAGCACGGCAACCTTGAGTTGGACTCCAGCCTGAAGGGGGATCTCTTCGTGGCTGAGGATCCCTATACCGCGTTGCGCGCCGCCCGCCTGGCGGATGAGCATTACGCCTCGCGGCTGATCGAGGTGAAGCTCGCCTTGGACACCGAGCGCTACCAGCTTGAGATCTCGGACGAAGGGCCGGGTTTCGATACCAGCCACCTGGCCACGCCACCGGCCGGTTCGAACCTGGGCGCCAACTTCGGCCGGGGCCTCCCCTTGATCCAGCTGATCATGGACGAGGTGCATTTCAACGAACACGGCAACCAGGTCCGTCTGGTGCTGCGACGGAAATAGATCCGGACTGGAGCCCAGCCACCGAATGCCGAAACGGGGAGTATGTACTCGCGAGAGACCTCTGCTGCGCCGGACCCTGTGGACCCGCAGGGGGGGATTGCCCCGAGGCGGGGCGCCCAGTTCGCCCAGCGGGTGGACGCCCAGCTGCTGCGGGGCTACCGGAATGCCTGCTACGGTCTTGGCGGATTCTATCTTCTGCTGACCGGGTGGCGCTGGGTGCTGGGCCCCGCCCATGGGCTTTCGCGGACCCTGGCGGGGGAATCCGCCCTTGCCGCTGTCCTCTTTCTCGGCGCCGGCGGGCTGATTGAACCGCTCCGGCGCTGGCTACGCGGTGTGGAGACCCTGGGCCTCCTCCTGGTGGGCCTCGCCCTGGTGAATGATGTATTCCTCGTCGCCTGCTTTCGGACCTCGGACCAGATCGTGAATTTCATCCTGGTCCAAGTCTGCGCCGGGGTGGCCTTCCGGTCTCCCTGGCGGTTCTGGCTGGTGCAGGCCGGCAGTCTGGCCTTGTGGGCCGGCAGTTTCTGGAGATGGATGGGGCCTGGTTCGCTGGAAGGGAACCTGTTCATGGCCCTTTCGGGCGGGCTCTTCGGCACCCTGATCTGGCTGTTCATCCGCGCCCTCCTCCGGAGCCTCGCGAGGCTGCGGGTCAAGGACCGTGCCCTTTTGCGGGAGCGCGCCGAGCTGGTGGCAGATCTCAAACAGGCCCTGGAGCGCGTGAAAACGCTCCACGGCCTGATCCCCATTTGCGCCCATTGCAAGCGGGTTCGGGATGACCGGGGCTACTGGGAGCAGGTCGAGACCTATATCCGCGATCGGTCCGAGGCGACGTTCTCGCATGGGATCTGTCCGGAATGCCTCGGACACCTGGCCTCCGAGATGGCTGACCTCAGGAACCCCCCTCCCGAAGGGGAGGGCTGACGACCGCTCACAAAGGAAGCGCCGGGTCGCCCCGGCGCTTCAATCAGCAACCGAGCGCCGATCGCCTCCTACAACGCGCTCTCGATGAAGGCCTTGAGCTGGGGCTTGGGCTGGCCGCCGATCATCTTGTTCACGGGCTTGCCATCCTTGAAGACGATCAGGGTGGGGATGCTCATGATGCCGAACTGCCCGGCCACCTGGGGGTTCTCATCCACGTTGATCTTCACGATCCTGGCCTTGCCCTGGAGCTCGCCCGCCAGTTCGTCGAGCACGGGCGCGATCGAGCGGCAGGGGCCGCACCAGGGGGCCCAGAAATCCACGAGGGTGACGCCCTCGGATACGGTCTTGGGGAAATCGGCGTCAGTGATATGGGCGACGAGATCGGACATGGAGACTCCTTTCGGGTTCAGGGAACGGGGATGGGGCCCTCGGGCTGGGCCCCGCCCCACTGGGCGATGGTGAAGATGCTCATGTAGCGCTCATTGGTCTCCCGGAGCCGCTGGGCGAGCACTTCACAGAGGGAATAGAGGATCTTGAGGGCCATCTGGTGGTGGACCTCGATGAGCGCGCGCAGATCCTTCATGGGAATGAAGAAGAGTTCCGACCTCTCGTTGGCGATGGCATCCGCGGCCCGGGGCGACAGGTCTATGAGAGCCATCTCCCCAAAGTAGGCGGGGGATTCCAGGACCGCCAGGGCCTCTTCGCCGGTGGCGCTTCGCTTGGAAATCCGGACGGAACCTTTCATCACGATGAACAACCCGTCCCCGGCATCCCCCTCCCGGAAGATGACCTCATCTGCCTGGTAGGTCCGCACCTGCCCGATGATCAGGATCTGGGCGCGCTCCGCCTCGTCCAGGTTCCTGAACAGGGGGGACTGGGTCAAGAACGTGGTGTCAATCAATGGGGGTCCATGGGAGCGGGTGGCGGTGCCAGGGGCACATGGGCGCAAATATCGAGTCCAAAGCCCCGGAGGCCAATGTACTTGGTTTCATGCCGGCTGAGCAGGCGCATTTTTCCAATCCCGAGCTGCCGGAGAATTTGAGCGCCCACGCCGAAATCCCGGTCGCTCATGGCCGGCTGATGGGGGTCGGTTTCGTCCAGGATCCCCTGGGTGTGGCCATAGCGGCGGAGATAGACGAGGGCGCCCCGTCCTTCCAGGGCGATGGCTTCCATGGCGGTCTGGAAGGGCCCGGCCCCGAAGCCGTGCAGGTCATCCGGCAGGGTTTCGAGGTGCACGCGAACCAGGGGGGGCTCGCCCGTCGCGAGATCGCCCAGCACGAAGGCGAGATGGGTGCCCCCGTCCAGGAGGCTCTGGAAGCGGTGGAGGCGGACCGTCCCCCAGGCGGTGGCCAGCTCGCGGACCTCGCGTTCGGCCACGAGGGGTTCGCGCCGCATCCGGTAGGCCACCAGATCCGCCACGGTGACCATGAGGAGGTCATGCCGCTGGCAGAAGGGCACCAGATCCGGCACCCGGGCCATGGTGCCGTCATCCTTCATGATCTCGCAGATGACGCCGCTGGGATGGAGGCCGGCCAGGCGGGCCAGGTCCACGCTGGCCTCGGTCTGGCCCGTGCGGGCCAGGACACCGCCCGGGCGGGCGCGGAGGGGGAACACGTGGCCGGGCTTCACGAAGTGCTGGGGCTTGGCGTCGGCCGCGGTGAGGGCCTGGATGGTACGGGCCCGGTCCTGAGCGCTGATGCCGGTGGTGGTGCCTTCCCGGGCCTCCACGCTCACGCAGAAGGCCGTTTCGAAGGGACTGGTGTTCTCCCGCACCATGAGCGGTATCTGGAGGCGGTCCAGCAGGGGGCCTTCGAGGGCCGCGCAGATGAGACCTCGGCCATGGGTGGCCATGAAGGCGATGGCCTCGGGGGTGACATGCTCGGCGGCGAGGGTGAGGTCGCCCTCGTTCTCCCGGTCCTCGTCATCCACCACGACCACCATCCGGCCCTGCTGGATGGCCTCGATGGCGTCCTCGATGGGAGCGAAGGGAGAATCGGGTCGGCGTTCCATAGGCCACCCAGCATGGCTGATGCGGTGCTGCGGGGGAAGGGCCCACTCCGTGGTAGGATACGCAAATCCATGTAGGCCGCCCAATTTTGGAGAGGAACTGCCCATGTCTCAGGGTGTCATCCAGGGTTCCATGCGCGAGGCCCCGTTGCCGGACATCATCCAACTGGTCAGCCAGGGTGGGAAATCAGGTTGCTTCCACGTCCAGCAGGATGCCGCCAAGGCTCGCATCTACCTGAAGGATGGCCGGATCGTCCATGCGGTCACCAACCACGGAGAGGGTTTCGAGGCGCTCATGGAAGTGGCGCTGTGGCTGGACGGCAGCTACCGCTTTGAGGAGGGCGGGCAGGACGTGCCTGCCACCATCACCAAACCCAACGCCTCCCTGCTGATGGAATTGGGGCGCCGCATGGACGAGTGGCGGGTCATCAGCCAGAAGGTGCCCTCGGTGGATCTCTACCCCCAGTCCACGCTCCTGCCGGGCGAGGAGCCCCATGGTGTGAATCCCCGGGAGGCCCGGCTCCTCGGGCTCGCCACGGGGTATTACAGCGTGGCGGAGCTGGCCGAGGCCACCCAGAAGCCGGTGCTCACGGTGGCCAAGGATCTCTACGGCCTGGTGATGGCGGGGCATGTGGTGCTCAAGGGCATTCGATCCGGCCGGCCTCCCCAGGTCGCGGCTCCCGAGGCCGCTCCGGAGCCGGCGCTGGTTCCCGTGGCCGACCGCCTGGGTTTTGCGCCGCTTCCCAACCCGGAGCCGCAGGAGGAGGAAACCGCCATCGTCCGCCTCCAGTCGCCGCCCCCCCGTCCCGTGGCAGGTTTCCAGGGATTCCCCCAGGCGGATGAGCCCATCCCCGAGACCGTCGGCGGTGGCGTGGCGACGGATGCTCCCCCGCTGGTGCCACCCAAGCCCGCCGCCGCACCGGATGATCCCGTGCGTATGGCCAAGCTCACGGCCTTCACGCAGCGCATTGCGCAGGCGGCCAAGCTGGTGCTGCCGGATGCCCATCACGAAATGGTGAACCGGCTCCAGGCCAAGTCCACCCAGCAGATCATCGCCGGCGAAGGCCCGGAGGCCGTGAAGGGGCTGGCGCTCTCCATTTCCCGCGGGGCGGTGGATGCCGGCTGCGATGCGGATCTGGTCCGGCTCCTGAATGCCCAGCTCAAGGCTCTGTTCTCCAAATAGGCTGCGCCATGACCTTTCCCCGTGTGTTCCGCGGCCTTGCCGCCTGTATGCTGCTGGCGTTCTCCTTCAGTTGCGTCAATGCCCTGACGTCGGGCAGCACCGCCGGCGTCGGCATCTACGCCTTCGATGCCTCCACCAGCACGGTGATGGTCTGGAACGATCTGGAGACGCTCTACGATGCCGCTTCCACGCCGGCGCCGGACCGCACCCTCTCGTCGAACCTGCTCACCAAGGTCACCAACCTGGCCTGGGGCGGGATGTGCATGGATAGCAGCCGGGGCCTGCTCTACCTGGTGTCGGATTCGGGCTCCATCGTGCGCATCGCCCAGGTGCGGACCCAGACCGGCTCCATCCCGAGCACGGACATCATCTCGTTTTCCCTGGCCAGCACCGGGCGCCTCACCAACAGCACTTTCGGGCAGGTGGCCGTGGACAGCCAGACCGACACGCTCTACATCACCGAGAACGGAGACAGTGGTACCCAGATCTGGGTGGTGCCGACCGCCAGCCTCCAGTACCAGGACGCCAGCATCAGCCTCCAGGCGCTCCAGACCTCCGGGGACACTGGCGGGACCGGGGTGGCGGCGGGCCAGGGCGCGGTCTATGGCTACGTCCAGGACGGCAATCCTGTCGGCCCTGATTCCCTCACCGGCCCCCGCCTCCGCAAAGGCACCGCAAGCGCCTTCATGGCCTCCTCGGTGATCCTGGGCAGCACGACGGGTCTCGGGAAATACGGCAGCCTCGCGCTGGATACCGCCAACGGCAACCTCTATGTGGCGCGCCACAACACGGATTCCGGCGGAACCGGGGCTCCAGTGGAGGTCTTCCAGACCGGCCAGTTCGGCCTTGCCTACAACCAGGCCCCCACCCAGACGCTGGGGAGCGCCGCGGATCAGCCCGATCTCCGAGTCATCGCCCATCCCGGCACCAAGGATTGGCTCGTGGGGTTGCGGGGCGCAGGGGCCACGGGGTACCCGAGCCTGATCCTCTGGAAGTCGCCCCTGGGTGGCACCGCCGCCAAGGTGGTGACGGTGAGTCCCTCCACCACCACGTTCCTCGGGGTGGCGCTGGACGGGAACGCCGCGTGACCCAGCTCCGCCTGTTCGGCCTGCTGCTCCAGGATGTCTGGCGGGATCTGTTCCGCCACCGCGGCCAGTATCTGCTGGCGGTCCTCACCCTGGCGTCCGGGCTGCTGCTCGCCGGGGGCGGCCTGCTGCTGGTGGAAAGCCTCGACCGGTTCGTGCAGCAGGTGGAGAACCAGGCCCGCATCGTGGTCTATGCGGCCGAGGGACAGACCCTCGACCAGGCCCTGGCGCAACTCAAGGGGGATCCGCGGTTCACCCAGGTCCGGCGCGTGAGCGCCGAGGAGAACCGGAAGACCTTCCTGGCCGCGACCCGCGAAGCCGGCGTCCTGCTGGAGGGGGCCGGACCCGATGCGCTGCCCGAGAGCCTGGAATTGAACCTCCGCCCCGATCTGGCGGCCGGCCGGAAGGCGGCCGAGGTGGGCGCGAGCCTCCATGGCTTGCCGGGTGTCGGCGATGTGCTGGTGGACCAGGAGCGCCTCGAGAACCTCCAGCGCATGGCCCGCATGGCCCGTTCCGCCCTGGCCTCCCTGGGACTGGTCCTGCTCATCGCCGCCGGCTTCGCCACCGGGAACGTCATCCGCATGAGCATCCTCGCCCGGGAAGAGGAAGTGGTCATCATGCGCCTGGTGGGAGCTTCGGAGGGCTTCATCCGCACGCCCCTGGTGCTGGAAGGCGCCGCCCTCGGCCTGGGAGGGAGCCTGCTGGCGCTGGGCGGCCTCTTTGCGCTCTGGTGGCCTCTGGCACGGGGGATGGGTGGCCTGTCCCCCCTGCTGGTGGATCTCGCCCGCCTGGGCTTCTTCTCGTGGCGCAGCATGGCGCTGCTGGCGACCGTGGGCGCGGCCACGGGCGCCCTCGGAGCCCTGTGGGCCTTCCTCTCCACCCGTCGCGCCCAGCGGGAGGCCGCCGCGGAGCTGGAAGGCGTGGGCTAACCCTTCCACCGCCGGGAATCCGCTTCCCGGAGGCCCAGCTGGTCCAGCACGCGGGTCGCGAAGGTGTCGAAGAGGTCATCGAGGGATGTGGGGCCGCTGTAGAAGCCTGGCATGATCGGCATGATCACCCCGCCGGCATCGTGGACCCGCAGCATGTTCTCCAGGTGGATGCGGTTCAGGGGGGTCTCGCGGAGGCACAGCACCAGCGGGCGCCGCTCCTTGAGGCAGACATCCGCCGCGCGGCTCACCAGCGATTCACTCACGCCCGCGGCGATGCGTCCCAGGGCGCCCGCGCTGCACGGCACGAGGGCCATGCCGTCCTGGCGGAAGGAGCCGGAAGAGATATCGGCGCCGAGATCCCGTTCGTCCCGCAGTCCCACCTTGGGCAGGGCCGCCAGATCCTTCGGCGCCAGGCCCGTCTCGTCCACCAGACAGCGCTTTCCGGTTGGGGAGAGCAGCAGCGCGATCTGTTCCACCTCCGGGTTCGCGGACAGCCGCCGGAGCACAGCCACGCCGAACGCCGATCCGCTGGCGCCGGTGAGAGCGAGGGTGAACCGGAGGCTCATGGCAGCACCTAGTCCGGGCGTTCCAGATCGAGGAACCGGCCGCCCACCTGGGTGATGGAACCGGCGCCGAAGGTGATCAGCAGATCGCCGGGCTGGGTCAGAGCCAGCAGGCGCTCGGGCAGGTCCTCCACCCGCCCCGCGAAGTGCACATCCTTCTGGCCATGCGTCCGCAGGGCCTCCACGACGGCGGGACCATCCACGCCCTGGAGGGGCGGTTCCCCGGCGGGATAGATGTCCGTGACCACCACCCGGTCCGCTTCAAAGAAGGCGGTGCCGAATTCCTCCAGGAGCGCCCGCGTGCGGCTGTACCGGTGGGGCTGGAAGGCCGCGACGATGCGGCGATCCGGGAATCCGGCCCGGGCGGCGGCCAGGGTGGCGGCGATCTCCGTGGGGTGATGGCCGTAGTCATCCACCACCAGGACGCCATCCTTTTCCCCCTTGCGCTGGAAGCGCCGGTCAGCCCCGGTGAAGCTGGCCAGGCTGGCGCGGACCACATCCCGCTCCACCCCCAGCTCCAGGGCGACGCCGAGGGCCGCCAGGGCATTCAGCACCATGTGGTGGCCGGGCACGCCCAGGCTGAAGGCCCCCAGATCCTCGCCATCCGCGGTCACCTTGAAGTGGGTGCGGAAGCCCTCCTGGCGGATGTCCCGGGCGCGGAGGTCCACCTGGGGATGGGTGCCGTAGGTGCGCACCTGGCGCTTGAGGCGGGGCCGCACCGCCGCGGCATGGGGATCGTCCAGGCAGAGGAACACCGAACCATAGAAGGGCACCTTGTTGGCGAAGGCCACGAAGGCCTCCTGGATCTCCTCCAGGTCGCGGTAGTGATCCAGGTGTTCGCGATCAATATTGGTGATCACCGCGAGGGTGGGGTTCAGCAGCAGGAAGCTGCCATCGCTTTCGTCTGCCTCGGCCACCAGGAAGGGCCCCTTGCCCAGCTTGGCGTTGCTGCCGATGGTGCCGAGCTTGCCGCCGATGACGATGGTGGGATCAATCCCGCCCTGGCTGAGTACCTGGGCGATCATGCTGGTGGTGGTGGTCTTGCCGTGGGAGCCCGCCACGGCGATGCCGTACTTCATGCGCATCAGTTCGGCCAGCATCTCCCCCCGGGGGATCACGGGGATCTTCGCCGCATGGGCCGCCACCACCTCGGGGTTGTCGCCCCGCACGGCGCTGGAGATGACCACCACCTGAGCGCCTTCGATGCAGGACGCCGCATGGCCGATGCGGATCGCCACACCCAGGGCTTCCAGGTGCGTGGTGGTGGGGCTGGCCTTGAGGTCCGAGCCGGAGACCTGGTAGCCCAGATTGACCAGCACTTCCGCGATGCCGGACATGCCGATGCCGCCGATGCCGACGAAATGGATGTGCTGGATCTTGCCGAACACCTTGCGCCCCCCGATGCTGGTTGAAGCCAGGATAGCGTCCTGCTGCAACCTTCGGCATGTATCTGGCATCCAATGTTGTGACGTCCCCGACGCCCGTAAAAACATGGAGGCATGACATGACGCTCATTCGCACTCCCTTCAAGGTGATTCCGATGCTGGCGCTGGGTGTCAGCCTCTGTGGCGCGCCCCCTCAGGAGGTCGTGCCCCGACCCCGGTCCCAGCCCATGCAGCCCATGCCCATGGGGGGTGACCAGGAGGGTTCCCGCTTCTCCACGCCCATGCCCATGGGGCCTGCCGGGAGCCGCCTTTCGGGCGGATTCCGTGGCGAGGGCTCGGGGCAGCGTCCCACGCCCATGCCCGTCGGGGGCCGTGTGGTCCGTTTCTACCCGGGCACCCGGACGGTGGTTCCTCCGCCGCTCTGGAGGCGTTGCACGGTGTTCCCCGATGCCCAGTACTGGCAGCACCGCGACGTCATGGCCGAAATCCAGGCGATGGCTCGCAGCGGTTTCATTCCGGTGACCCCCATTGGCGCGGGCGTGACCCAGCTGTCCGACTATGCCCAGTTCCCCGCGGGCTGGCGGGCCTACGGCATCGCCGTGCCTCCCGGGGGCCGGATCCAGGTGTCTCTCCACCACCCCAACCTGGGCTGGTTCCGGTTGATGGCAACCAACAAATGGGGCCAGCCTGGTCCTGGCATGCTCCACGCCTCGGTGGCCTACCGGCCGGTGGCGATGACACTGTCCAATCCCGGCAAAGAGGCTGAAGCCATCTACGTCATCGTGGACGACCCGGGCTGGATGTCCAGCCAGAACGATCCCTACACCCTCACCATCCGCCGGGACTGGGATCCTCGCAGCGTGGACCTGGCCCAGGTGAAGGTGGTGGCGGGCCTGTGGGGGGCTCAGCCCAGTGTCAGTGCCGAATTCTCCGGTCCAAGCCTGACCGGGCCCGCGGTGTATCCGTATTGAACTGTTTCCACCTTGACGCAGGAACGGCCCCAGCGGGGCCGTTCCTGCGGTAGGACGGGGCTATGTCCAGGGGCATGCGTCCGTCACCTGCATGCGGAAGGCCCGGGGTTCGAGGGTGAGTTCGGCGCGATCCCGCTCGGGGGCGGGTTCGCCATCCAGGTGCCAGGGCAGAGGACGGTCCAGATAGAGGATGGCGCGCTGCAGGCGCCCCTCCTGGCGCAGCGGCGTGTGGCCCCCTTCCCGGAACAGCACCGGGGCTTCCGCCAGCAGATCGAACCAGGACGGGCGGCTGAGGCGGGCCCACTGGAGCGCGCCGTCCGTGGGATCCGCGTGGGGCGCGATCCAGAGGCCCGAGCCGTACTGGGGCAGGTTGGCGAAACACAGGCTCCACGCCCGCTCCGGCAGCTCGGGGTCGCGGCCCCGCCACGCCTCCCGAAGCCGCTGGAGGCCGGTCACCGGCGCGGAGCCCTCGCCGCCCTGGGCCTCCCAGCGGAGGCCGGCCTCCGGCCAGGTGCGCCAGAGCTCCCAGGTGGCCCGGGCATAGGCGGTGAACCCCCGGGCCTGCAGCGTCGAGAAACGGTGGGCCACCGCGGCCTCGAACCCGGTGCCGCAGAGGTTGAAGAACGGGGTGCCATCCAGGCGGGGCACATCCAGGCGCAGCTCCCGCCCCTCCAGCAGCCGCTGCAGGGCCCCGGCGGGCTCCAGCGGGGTGCGCAGTCCACGCACCAGCCCGTTGCCACTGCCACCGGGGAGCACCCCCAGGGGCACCGGGCAGCCCGCCGCCAGCAGGGCCCGGGCCGCATGGTGGGCTGTGCCGTCCCCCCCCCAGACCAGAAGGGGGCCATCTGCGGCCTTCGCCTGGGCGATGGCCTCTGTAAATTCCCAAGGTGGACCAAGCGACACAGACTCAATTCGTGTCCTGACATGAAGAGGCAGCAGTCGCAGCAGGGCGTCGGGGTCCTTGGGTGAAGTACCCGAGGCCGGATTGAACAGGAATGGGAGTCGAGGTGCCATGACAGTGACCATTCTATGTCCTGATTTTTTTCTTTTTTCCCTCTGGCCTTCCCTCTGGAATGGGCCTATATGTACGGACATCCCCTGTGTCATGGCGTGGTCACCGATCGTCGGCCCACGCACTTTTCTCGATGGATCCTATGGAGGCATTTATGGGTTCCCTGAAACGCGCATTCCAGGCAGTGTGGGCCCTTGCGGCCCTGCTGGTGCTCCCCGCGACCCTGGCCTGCGGGGGCGGCCACAGCTCACCGCCGCCTCCAACGCCGCCTTCCATCACGACGCAACCGGCCAGCCAGACGGTGCTTGAAGGGGCCACAGCCACCTTCTCCGTGGTGGCCGCGGGCTCGACCCCGCTCACCTACCAGTGGAACAAGGTGGTTGGAACCACCAGTACTCCCATCACCACGAATGGCACCTCCGCCAGCTACACCACCCCCGCCACCGTCCTGGCGGACAGTGGCTCCAGCTTCACCGTGACCGTGACCAACAGCGCCGGAAACGTCACCAGCAGCGCCGCCACCCTGACGGTCTATCCCAACCCCACCATCACCAGCTTCACCGCAACGCCCGCCACCATCACGGTGGGAAACACCGCCACCCTGGCCTTCGCCTTCTCGGGCGGCACGGGCAGCATTGACAACGGCGTGGGCACCGTCACCAGCGGCACCAATGTCACGGTGACGCCCACGACGACCACCACCTACACCCTGACGGTGGACAACGGCCACAGCACCACCAAGACCGCCACCGCCACCGTGACCGTCGTTCCGGCGCCGGCCGCTCCGACCATTACCGCCCCCGCCAATGTGACTTTGGGTGGAACGTACACGGCTTCTGTCGTGGCCCAGGCAGGCATGACCTACACCTGGACAGCCACCAACGGGACGATCACCGCCGGCCAGGGCACCAACCAGATCACCTTCACGGCAGGCGCCTCGGGCACCGCGATGTCCCTGAGGTGCGTGGTCGCCAACGCGGCGGGCGCCACGGCCTCCGGCTCCATGAACATGACCATGGTCATGGCTCCCGTTGCGACGAGTCTGACGCCCAGCACGGCCACTCCGCTCTACGGAGCCACGGTGAACCTGGTCCCGGTATTCACAGGCGGGATTGGGAGCGTTGACAACGGCATCGGGACGGTGATGAGCGGCACGTCCTACACGACCGCTGCACTCAAGGCGGCCACCACCTTCACCCTGACCGTGACCAACATGGCCGGCACGACCGCCACGGCCACCACGACCGTGACGCCCCAGACGGTGGCCGTCAGCGTGTCCCCCACCGCCAAGACCGTGACCACGGGCGATGTCGTAACCTTTACGGGCAGCGCGGCCAACGCGGTGAACACGGCAGTCACCTGGACCGCCAGCGGCGGGGCCAGCATCACCTCGGCCGGTGTCTGGACTGCGCCCTCGACGCCCGGCAGCTATACCGTGACCGCCACCAGCGTGGCGGATCCCACCAAGAGCGCCACGGCCACGATGACCGTGGCTCCGGCCCCGGTTCAACCCACCATCACTGCACCTGCCTTTGCGACCGCCGCCAAGCCAGGCTACACCGCCTCGGTCACGGCCCAGACCGGCATGACCTACGCCTGGACCATCACCAACGGAACCATCACGGCGGGTGGCACCACCAACCAGATCACCTACACCGCCGGTGCGGCGGGCACACCCCTGACCTTGATCTGCATTGTGACGAATGCGGCCAATTTCCCGGCGACCTCGCCGCTCTTTACAGAGACCGTCGTCCCGCTGCCCACGGTCGCCATCACCGCCAGCAACACCAGCCCGCTCTATGGCGATACCACGGTCACGGTGACCCCCACCTTCTCGAATGACGTCTCGGCCTCGGTGGGCACCACCTCGGGCGCCATCACCACGAGCCCAGTGAGCGGAACACCTGTCCCCGTGCAGAGCAGTGGTTTTGTTGCGGCAGAGACCTATCGCCTCACCGCCGTCAATGCGGCAGGTGACACGGCCCAGGCCAGCGTGGCCATCACACCTCAGACGGTAGGTATCGGCATTCCCACTGGCTACCGGACCATCGTGACCACGGGTGATACCGTGACCTTCTCCGCCACGGTGACGGGTGCCGTGAACACCAGCGTTACCTGGACCGCCACCGCCGGATCCATCACAGCCGCGGGCGTGTGGACGGCTCCGCCCTCTCCCACGGCCTCCTGCACCATCACCGCCACCAGCGTGGCGGATCCCACCCATACCGCCAGCACCTTCCCGATTGCGGTCGTGGCACCGCCCGATGCCGCCATCACAGCCACGCCCAACGTCGTGGCGGTGGGGGCCACGGGCCTGACGGCCTCGGTGCCCACCCAGACCGGCGCCACCTATGCCTGGACCCTGGCCAACGGCACCGGCAGCGGCAGCATCACCTCCGCCACCAACGGCCCCTCGATCACCTACTCGGCCTTGACCGCGGGCACCTTCTCGCTGAACGTGTCGGTCACCAATGCGGCCGGTATGGCCGCGGGCGGCAGTGCACCTATCCAGGCCGTGGTTGAGCCCTACATCAATGCTTTCAGCGCCTCGTCCACCAACGTGGTATCCGGTACCGCCGTCACCCTCAACTTCACGTTCGGGGGCGGGACGGGTGTCATCACCGCCAGTGATGCCTCCGTCACCCAGTCGGTCACCAGTCCGGGAACCCTGACGGTGACTCCTGCGACTACACCTTCGGTGACCTACACCCTCACCGTCACCGGAGGCAGTGGCACCACACCCGCAGTCCAAACGGTCACCGTGAACGTCAGCACCCCGCTGACCTTCACCACGAACCTGCCCACATCGGGTACAGCCAATGTGGGGACCAACTACACCATGTCCGTTGTGGTGGGCGGCACACCGGCCGCGAACAGCTTCGACTGGTATTTCAATGGCAGCAAGGTGGCCACCACCACCACGCCGAGCTACACCCTCATCAATGTCCAGCCCATCAACCAGGGCCCCTACTACGTCATCGCCACCAACGGCATTGCGACCGCGACCAGCGCCACGCTGACCCTGACCGTGAGCTCGGGTTACGCGATTTCCGGGCATGTCTACCGGGTGAACTCGGGCAACACGGGCGTCGCCGGTGTCCAAGTCGTTCTGTCCCAGGGGACGACCACCGTGGCCACCGTGAACACGGACTCTGCCGGCGCCTACTCCTTCCCCTTCCTCGCAAATGGCACCTACACGGTGACGCCCAGCCTCAGCACCACTGGCGTCAGCGCGGGCTTCCTGCCGGCGAGTTACCCATCGGTGGTGGTCAACGGCAGCAACGTGACCGCTGATTTCCAGGCCGCCATCGGCTACAGCGTCTCGGGCACCGTGTCCTACAGCGGCTCCCAGACCGGCCGGGTCTACGTGATAGCGACGAGCCAGTACGGCCAGGTGAACAGCGTCAGCGTCGCCAGTGCCACTTCGAGTGGAACCCTCTTCACCATCCGGGGCCTCGCTCCGGGCAACTGGACCCTGACGGCCTACATGGACCCCATCGGCCTCGGCAACGCGAACGCCAATGATCCAAGCGTCGCTTCGCCTATCACTTTCACGATCGCTTCCACGCCGGTTTCGGGCTACAGCCTCAACCTCGTGGATCCCGCGGCCGTCACCTTGTCCACCGCCCCCTCCTTCAATGGCATCAAGCCCTTCAGTACCGGGGCCCTGGTGAACTACCAGCCGCTCATGAACGGCTCGAAGGTGGAAACGCCCACCTCGTATGATGTGCAGTGGAGCACCAGCAGCAGCTTCGCCACCGTGGCGGGAACGCTCACCTTCCCGGCCCAGGGCGACCACAACCCCATGTGCTTCGTCCATGGCCTCACGGATGGCACGCCCTACTACTTCCAGATCCGTGGCAACGTGGGTGCTACCCATGGGTCCTGGAGCGCAGCCAGCAGTGTCACCCCGGGTGCTACCACGGGTGCCTACACCGTGTCCGGGACCATCACCCTGCCCGTGACCCCCACGGGGCCCCTGGCCGTGGCCCTGGTGGACAAGGCCAGCAACAAATTCTTCATCACCTGGTTCCAGACCCCCTCCGCCACGCAGAGCTTCACCCTGGCGGGCGTGCCGGCCGGCACCTACGGCCTCTACGGCATTCTCGACCAGAACAACAACGGCATCATTGACACGGGCGACCTCTCCAACACAGGGAGCAACGGCGCTTCAGTGGTTGTTACTAGTGCCAATGTCACAGGGGCCAACCTGACCCTCTCGGGCGCCAACGCCGTTGCGGTCCTCAATACGCAGTACTGGCAGCAAACGGGCACCTACACGGGCTCGGGGTACCAGCTGAACTTCCGGGTGAACGGCAATGTCAAACTTCCCGTGAACGCCGCCGTGAATTTCGGCACCGCGGCCAATCCGGCCTGGGTGGATATGGGCCTGGGCAACCAGGGGGACCGGTACTCCTACTGGACGCAATGGATCCAGCCCAAGGTCGGTGACGCCTTCCCGCTCCAGTTGGGGTACAGCGATGGGACCAGCGAAACCCCCACCGTGACCGTCACTGGGGTTCTGACTGCCTTTGCGCAGAACCTGGCACCCGTGGCGCCCACCAGCACGGGCACCACGCCGACCTTCAGTTGGACCGCGCCGGCCACGCTGCCCACGGTCTTGCCCTATACCTATGAGGTCGGGGTGTGGCAGAGCGGCAGCACGATCTGGTACATCAGCGGGCTGCCCAGCACTCAGACCTCGGTCACTTACAACAGCGATGGCCAAGCCAACCCCACCTCCCTTACCACCGGCATCACCTACCAGTGGGCTGTCAATGTGGTGGATGCCGATGGGAATTCGGCCCAGTACACGGTGGACTACAAGCCCTGAGGCGCACGCGCCTCGCATGCCAACGGCGGGGGGTGACCCCCGCCGTTTTGTTCTGGCTGTATGGGAGCGAATTGGCCACAAACCACACAAAGGGCCCAAAGAGCACAAGGGAGAGGGATGTGAGCCCAGCCTTTGTGTTCTCTGTGTCCTTTGTGGCCGTTT